>JBJHBH010000067.1:0-18567 GCA_050485365.1 Desulfuromonadales bacterium | reverse complement strand
CTCCTGCAGCATCTGTTCGAAGGCGCCGTCGGGATAGTCGCGCCGGTGCTCGGCGAGAGCGGCGTCGACCTCGTCGGAGGTGACGGCGAGGCCGAGTCGCTCGGCCTCGCCCAGGGCGAGGCGCCGGTCGATGATCTGAACGAGATAGGAGCGCTTCAGATCCTTGCGCTCGTCGGCCGGAAGGGTCTGGTCGGAGGGGAGCATCTTGGCGAAATCGCTCTGGAATTCGCTCAGAGTGATGTTGTGGCCGTTGATGCTCAGAAGAACCGGATCCTCGCTGCGGATCTCGGATCTGCAGGCGGCAAGGACACAGAGGGCAACCAGGAGGGCCGCGGCCCTGAAATGCTTAGGATTCATGAACGACTTCGGAAACTTCCACATGGGGATGAAAAAGCCGCGGAGCGCCGGGCGGTAAAGGCGCGCGCCCGGGAGCTGCAGGGCATCCTTTCGACACTAGCATAGCTAAAGAAACGCCTGCAATTCTTTTCTGGCCGTCGCCAGAGCGCTCTGCGCGTCGATGCGACCGACGGTGATCGAGAGGCGATAGTCGGGGGTGAAGGCGTAGCGCTTCGGATCGGCGAGGAGCCCCAGGATCTTCTCCGGCGGCACCGGCGTGGCGGCGTCGAAGGCGAAGACGAGGCGGGTGCCGACGTATTCGGCCAGGGCGACCCTGAGCCGCTTCATCGTCAGGCGCAGCTTCATGCTCTCCAGGAGGACCGCAGTCGGCTCGGGGATCTCGCCGTAGCGGTCGCGCAGCTCGTCGGCGACGTGATAGAGCTCCTCTTCGTCGTCGGCGCCGGCCATCTTCTTGTAGAGGACGAGCCGCTGGTTCGGATCGGGGACGTACTTCTCGGGCAAAAAGGCCGAGAGCCCCAGGCGGATCTCCGGATCGATCTTCTGCTCGGCGCTCATCCCCTGCAGCTCGTGGATCGTCTCCTCCAGCAGCTCGGTGTACATTTCGAAGCCGATGGCGGCGATCTGCCCCGACTGCTTGGCGCCGAGCAGATCGCCTGCACCGCGCAACTCCAGGTCGTGGCTCGCCACCCGGAAGCCGGCCCCTAGCTCGGTGAGCTCCTGCAGCACCCGCAGACGTTCGCGCGCCTCGCGGGTGAGGGTCCCCTCGCCGGGGATGAGCAGATAGGCGTAGGCGCGCCGGTCCGAGCGCCCGACCCGCCCGCGCAGCTGATAGAGCTGGGAGAGGCCGAAGCAGTCGGCGCGGTTGATGATGATGGTGTTGGCCCGCGGAATGTCGAGGCCGTTCTCGATGATGGTCGAGCAGACGAAGACGTTGGTCTTGCCCTCGATGAAGCCGACCATGACGTCTTCGAGCTCCTTCTCCCCCATCTGCCCGTGGCCCACGGCGATCTTCGCCTCGGGGACGAGGGTTTGCAGAAACTCGGCCATGGCGCCGATGTTCTGCACCCGGTTGTGGACGAAGAAGACCTGCCCGCCGCGGCGCAGCTCGCGCAGGATCGCCTCGCGGATCAGCTCGTCATCGAAGCGCGTGACGTAGGTGCGGATCGCCATGCGGTCGACCGGCGGGGTGTCGATGACCGAGAGGCTGCGAAGCCCCGTCATGCTCATGTGCAGCGTGCGCGGGATGGGGGTGGCCGAGAGGGTGAGCATGTCGACCTCGGCCCGAAGGCGCTTGAGCTTCTCCTTGTGGACGACGCCGAAGCGCTGCTCCTCGTCGACGATGACGAGCCCCAGGCTCTTGAAGCGCACGTCGCGCTGCAAGAGGCGGTGGGTCCCGATGAGGATGTCGACCTTGCCGGCGGAGGTCCTCTCCAGAATCTGTTTCTGTTCGGCGGCGGTGCGAAATCGCGAGACCATCTCCACCGTCACCGGATACCCCTCGAAGCGGGCGCGGAAGGTCTCCCAGTGCTGGCGCGCCAGGACGGTCGTCGGCACCAGGACCGCCACCTGGCGGCTGTCGAGGACCGCCTTGAAGGCGGCGCGGATGGCGACCTCGGTCTTTCCGTAGCCGACGTCGCCGCAGATGAGACGGTCCATGGGGCGCTCGGACTGCATGTCTTCGAGCACGTCGCCGATGGCGCTGAGCTGGTCGGGGGTCTCCTCCCAGGGGAAGGCGGCCTCGAACTGCTTGAACATCCGGTCGGGCGGGGAGTAGCGAAACCCCTGGGCCATCTCGCGCTGCGCGTAGATCTTGAGCAGGTCGCGGGCGAGCTCCTCCACCGCGGCGCGGGCGCGCACCTTGGCCTTCTCCCAGGCGCCGCTCCCCATCTTGTCGAGGCGCGGGGCGTGCCCCTCGCCGCCGACGTACTTCTGGATCTTCTCGATGCGCTCCACCGGCAGGTAGAGCTTGTCCTCCCCGGCGTACTCGAGGTGCAGAAAATCCCCCTCGGAGACCCCCGCCTTCAGGTGAAAGAGCCCCCGGTAGCGGGCGATGCCGTAGTCGGCGTGGACGACGTAGTCCCCCTCCTTCAGGGCGGCCAGAGAGGAGAGGATCGCCTTGGCACGGGCCTTGGAGTCGCCGCGGCGGCGCACCCGGCGCCCGAAGATCTCCTCCTCGGCGACGACTGCGATTCTCTCCTCGGGAAGGCGAAAACCCGCGGCGAGATCGCCCAGCACCAGGCGCACCTCGCCGGCCTTCAGGCCGACGGCCCCGGCGTCGGGGCGAAAGTCGGGGGCGAAGCCGTGGGGCTCCAGCAGGTCGAGCAGACGCTCGGCCTGCCCCTGCTGGTGGCAGACCAGAAGGGTGCGCCATCCCGCCCCTTTCCAGGCGCGCAGCCGCTCGGCCAGCGCCGCCATGCCCACCCCTTCGCTGCGAAGCGCCGAGCGCACATCGGCGTTGCCCTGCACCTCGAAGCGAAAGCGCGGGTGCTCCTCCTCCAGATGAAAGACCTCCAGGGAGGAGAAATCGATGCGCCGCGCGGCGCTCAGCAGGCGCTCCGTCTCGGACGCGTCGAGGTAGAGGGTTTCGGCGGCGGCGTACGGCTCACCGCGAGAGGCGGCGCGGCGCTCCCCTTCGGCGATCTCCTCCTGGAAGAGATCGGCCTCCTGCAGCGCCTGCGGCGGATCGAGGACGATGCGCCTCGCGCGCGGCGCGTAGTCGAAGAGGGTATCGAGGGAGTCGTAGTTGAGGGGGAGTAAAAAGGCGCGCCCCGGCGCCATGAGCCCCTCGCGCACCTCCTCCATCACCGCCTCGCGCACGGTACGGGCGATCTCCAGCGCGTCGCTGCGCTCCTTGAGGCGGCGCGCGAAGGTCTCCAGGTGCGCTCCGGCCAGGACCATCTCGCGGGCGGGGAGGACGGCGAGCTCGGCGAGCTCTTCGTCGAGGGAGCGCTGGTTCGACGGCTCGAAGGGGCGCATGCGCTCGATCCAGTCGCCGAAGAACTCGATGCGCACCGGCAGGGGGCGGGTGGGAGGATAGATGTCGAGGATGTCGCCGCGCAGCGAGAAGCTCCCGCGGTCCTCCACCAGCGGCACCGCCTGGTACCCCAGGGCGAGGAGGCGCTCCAGCAGCGCCTTGCGGGGGTACTCCTCCTCGCACTCGAGGCGCTCGACGAGCCCTCCCAGAACGTCGCGGGGGATGACGCGCTGCATGAGGGAGCGCACCGTGCAGACGACGGCCCGGGCGCGCCCCTCGTGCAGGGCGGCGAGGGCCGCCAGGCGCGCCGCCTCCACCTCCGGATGGGGGGTCAGCGGCTCGTAGGGGCGCATCTCCCAGTGGGGGAAGAAAAAGATTTCGCCGGGTCGGCCGTGATAGAAGTCGAGGTCGGAGGCGAACTGCTGCCCCTGGCGGGCGTCGGGGGCGACGACGAGCAGCGTCTCGTCGGTGGCGGCGAGCAGAGCCGACAGCAGGTAGGCGCCGCTTGATCCGAGCAGCCCGAAGGTCTCGGCCCGCAGCGGCGCACGAACCCCCTGCACAAAGGCGTGGACGGTGGCGTGGGCGATATCGTGGGAGAGGTCGTGTTCCATGACGGGCGACGGGGCGCCGCGGGCGCCCCGCAGATAATCAGTCGCGCGGAACGGCGAGCATCCGCTCCAGCGTGGTGCGGGCCTTCTCGCGCACAGGCTCCGGCACTGTGATCTCGGGGCTCATCGTCTGCAGGCTCTTCAGCAGATCCTCCAGCGAGGTGAGCTTCATGTTGGGGCAGATGAGGCGGGAAGAGGGGAGGATGAACTCCTTGTCGGGGTTCTCCCGGCGCAGTCGGTAGAGGATCCCCGCCTCGGTCCCGACGATGATGCGCTTTGCCGAGCTGGAGCGGGCGAACTCGTACATCCCGCTGGTGGAGGTGATGTGGTGTGCCAGGGCGAGGATCGCCGGGGGGCACTCGGGGTGGGCCATGAAGAGGGCGTCGGGGTGCTCGTCCAGGGCGCGGCGCACCGCCTCCTCCTCCAGGCGCTCGTGGGTCGGGCAGTAGCCGTCCCAGAGGTGGCAGACCTTCTCGGTGTGCGAGGCGATGTAGGCGCCGAGGTTGCGGTCGGGCACCAGGATGACCTCGGGGCTCTCCACCGAGTTGACGACCTTCACGGCGTTGGCGCTGGTGCAGCAGATGTCGCTCTCGGCCTTGACCGCCGCACTCGAATTGACATAGGTGACGACGGTGGCGCCGGGGTGGCGCGCCTTCATCTCGCGCAGCCCCCCGGGGGTGACCATGTCGGCCATGGGGCAGCCGGCGTCGGGGCGCGGCAGCAGGACGATCTTGTCGGGGGCGAGGATGGCCGCGCTCTCGGCCATGAAGTGGACGCCGCAAAAGACGATGACGTCGCGGTCGGTGCGCGCCGCCTCCATGGAGAGGCCGAGGGAGTCTCCGGTGAGGTCGGCGATCTCCTGGATCTCGTCGCGCTGGTAGTTGTGGGCCAGGATCAGGGCGTTGCGCTCCTTGGCCAGGCGGCGGATTTCCTCGCGTATTTCCTGCTGATTCATCGCATTCCTTCCCGAAAAATGGGTCTTTTCGTGCCGCGAAATACTAAATCAAAAACCTATGTATGTCAAACCCTTAAACCCTTCCAAGGCTTGACATCGGCTATCCCTTAGCGCTATTCTCGCGTTTTGATCCCGTTTTCCAACCCTCAACAGAGGATACAAACATGTTCGGCATCGGCATGCCCGAGCTTCTGCTCATCCTGGCTGTGGCCCTCATCGTCATCGGCCCCAAAAAGCTCCCCGACATCGCCAAATCGCTGGGGCGGGCCATGGCCGAGTTCCGCCGCGCCTCGGACGAGCTCAAGTCGAGCTTCGACGAGGAGGCGCGCAACAAGACCCGCGAGCGCCTGCAGCGTGAAGGGAAGATCCGCGCCCCCGGGACCGTCGAGCCGGACCTCCCCCCGGAAGACGAAAAGAGCGCCCCCCCCGCGGAGCCGACGACGGAGAGCGCCGAGGCCAAGAAGGATCCGTCCCATGGCGGATGATCAGGCGCCCTTCACCTCGCACCTCGAAGAGCTGCGCAAGCGCCTGATGATCGCCGGGGGGGCCTGGCTTGTCGGCTTTCTCGCCTGTTACGCCTTTTCCGAGCGCCTCTTTCAGCTCGTCGCCGAGCCGGTGCGCGCCGCCCTCCCCGAGGGGAGCTCCCTCGTCTTCATCCACGCCACCGAGCCGTTCTTCACCTACCTGAAGGTTTCGGCCATCGCGGGGCTTCTCCTCTCTTTTCCCGTCATCCTCTGGCAGATCTGGGCCTTTGTCGCCCCGGGGCTCTACAAGCACGAAAAGAAGTTCGCCGTCCCCTTCGTCGTCGCCAGCACCCTGTGCTTCGCGGCCGGCACCTACTTCGGCTTCTTCTTTGTCTTCCCCTTCATCTTCACCTTTCTGATCGGCTTCGGCACCGGCACCGGCGAGATCGCCGCTATGCTCTCCATGGGAGCCTACTTCTCCCTGTCGACCAAGCTCCTGTTCGCCTTCGGCCTCGTCTTCGAGCTCCCCATCGTCATCTTCTTTTTGTCGCGCATGGGGATCGTCGACTACCCTATGCTGGCGCGCAACCGCAAATACTTCCTCATCGGCGCCTTCGCCTTCGGGGCGATCCTGACCCCTCCCGATCTCGTCTCCCAGACGGCCCTGGCCATCCCGATGGTCGTGCTGTACGAAGTGGGGATCTGGATCGCTCGCTTCTTCGGCAAAAAGAGGACGGCCGACGCCGAGGAGACGGCGGCCGCGGCGGACTGAACGATTTCCTAGAGGCCTGCGCACCCCGCAGGCCTTTTTCGCACCGGATGCTATACTGAATCGGAGCAGATCCGCCCGTCTCCGCTTGACCTCGCAGTCAGCCCGACAAAGACCTTCATGACCCCTCCCGCCCTCGACATCCGCCGTCTGCGCAAGCGCTACGGCTCCTTCGAAGCCGTGCGCGACCTCTCCTTGCGCATCGAGCCCGGAGAGATCTTCGGTCTTCTCGGTCCCAATGGCGCCGGCAAGAGCACCACCATCAACATGGTGGCCGGGGTGACGCGCATTGACGAGGGGGAGATCGAGATCTTCGGCTACGACAACCGACGCGACTACCGGGCGACCCGCCGCATCACCGGCGTCATGCACCAGGAGATCGTCATCGACAACTTCTTCACCATCGACGAGGCGCTGCGTATTCACAGCGGCTACTACGGTGTGCGCGACGACCCGGCCTGGCGCGTCCAGCTCATCGAGCGGCTCGGCCTCGGCCCGCACCTGCACAAGATCATGATCAAGCTCTCCGGCGGTCTCAAGCGCCGCTTCATGGTGGCCAAGGCCCTCATCCACAAGCCGCGCCTGCTCATCCTCGACGAGCCGACGGCGGGGGTCGACGTCGAGCTTCGCCACACGCTATGGGATTTTGTCCGGGAGATCAACGCGCAGGGGACGACGATCCTTCTGACGACCCACTATCTGGAGGAGGCCGAGCAGATGTGCGGCCGCATCGCCATCATGAACCACGGCGAGCTCATCGCCCTGGAGCCGACCGCCAACCTCATCGAGCGCCTCGGCGAGCGGCGCCTCACCGTCCGGTTGGAGGCGCCGCTGGGCGAGATCCCCTCCGGTCTGGCCGCCCTCTCGCCGCGGCTCGTCGAGGGGGGCTCGGCCCTCGAATTCTCCCTCACACCCGACGGGGGGGCGGGGGCGGTCCTCGAAGCGCTCGGTCGCCTGGGGATCAAGGTGACCGACATCGAGACGCGCAAGGTCGGCTTGGAGGAGGTCTTTCTCAAGCTCACCGGCATCAACGGCCGGACGCCCATGGAGGAGAGATGAAGGCGACGCCCCCTCCCTTCGTGTCATGGCTCCCCTTTTTGACGCTGCTGCAAAAAGAGGTGCGCCGCTTTTTGCGGGTGGCGAGCCAGACGGTCATGGCGCCGATCATCACCGCCTCGCTCTACCTCTTCGTCTTCGGCGCCACCCTCGGCGATCGCATCGAGGTCGTCCCCGAGTTCAGCTACGCGCAGTTCGTCATCCCGGGGCTGATCCTGATGGGGGTGATCACCAACTCCTTCGCCAACAGCTCCTCGTCCCTCTTCATGTCGCGCTATCTGGGCAACATCGTCGATCTGCTGGTGACGCCGCTCACCCCGGCGCAGTTCATCATGGCCTACACCCTGGCGGCGATGATCCGGGGGCTCTTCGTCGGCTTTGCGGTTCTGGCGATCTCCCTCTTTTTCGCCCCCCTTCCGTGGGTCAACCCGACGGCGGCGCTGCTGATGGCGTGCCTGGCGAGCTTTCTCTTCTCGCAGTTCGGGCTTATCGCCGCCATCTACGCCCACAACTTCGACTCGCTCTCGATGTACAACAACTTCTTCATCCTCCCCCTGATCTATCTTGGGGGGGTCTTCTACCCCGTCTCCATCCTCCCGCCGCTGTGGGAGGGGGTCTCGCGCATCAATCCCCTCTTGTATCTCATCGACGGATTCCGCCACGCCATCCTCGGGGTCGGGGATGTCCCGCTGACGACGGCCTTCGGCGTCTCGGCCGCCATGGCGCTGGCGCTCTTTTTTTGGGCGTCGATGCTGATCGGGTCGCGTCTGCGCTCCTGAGGAGGCAGGGACACGCGGAGAAGGGGGGTCAGAGGCTGAACAGGCCAATGAAGCGCCGCAGCAGATCGGGGTCGGCGTCGGACATGGCGCGCTCCTTCATGACCTTGAGCGCCTCGAAGGTGGTGTGTCGCTGGTGGTAGGGGCGGTGGGAGGTGAGGGCCTCGTAGACGTCGGCGAGGCGGCAGATGCGCGCAAAGGGGTGGATGTCCCCCCCTTTCAGGCCGAAGGGGTAGCCCGAGCCGTCGTCGCGCTCGTGATGCTGCAGAAGGATCGTCGCCGCCTCTTCGGAGAGCAGGGTGCTCCCCTCGAGGATCTTCAGGCCGTCCTGCGGGTGGCGCTCCACCACGAGGCGCTCGGCGGCGGTCAGAGGGCCGGGCTTGTTGAGGATCTCCAGCGGGATGAGGCACTTTCCGAGATCGTGCAGGAAGAAGCCGGCCCCCGCCCTGCGCAGCTCCTCGACGCTGAAGCGGCCGAGGAAGATGCGCCCCAGGGCGAGACTGAAGATCCCCACGTTGGTCGAATGGACGTAGGTCGCATGGTCGTAGGCCGTCAGGCGCACCATCTGGCGCGCCGCTCCGTCGTCCTCCAGGATCAGGTCGATGGTCGGGACGAGGACCTCTCCGGCCTGCTCGATGAAGGCCGCGCGCGGATCGGCGAAGACCCTGCGCAGCGCCTCGCGACAGACCGCATGGACGAGCTCGGCCTTGGCTTCGGAGGGGATCGCCGGATCGCGCACCAGCGCGCCGAGCGTCTCGCGCAGGGCAAGAAATAAAGCCGGGGCGTCCTCTTGACGGATGTACAGATGCGTCAGCCCCAGCGCGCGGATGCGTCCGATCCCCCGCTCCCCCAGCTCGGCGCCCTTTCCCATGAGCAGAGCGAAATCGCCGGTGTCGAGCCGGCGAAAAAGATCGCACGGCATCGTCTCCCACGCCAGAAGGAGAGGGGGGCTGATCGATTCGAACCCCTGCGTCTTCGCCTGCACGTCGTGCGCAGGGGGGTGCAGAGCTGCCGCTTGCGACTTCATCGCGTCACCTTGCGAAGCGGATCAGAACAGCGCCTGAAAGCCGCCTCGAATCCCTTCGTCGATGGTGGTCGAGCCGAGATCTTCGAAGTCGACCCGGATGCGCTGATACTCGGCGAACAGGCGCACCTTGGGCGTTACGGCGTAGCTGAGCCTCACCGACGTCTCCAGCAGGCGCTCGGCATCCATGAAGGTCAGAATCTTCGGTGCGTAGGCGAGCCTTCCCTCCAGGCCGACACCGCCCAGTTGCGGCGGGGCGAGGTGTCCGCGCAGCCCGATGCCGACGGCGGCGAGCGACTGCCTCCCCCGGGTCTTGCCCCCGTACAGGTGGCTCCCCACCCCGACCTTCAGCCCCGGGACGTTGCCCGGCGCACCGACGAAGTCGAGGCCGAGGGAGCCGAGGGCGGTGCTTTTGTCGTCGTTGTAGAGAAAACGGCCACCGACGGCCGACAGGCCGAAATCGTCCTCATAGAGGGGGTGTTCGTAGCGCGCCTGGACGGTGGTGTCGTTCAAATGGATCTCAAGGGACTGGGCCCATCCCTGAACGGCGAACAGGGCGAACCCCAGCATCAACGTCGCGACCTTCATCTGCATTGCATCTCCTCACGTAAACGGTTTCATCCGCACGGCGACGGCTTAGCCGATCGCCCACTTTGCACGCGCCCATTGCATGGAAGGGCGACAGGCACCTTCTAGCGGGCACCTTCTAGCGGGCACATCCCTGCGTATCTGCGCAACTATCTCACAATCCGACGATCTTAATCAAGCAAAGCCGCTTCGAAAAACGACTCAGGGCAAAAGGATCAGCACAACGCCGGCGAGCATCAGCGCGGCGCCCCCCAGCCGCTCGCGCACCCCCTGCTCGGCGAAGAGCAACCATCCCCACACGACGGCCAGGACGATGCTGGTGCGCTTGACCGAAATGACGTAGGGGACAAGGGCGACGCTGATGGCGGCCATCTGGCACAGAGTCGTCAGCGCCCCAGCTCCCCCCAGCGCCAGCAGCCCCCACGCCGAGCGCACCGAGAGGGGGGCGGAGCGGCGCGTGAAGAGGAGCACCGGCAGGAGCGCCGCGGCGATGAACAGATTGATGGCGAAGGACCAGAAGATCGGCGAAGAGCTCTGCACCCCGACCTTGTCGACGTTGGCCGTGATGCTCCAGATCAGCGCCACCGCGAGCATCCAGCGCGGCCCCGGCTCGCGCCACAGCGCGCGAAAGGGAGCGAACAGACCCGCCGCGCGCTCCTTCACCTTCATCAGGTAGGTACCGGCGACGATGAGGAGCACCCCGAGAATCCCTCGCGCGTCCGGAGTCTCGCCGAGGATCAGCGGCGAGGTGACGAGCAGAAAGAGCGGCGTGAAGGCGACCATCGGAACCGTGATGGAGAGGTCGGAGAGCTGGATCGCCCGCATGTAGGCGATGGAGGTAACGACGTTGAGACCGCCGCCGACCAGCAAGGCCCAACCGAAGTCGGGACCGATGGGGGGGACCCCCGTCAGCGCGACGAAGGGCAGAAGGAAGGGGAGGGCGCAAAAGCGCCAGGCCCAGGCGACGAGCACCGGATCGGCGCTGCGCAGCGAGCGCTTGCCGAGGACATCCTTGGCCGACTCGAAAAACGCCGTCAGAAACGCCAGTACCGCCCAGTGCATTCGCCCTCCGCCCCAGCCCTGATCGTTCTCATTCTACCTCTCCGCCACGAAAAAAGCCCGTCTCCGGCGGGGAAACGGGCCTTGAGCTCCATCGGGGGAGCGATCAGACGTCGATCATGCGCTGCAGTGCGGTGAGCTCGGTCTTTCGCCCTTCCTCGCGGGCCATGCTCTGGATGAGGACCTGCCCGCCGTAGGCTGCGGTCTTGCTCACCAGCTTGTCGGCCTTGTCGCCGGCCTTCTCCCGGAAGGCCTGGATGATCTTGCGATGCTCCTGGACCGAGATCTCCATGCGCCCCGGAAGGGAGAGGGAAGCCATGCGCAGGCGGTTGAACTTCAGCCCCAGCTGCTGGATGAGCTCGAAGAGCTTCTCGTTGCCCGCCGAGCGGATGAAGAGCTCGTGGAACTCGTTGTGGACGCGGAAAAAGGTCTTCACGTCCCCCTCCTGAGCGAGCTGGGCGAGCCTGTCGTTGATCGCCTCGAGGCGCTCGATGTCCTTTTCGCTCAGGCGCTCTGCAGCCATGCGCGCCGCGTACCCCTCGAGGATGCTCTTGATGGCGTAGAACTCTTCGACGTCGCGCTCCGAGAGGGAGGCGACCACCGCCCCCTTGCGCGGAATGACAGTCAGATACCCTTCGGACTCGAGCTGGCGGAACGCTTCGCGGATGGGTGTGCGGCTGATGCCGAAGCGCTCTGCGAGCTCCGGCTCGGCGACCTTCTCCCCGGGCTTGAGGGTTCCCCGGAGGATCGCTTCACGGATCGTCTCGAGGATCTTTTCCCGCAGGGTCTGGTGCCGCTCTATCTGTTTCTTTTTCACGGGAGCTCCTTCGATTGTAATGACGACCCGCACGTCAATTGTATACAGTATACAAGATTTGTCAAACCTTTTCTCGCTCCGTCCGCCGACTCAAGTTCCTATCTCTATTGCCTTTTCCCCCTGTTGAGTCTATCCTTCAACGGTACTCGCGCCCTTTTCCCGCAGCCGGCTCCATCGTCCGGCGCTCCTTCGGAGACCCCAGGCATGCACCCACTTTTCGCCTCCCTGCCCTACAGCGTTCTCGACGAGCATCTCGATTTTTTTCTCGAAAACGGCTTCCAGCCCGAGATCGGTTTCACGGCCCTCGACCTCGAGCGCCTGCCCCCCGGCGCGCTTCGCCCCCTGGGGCGCCGTCTGAGCGCCGCCGACCTGCGTGCGACGGTGCACGCCCCCTTTCACGACCTCAACCCCGGGGCGCTCGACCCGGCGGTTCGCGACGTCACCGTCGCACGCTTCAGCCGCACCATGGCGGCGGCCGAGGAGCTCGGCGCTGCGCTGATCGTCTTTCATCCGGGGTATGAGAAGTGGAAGTACGGGCTTCGTGCGCAGCTCTGGCTCGACGCCTCCGTCTCGTTCTGGCCCCCCTTTGTAGAGCTGGCCGCCGCGCAGGGGTGTCGCATCGCCGTGGAGAACATCTTCGAGGATGAGCCCCAGACGCTCGTCGATCTGGTCGCCGCCATCGATTCGCCGTGGTTCGGCCACTGCCTCGACGTCGGCCACTGGAACCTCTTTTGCGGCCGCGATCTGCAGGGGTGGGTCGACGCCTTCGCGCCGCGCCTCTTTCACCTGCATCTGCACGACAACCGGGGGGGCGCCGACGAGCATCTGCCGGTGGGGGAGGGGAGCATCGCCTTCGCTTCGCTCTTCGAGGCGCTGCGGCGCTGCGACGCGGAACCCACCATGACGATGGAGGCCTTTACCCGCGACCACCTTCTCGCCTCGCACCGGGGTCTCGCTCCCTTTCTTCGCCCCTGAAGGCCCAGCTCACTCCTCTTCGCGCTCCAGCAGCGCTCCTCTGCGCGGGGCCGAGCCGCCGAATCGATCGGCGAGCAGATCGACGGCCCGATCGAGGGACTCTCGTTTGATCCGTCCCCCGTCCTCGAAGAGCCCGGCCTGCCCGCCTCCGGCCGGCTCCAACTGGGAGAGGGTCACACCGAGAAGGCGCACCGGCCGCGTGAGGGCCTCGGTTCTGCCCAGCAGAACCGTCGCCCGCCCGAAGATCTCCAGGCCGTGATCGATCGCCTCGGCGAGGGTCTCGCTGCGGGTCACGGTGGTGAAATCGCCGTAGCGCACCTTCACGGTGAGGGTGCGCCCCCGTACCTCCCCCCGGCGCAGGCGCCTGGCGACCCGCTCGGCCAAGGCCCAGAGCTCGCGGCGAAGCGCTGCCTCGCCGCGCAGATCGGTGTCGAAGGTCTCCTCGTTTCCGACGGATTTCATCGGTGCGCCCCCGCGCACCTCGCGCTCGTCGATCCCCCGCGCCATGCGGTACAGGTGGTCTCCGGCACTGCCGAAGCTTCGGATGAGACGCTGCCGATCGAGCCCCCGCAGCTCGGCCACCGTGCCAATCCCCATCTTCTCCAGCTTCGCCGCCGTGACGGCGCCGATCCCCCACAGACGCCGCAAGGGAAGGGGGAGGAGAAAGGCGTCGATCCCCTCGGGGGGGACTTCGAGGAGGCCGTCGGGCTTGGCCGCCTCGGAGGCGAGCTTGGCGAGGAACTTGTTCGGCGCCACCCCGGCGCTGACGGCCAGACCGGTGCGCCCCCGCACCTCGCTGCGGATGCGCCGCGCCACCTCGACAGCGGGTCCGAGCAGACGTTCGCAGCCGGTAAGATCGACGAAGGCTTCGTCGATGGAGAGGGGCTCAATACGATCGGAGTAGCTCCCGATGATGGCGAAGATCTGCCTCGATACCTCTTTGTAGCGCCCCATGCGCACCGGCAGCACCCGCGCGTCGGGGCACAGGCGCACCGCCTGCGCCATCGGCATAGCCGAGTGAACGCCGAAGCGTCTCGCCTCGTAGGAGCAGGCGCTGACGACCCCGCGCCCGGCGCTCCCTCCGACGATGACCGCTCTGCCCCGCAGCTCGGGGCGGTCGCGCTGCTCGACGGAGGCGTAAAACGCGTCCATGTCGAGATGAACGATCTGTCGGGTGCGGCTGCGCTGTTCCATGCAACAGTCCTTGACTCTTGACCTTTTTCGCATTCCGTGCTAGAGAATCGGTCTTACCAATAACCCACGTGGAGCAATGGTGTGACCACTCTGTTCAAGCCGATTCGGCCCAAAAAGATATCCGAAGAGATCGTCGACCAGATCAAGAACCTCATCTCCATCGGCGAGCTCAAACCCGGCGACCGCGTTCCGTCCGAGAGGGACCTCGCGACGATGCTCGGCGTCAGCCGCCCGTCGGTGCGCGAGGCGATCATGGTGCTCGAGGCGATGGGGCTCATCGAGTCGCGCCAGGGGGGCGGCACCTTCGTGCGCTCCCTCACCGAGGCCTCGATGGCCGACCCCCTGAGCAACATGGTGGAGAAAAATCCCCTTCTTCTGCACGCTCTGGTCGAGGTGCGCATGGGGCTGGAGAGCTGGTCGGCCTATCTGGCCGCCACCCGGGCCAGCGACGAGGAGATCGGCCAGATGCGTACCCTCGTCGACGAGATGGAGAGACAGGCCGCCAGGGGAGGGTGGGACGCCGATGTCGATGCGCGTTTTCACTACGCCATCACCGCCGCCACCCACAACACCATTCAGCTCCACGTCCTCAACACCGTCCACTCCCTCTTTCACGCCACCATCCAGGTCGCCCTGATGGAATTCTATCGCAAGGAGGGGTATGTGGCCGTCCTGCTCAACCAGCACCGCCGCATCCTCGACGCCATCGCGCAGCGCGACGCCGAAGGGGCGCGACAGGCGATGACCGAGCACCTCGTGCTGGTCGAGGAGAAGATGCATCAGATTTTAAAGGACACTTCCAGCGACCTCACCTAAATGAAAAGAGGGGCGATCCCGGCAGGATCGCCCCTCTTATTTTTGGGTGAAAAGTCGGTTCAGCGCCCCTTGCGCCCCGCCACCTGGATGCGGATGAGGGCGCGCTCCAACGACGCCTGCATGACGAGGAAGTCCTTGTCGTCGGGGGCGAGCTGCTTCAGGGCCGCCTCGGCGCGCCCCAGAGCGGCCTTGGCGCGCTCGAGGTCGATCTCGTCGGCCGGCTCGGCGGTCTCCACCAGAACGGTGACCGTGTCCCCTTCGACTTCCACAAACCCCCAGTTAATGGCGACGTGAAAGTTCTGGTTCCCCTGTCGATAGGTGAGCTCCCCGATTTTGAGGGTGGTCAGAATCGGGGTGTGCCCGGGCAGGATCCCCATCTCCCCGAGTGTCCCGGGGGCCGTGACCTCGTCGACGTCCCTGGACAGGACGTGCTTGTAGGGGGTGACCATTTCAAGTCTGAGCTTATCTGCCATCCTGATAACACCTTTGGCTTAAGTGCCCGCGGGGCGCGGGGAAGGTCAGCGACCCAGGCGCGCCCCTTGAGCGGTTGCCGGCCTGATCAAGCCGCCAGTTTCTTGGCTTTCTCCAGAGCTTCCTCGATGGTGCCGACCATGTAGAAGGCCTGCTCGGGGATGTCGTCGTACTTGCCGGCGACGATCTCCTGGAACCCGCGGATGGTGTCCTTGAGCTCGACGTACTTGCCGGGGGTGCCGGTGAAGGTCTCGGCGACGTGGAAGGGCTGGGAGAGGAAGCGCTGGATCTTGCGGGCGCGCGAGACGGTGAGCTTGTCTTCCTCGGAGAGCTCGTCCATGCCGAGAATGGCGATGATGTCCTGCAGGTCCTTGTAGCGCTGAAGAACGTACTGGACCTCGCGGGCGCACTTGTAATGCTCGTCGCCGACGACCTGCGGGTCGAGGATGCGGCTCGTCGAGTCGAGGGGATCGACGGCGGGGTAGATCCCGAGCTCGGCGATCTGACGCGACAAGACGGTGGTGGCGTCGAGGTGGGCGAAGGTCGTCGCGGGGGCCGGGTCGGTCAAGTCGTCGGCGGGGACGTAGATCGCCTGGACCGAGGTGATGGACCCCTTGTTGGTGGTGGTGATGCGCTCCTGCAGGGCTCCCATCTCGGTGGAGAGGGTCGGCTGGTAACCGACGGCCGAGGGGATGCGCCCCAGAAGGGCCGAAACCTCGGAGCCCGCCTGGGTGAAGCGGAAGATGTTGTCGACGAAGAGCAGAACGTCCTGTCCTTCCTCGTCGCGGAAGTACTCGGCGACGGTGAGGGCCGACAGGGCGACGCGGGCGCGGGCGCCGGGGGGCTCGTTCATCTGACCATAGATGAGGGAGGCCTTGTCGAGAACGCCCGAGTCCTTCATCTCGTGCCACAAATCGTTCCCTTCGCGGGTGCGCTCGCCGACCCCGGCGAAGACCGAGAAGCCGCCGTGCTGCTTGGCGATATTGTGGATCAGCTCCATGATCAGAACGGTCTTGCCGACGCCGGCGCCGCCGAAGAGGCCGATCTTGCCGCCTCGGGCGTAGGGGGCGAGGAGGTCGACAACCTTGATCCCCGTCTCGAAGGCTTCGACCTTGGTCGACTGCTCGACGAATTCGGGGGTGGGGCGGTGAATCTCCCAGTGTTTGTCCGTCTGAACGGGGCCTCTCTCGTCGACGGGCTCGCCGACGACGTTGAGGATGCGCCCGAGGGTGCCGCGACCGACCGGCATGAGGATCTGCTTGCCGGTGTCGAGGACGTCCTGCCCGCGCACGAGGCCGTCGGTCGAATCCATGGCGATGGCGCGCACGGTGTTTTCGCCCAGATGCTGCGCGACCTCGACGACGAGATTCCACTCGCCTTCGCCCAGGGAAGGGTTGGTGACCTTCAGAGCGTGATAAATCTCCGGGAGTTTTCCGGCCTCGAACTCCACGTCGATAACGGGGCCGATGACCTGAGTGATTTTTCCTTTATTCATGACGAACCGTTCCTCCTTTTCCACCCTGAGCAGGTGAGAATCGTCTTTATTACTTGATGGCTTCGGCGCCGGAGATGATTTCCATCAGCTCCTTGGTAATCGCGGCCTGGCGTGCACGGTTGTACTGCAGGGTCAGCTTGCCGATCATTTCCGTGGCGTTCTTGCTCGCGCTGTCCATTGCGCTCATGCGGGCGCCGTGCTCCGAAGCCACGGACTCGAGAAGGGCACGGAAGATCTGTACCTCGATGTGCTTGGGGAGAAGCTGGCCGAGCACGTCGGAACGATTCGGCTCATAGATGTAGTCGGGGGTGTGTTTCCCCTCGTCGACCTCCATCGGAACGATGGGCAGGAGCTTGTCGACGGTCACCTCCTGGGAGATCGCGCTGCGAAACGCGTTGTAGACCAGGTAGACCGCGTCGTAGCTGTCGCCGGTGTAGAGATCGACGACCTCCTGCCCGAGAAGGGCCGCGGTGCTGTAGGAGATGGAGGCGGTGATGTTCTCGTAGACCTTAAAGACGTTGAGCCCGGCGCGCGACTTGAGGAATTCCTTCCCCTTGCGCCCGATGATCATCAGATCGTAGGCCTCGAAGCCGTCGGTGGCGTTGCGGATGAAGCGCTCGGCGGCCTTGGAGACGTTGGCGTTGAAACCTCCGCACAGACCGCGATCGGCCGTGACGAGAACGACCAGCGCCTTTCCTTTCCCCTTTTCCTGAAGCAGGGGGTGCCCGTCGGTCGACTCGCGCGCCGCGAGGCTCGAGAGAACGTCGAGCATCTTGTCGGCGTAGGGGCGGGCCGCCACCACCGCCTCCTGGGCGCGACGCAGCTTGGCCGCCGAGACCATCTTCATGGCCTTGGTGATCTGGCGGGTGTTCTTGACCGTCCCGATCCGTTTCTTGATATCCTTGAGACTTGGCATCAGTGCAAACCTTTTCTAGGCCGGCTTCAGATTACGAACTGCCCCTTGAACTCGTCGAGGGCGGTCTTGATGCGCCCTTCGATGTCGGCATCGATCGCCTTCTTCTCCCGGACGTCCGCGAGGAGTTGCTCATGACGGCTTTCGAGGAAGGAGACGAGCTCGGTCTCGAAACGCTGAACCGCGGTGACGGGGTAGTCGTCGACGTAGCCGTTGTTGGCCGCGTAGATCACCAGCACCTGCTTCTCGACGGGGAGGGGCTTGTACTGAGGCTGCTTGAGGATCTCGACCAGACGGGCGCCGCGGTTGAGCTGGCGCTGGGTGGCGGCGTCGAGGTCGGAGCCGAACTGGGCGAAGGCGGCCATCTCGCGGTACTGGGCGAGGGCGAGGCGCAAGGTGCCGGCGACCTGCTTCATCGCCTTGACCTGGGCGCTGCCGCCGACGCGCGAGACCGACAGACCGACGTTGATGGCCGGACGCACCCCGGAGTAAAAGAGGTCGGTCTCGAGGAAGATCTGGCCGTCGGTGATGGAGATGACGTTGGTCGGGATGTAGGCCGAAACGTCGCCGGCCTGCGTCTCGATGATCGGCAGGGCCGTGAGGCTGCCCGCGCCGAGGTCGTCGTTGAGCTTGGCGGCGCGCTCCAGAAGGCGGCTGTGCAGATAGAAGACGTCGCCGGGGTAGGCCTCGCGTCCCGGCGGACGGCGCAGCAGCAGCGAGAGCTGACGGTAGGCGACGGCCTGCTTGGAGAGATCGTCGTAGATGATCAGGGCGTGGCGCCCCGAATCGCGGAAGAACTCGCCCATCGTCACGCCGGTGTAGGGGGAGATGAACTGCAGGGGGGCGGGGTCCGACGCGGTGGCGGCGACGACGATGGTGAAGTCCATGGCGCCGTGCTGCTTGAGCTTGTCGACGACCTGCGCGACCGTCGAGCGCTTCTGCCCGATGGCGACGTAGATGCAGATGACGTTCTGCCCCTTCTGGTTGATGATGGTGTCGAGGGCCACGGCGGTCTTGCCGGTCTGGCGGTCGCCGATGATGAGCTCGCGCTGGCCGCGGCCGACGGGGACCATGGAGTCGATGGCCTTCAGACCGGTCTGCATCGGCTCGTGGACCGACTTGCGCGCGACGATGCCGGGCGCCTTGATCTCGACCTGGCGGAAGTCCTTCGTCTCGATATCCCCCTTGCCGTCGATGGGCTGGCCGATGCCGTTGACGACGCGGCCGACGAGGGCCTCGCCGACGGGGACCTGCAC
>JBJHBH010000066.1:0-20068 GCA_050485365.1 Desulfuromonadales bacterium | reverse complement strand
CAACAAGGTCATCGCCGACGAGGGGGGCAACGTGACCGGCGTCGAGTGCGTGCGCATGGCGCTGGGCGAGCCCGACGCGTCGGGGCGCCGCCGCCCGGAGGTCGTCCCGGGGAGCGAGTTCGTCATCGAGTGCGACACCGTCATCCCGGCCATCGGCCAGGAGCCCGATCTCGAATTCATCCCGCCGGGTCTGGGGATCGACATCACCAAGTGGAATACCGTCGTCACCAAGAATCTGCCGCTCAAGGACCTGGCCGGCAAGAACATGATGGACTCCATGGGCAACCCTCTGTCGCGCAGCCTCATCACCGACATGGACGGGGTCTTCGCCGGCGGCGACGCCGAGATCGGCCCGCTCACGGTCGTCGCCTGCGTCGGCAGCGGACACCGCGCCGCCCGGGTGATCCAGCGCTATCTCGAGGAAGGGAAGGTCTACCTGAGCGACGACGACATCATGGAAGATCTCCTCACCTATCTCGGCGTCTACGACAAGAACGAGAAGGTGGAGTGTCTCGATGCGGCGTCCCGTGAGCATCAGGCCGAGATTCACGGCCCCGAGCGCGCAAGCCACGGCAATTACACCGAAGTGGAGCTCGGGTTCACTGAGAGCCAGGCGGTGCGGGAAGCCGAACGCTGCCTGCGGTGCTACCGCATGGCCATGATGGCGGTTTAGAACCGGATCGAGGTTCAAGGTCAAGGCCGAAGGTTCAAGGCAGCCTTTCGCCCGATTTGAGGAGCATATATGGTCAGTTTGACGATCGACGGCAAGCAGGTGAGTGTCCCGAAAGGGAGTACGATCCTGGAGGCGGCACAGAAACTCGACATTGCCATTCCGACGCTGTGCTGGTTGGAGAAGATCTCTCCGACGGGCGCCTGCCGGATCTGCGTCGTGGAGGTCGAGGGGCTCGAGCGTCCCCAGACCGCCTGCAACACGCCGGTCAAAGACGGGATCGTCGTCACCACCCAGTCGGAGCGCCTCACGCGCATCCGCCGCCAGGTGGTGCAGATGCTCCTCGTCAATCACCCCATCGACTGCCCAGTGTGCGACGCCGGCGGCGAATGCAGCCTTCAGGACGTCTGCTACGATCTCGACGTCGACACGCAGCCCTACGCCGCCCAGGACGTCGCCCACGACGTCATCAACGACTGGCCCCTGATTCAGCAGGTCCCCTCGCGCTGCATCCTGTGCGAAAAGTGCGTCAAGGTCTGCCACGAGGTTGTCGGCGCCAGCGCTCTGGTGGTGCGCGAGCGCGGCGAGCGGGCCTTCATCGACACCGTCGACGGCAAGCCCCTCGACTGCGAGTTCTGCGGCAACTGCGTCGCCGAATGTCCCACCGGCACGCTCCTCTCCAAGCCGTTCATGTTCAAGGCGCGCCCCTGGGAGATGACCCGCGTCCCCTCGGTCTGCACCTTGTGCTCCAGCCACTGCCAGATCGATTACAACGTGAAGAGCGACCGCGTGCTGCGGGTCACCTCCGAAGACGGCACCACCGTCAACGACGGCAACCTGTGCATCGGCGGCTCCTTCGCGTACGGCTATATCGACTCGCCCAAGAGACTTCTCGCCCCCAGAATGCGCACTGAAAAGGGGATGCTGCAGGCCGGGTGGGACGAAGCCCTCGACGCCGTCGCCGCAAAGATCCGCGATATTCGCGACGGGCAAGGGGCCGGAGCCGTCGCCGGTCTCGCCTCGCCCCGGCTCACCAACGAAGAGAACTACCTCTTCCAGAAACTCTTCCGCGCCGCCATCGGCAGCAACAACATCGACTCCGAGGCCCGCTTCGGCGCACTGAACGCCCTGCGCGCCCTCGACGAGGCCCTCGGGCTCAAGGGGGCGAGCAACCGCATCGACCGCATCGCCTCCTGCGACGCCGTCCTCGTCTTCGGCGCCGACGTCACCGCCGAGGCGCCGATGATCGACTGGGCCATCGAGCAGGCCTGCCGCAAGCGCGACGGCCGCCTCGTTCTGGCCAACATGCGCCGGGTCAAGCTGACCCCCTACGCCGAGAGCTTCCTGCAGTACCGCCCCGGAAGCGAGGTGTGGCTCGCCAACGCCCTGACCAAGCTCATCGCCGAGAAGGGGATGGCCGACGAGCCCTTCCTGCGGCGCTATCTCGCCAACGAGGAAGAGCTCAAGACGCACCTCACCGGTGTCGATCTGGAGCGGGCGGCGCGTGAAACCGGCCTCTCCCTCAAGGCACTCGAAGACGCCGCCGACTTCCTCGGCAAGGCCGAGAGCGTCTCCATCGTCTTCGGCGGCGACATCATTCGCAGCGCGAGCTGCGCCGACGTCACCCGCGCCCTGGCCAACCTCGCCCTCGTCTCCGGCGCCCTGCACGGCGACATCGGCGGCCTCTTCCCCGTCGACGAAAAGGGGAACATGCAGGGGCTGCTCGACATGGGGGTCTGCCCCGAGACGCTCCCGGGTCATCAGGACTACGAAAAGAGCCGCTCGCGTTTCGAAGCGGCCTGGGGGGTCAAGCTCCCCAGCGGCGGGCGCAACGCGCTGCAGATCCTCGAAGGGATCGAAAAAGGGGAGATCCGCGTCCTCTATCTCGCCGCCGCCAACCCGCTCACCTTCCCAGACGCCGGCCGCTGGCGCACGGCGCTGCAGAAGCTCGACTTCCTCGTGGTGCAGGACATCCTCGCCTCCGAGCTCACCGAGCTGGCCCACGTCATCCTCCCCGGCGCCTCGCCGGCCGAGAAGAGCGGAAGCGTCACCTCACTCGACCACCGCGTCAGCTGCCTCGGACAGGCGGTCTCGCCGCGCGGCGGCGCCCGGGAAGACTGGGACATCCTCGCCGATCTCTACCGCCGCCTGCAGCCCAAACACGCCTACTTCAACGCCGAGGCGATCCTCGCCGAGGTCAAGGAGCTCACCCCTCTGTACTCCGAGGTCTGCTTCGTCGGCCATGGGCGCTGCAAGCCGTGCCTGAAAGAGCCCTATCTCCCCGTCGAGAAGGGTCTGCGCTACTCTCCCGTCGACGGCGCCGCCGCGGCCGAGGGGATGCAGCTCTTCGCCGGCAAGATCCTCTTTCACTTCGGCACCACCACCACCGCCTCCGACGCCTGCCTCGAAGTCGCACCGGCGGGTTACATCGAAATGCACCCCGACGATGCCGTCGTCTGCGGCGTCGCCCCGGGGGGGAGCGTGAAGATCACCACCTCGGCCGGCAGCGTCCAGGGGCCGGTCTCCATCAGCACAAACGTCCCCAAGGGGCTCCTCTTCGTCCCCCACCACTTTGCGGACATAAAGATCCAGCAGGCGCTTACCGACGGAAACCGCGCGACGGTACAGATCAGCAAAGTCTGATTGCGATCGAAATAGGCTTTTTCTCAGCGGCGCTCCGGTTTTTTGGGGCGCCGCCTTCGTTCGCAGCGTCGTCTTGCCGCTTCCAACCCAGGCGTCATGTCATTGAAAACGAGAACGGCCGTGGAATTATCCACGGCCGTTCTCGTTTTCCGTTTGTACGTTTTAAAATCAGTCGATGGACTCGACAGGAGGCCATTCCTTGATCTCCGGCGTGGCCGCTGCGGGTGCCGCCGCGATCAGGTTCAGGCCATCTTCCGAGAACGTCACCTCCACCCCGTAGGCCTTGGTGAAGACGGAGGCTCCTCGGGTCTGCTCAACGCTTTGGGCCATGGCGAGGCCGGTCATCGAGAAGGTGGCGGCGACGATGAGGGCGGTAAGGATGCTGATCTTTTTCATGGGTGATTCTCCTTTTTTGGGGTTTGTTTTGCTTGATTCAAAGACGACCGCTCTCGAGGAGGGTCGGTGGTCTGGTTCACTTTTTTCTGGTCGACCTCCTCTCATAACGGCGGAGAGGGCCTGACGTATGGCTGAAAGATCTGTTTCATTCGCACCTCCTTTCGGTGAATCGATCTTGTCCATCTCATTTGCAGACGGGATGCCAATTTCGCACAATTCGAGAAAAGCAAGTAAAAACAGCATGTTGTGGCTGTGTTCGGGGGTCCGATGGGGGTTTCTGCTGCCGAAGGCCAAGGAATATTGTGCGAGGAGGTGAAGACTATTCTTGAAAGTCGAATCAGACGAGCAGCGTCACCGTTCGTTATCGAGGAAGGGAGAGTGTTTCGAGAAGCCGAAAGCAGCGGAGAGTATTGTTCAACATGGTGAGGAATATTCTGCAAACAGGCGTGGTAAACGCCTGAAAGATGAGGCAAAGGGGGTAGCGGGCGGGTGGTATGGAATCTGAAAGAAGATAAGGAGGGCGGTCATCTCCAAGCCGATGTGCACCATGGCGCAGGGGAATGTGCGCGAATAAATGATCAACGGAGAATAATGCTGAACGACGCGAATAACACCGTACTTCTCATCGACGATGACGTTTCGCTGCGCCGGGTGGTGGAGTTCACCCTCGCCGAGGCGGGCTACCGCGTGCTGAGTGCAGCCTCAGGCGAAGAGGGGATGCGCCTTTTCGACCAGGAAAAGCCCCCGGTCGTCGTGACGGATATCCAGATGCCGGAGATCTCCGGCTACGACGTCCTCAAACGGATCAAGGCCGAGCACCCGCAGACGCTGCCGATCGTGATCACCGCCTACGGCACCGTCGACAAGGCGGTGGAGGCGATGAAGCTCGGGGCCTACGATTATCTGACGAAGCCGTTCAGCCGCGACGAGCTCCGGATCGTCGTGGCGAAAGCCTTCTCCCTTCGCAATCTGCAGCAGGAGAACGTCCGCCTGCGCGAAGAGTTGGTGGATCGAACGGATTTTTCGCGAATGGTCGGCAACTCGGACGAGATGAAGCAGGTCTTCGACATCGTGCGGCGCGTGGCCGCCAGCGAGGCGACAGTGCTCATCGGCGGCGAGAGCGGGACGGGAAAGGAGCTGGTCGCAAGGGGGATCCATCATGCGAGTGAGCGACGAGGAAAGAGCTTTGTTGCGGTGAATTGCGCGGCCATCCCCTCAGAGCTGATGGAGAGCGAGCTCTTCGGACACTGCCGTGGTGCGTTTTCGGGGGCGGTCAAGGATCGAAAGGGAAAATTCGAGGCCGCCGACGGCGGGACGATCTTTCTCGACGAAATTGGGGAGCTTCCGCTGGAGTTGCAGCCGAAGCTGCTGCGGGTGCTGCAGGAGCGCGAGATCGAACCGGTGGGAGGAGCGATGCGCAAGATCGACGTTCGCGTCGTCGCCGCGACCAACCGCGATCTCGAAGAAGCCGTACGGGAGGGGACTTTTCGAGAAGATCTCTATTATCGTCTGGCGGTCATCCCCCTCATCCTCCCCGCTCTTCGCGCGCGACGAGGCGATATCCCGCTGCTGGTGCGGCATTTTCTGCAGAAGCACGGCGGCGGGCAGGTCGCCGTCTCCGAGGAGGCGATGGCACGCCTCTGCGCCTGGGATTGGCCGGGGAACGTGCGCGAGCTCGAAAACGCCGTCGAGCGGATGATCATCCTTCGGCGCGGCGACGTCATCGAGGAAAGCGACCTGCCGCCGAAGCTGTTGGCACCAGGGGGCAAAAGTGCGTCGGTTCTGAAGCTGCCCGACGACGGATACCCGCTGGAGGAACTGGAGCGCGAGGCGGTGATGGAAGCCCTGAACCGCAGCGACTGGAACCGGACGCGCGCGGCGAAATTCCTGCGCACACCGCGCCACATCCTCGTCTATCGCATGGAAAAGTACGGCATCACTGAGGCGTCACCAAGCAGGCGCTGAAGATCTCGCCAATGGTGGAGCTTCGACGCGCGCTTTCCTTCTCCCCCCTCACCCGATCTTGATCGTCTTGTACAAAAAATTTTTGAAGCGATAGAAGCTCTTGCGCTCTTCGCCGTCGTCGCTGCGCGGGTCGCAGGACCGAAGCGTCTCGGCGACTTTGGGCATGGAGGTGCCACCCTCGCGTCGAGCGAGCTCGACGACGGCGGCGACCACGTCGCGCGAGATGCGGTTCTCGGAGAAGGGGGCGTGGACCCCCGACCAGAAATCGGTGTCGCCGTGGCGGATGGCGTCGAAGATCTCGCGCGCGGTCTCCTCGGTGAGCTTCTCCACCGGCGTCTCGGCCTCGCGGAATTCCAGGGCGCCGACGATCCGGCGGATGTCCTCTTCAGTGATCACCCGACGCTTTCTGAAGATGAGGGCGCGCACCAGGATGCTGCGCAGCTCGCGCACGTTGCCGGTGTAGTGATGCCTGGAGAGGAGGGCCTGGGCCTCGCGGGTGAGGGCCGGGGCGTCGCTCTCCTTCTCCTCGGCGGCCTTGTAGACGCGCCAGAGCTTGCCGAGAAAGTGGGTCGCCAGGTCGGGGATGTCTTCGCGGCGCTCGTTGAGGGAGGGGATCTGTACGGTCAGCTCGGAGAGGCGGTGAAAGAGGTCTTCTCGAAACTCTCCCCGGCGGATGAGCTCGCGAAGGTCCTTGTTCGTCGCCGCCACCAGCAGAACGCGGGCGAAACGGGTGGTGTTCTCGCCCAGGCGCACGAAGCCGCCGTTGTCGAGAAAGCGCAGCAGCTGCACCTGCGTCTTGGGGTCAGCGTCGCCGATCTCGTCGAGAAAGACGACCCCGCCGTGGGCTTCCTCCAAAATCCCCTTGCGGTCGGCGTGGGCGCCGGTGAAGGCGCCGCGCTTGTGACCGAAGAGCTCCGAGTAGGTGAGCTCGCCGCTGTAGGCGGCGATGTTCGTCTTCTTCACCGGCAGCTCGCTGCGCGGATCGAGCTTCTCCTTGTACATCTCGTTGAGGCGCGAGAAGAGGTTGTTGAAGAGAAACTCCTTGCCGCTGCCGGTGTCGCCGGTGATGAGGATGGAGGGGAGCCCGAGGGTCGCTTCCTGCACGTCGGTGCGGTTCCAGTAGGCGATGCGGTTGAAGATGGGGGGGGTGACCTTGTGGATGAACTCGACGATGCGCCCCGCCGACGCCGAGTTGCCGATGATGTTGCCGAGCTTGTACGAGGAGACGTTGGGGTCCTTGTAATCGACGTCGGAGCGCAGGCGGTTCACCTCGGTGGTGAGCTTCTCGATGCGCTGCAGATCGAAAAGCGTGCGGTGGATCATGCGGCCGATGATCTGCAGGATGCGCTTGTGCTCGTCGGTGAAGTAGTAGGGGCGCAGGCTGTCGAGGCAGATGACGGCGACGACCTCGTTTTCGCTCAGCACCGGCACGACGATCTCGCTCTTGATCACCTCGGTGATCTCGCGGTAGAAGCCGCCGCTCCTCTTCTCCTCGGCGGTGTCGGCGATGACGTAGGGGCGCCCCGTGTAGGCGACGTAGCCGGTGAGGCTGCGCTCCTCGGGGGAGAGGTTGGTCCCGCCAACCTTCATGGGGGGGATGTTCTTCTTGAGCCACTCCTTGCTCTTGGCGCCGATGAGGCGTCCGTCGGGCTCCTCCACCACCAGCCAGCGCTGCCCCTCCTCCTCGCGCACCAGGGCGATGCTGCCGGTGTCGGCGCCGATGAGCTCGGTGGCTTTGGAGAGGATGCGGTTCAGGAAGGGCTGCAGCCCGGTGAACTTCTCCTGCAGCAGATCGTTGATCTCGGAGAGAACCTTGATCTCCATGTGCTCGTCGCCGATCTCCTGAATGACGCGCTGCGCCATCTCGGCGTGGGCCTCCAGAAGCCCCTTCTCGAAGTCGCTGAAGGTGTAGTTCTCGGTGGTGTAGTAGTTGACGAGGCAGATGATGCGCCGGGTGCGCGGCTCGAAGCGCGGCACCACGTAGAGCGATTTGAGGCCGAGCTCCTCGGTGAGGTAGCGTTTCTGCAGGATCTCGGCGGGCAGGTCGTGAATGTAGACGGGGGTGAGGAGGCGCTCGTCGATGATTACCCCCGCGCTGCTGATGTAGCGCGACAGCAGGGATTTGCCCGGCCCGAGATTGATGAGGATGTCGTCTTCGTAGAGCAGGCGCGCCTCCTTCTCCTTGGAGTAGGAGGCGAGGATCTGCAGCCCCTCTTCGCCGGCCTCGGGGGCGAGCGGGTAGGGGATGAGGACCGAGGCGAGGGAGAGCTTGTCGATGAGGCGCACCGCCGACTTGACCATGTACAGCGCCGCCTCCTTCTTTTTGGCCTCGTCGACGCGCCGCGCCAGAACCATCTGCTGGTGGTGCTTGCGGGCCCGGTCGATGACCGGCAGAACCTCGTCCATGAAGGCCTTGAGGCGGCGGCGCTGGTCTTCGCCGGGCAGATGCCCCTTGCGGCCGCTGTCGACGCACAGCACCCCGATCGAGTAGCCGTTGTGCAGCAGCGGCAGATGATAGCTCGCGGCGATGCCGAAACGCTCGGCGAGCTCGCGTGCGTAGGCGCTCTGGAAGGTGGCGATGTCCTCGACCTGCGCCTCCTCCTGCGTGACGTAGACGCGCGAGACGAGAAAGTCGGTGGAGTTGATGGGGAAGCTCTGCTCGCGGATCGCCTTGGCGAGCAGGCCGCTGGCGGCCGAACACACCAGGGCGCCGCTGGTCAGATCCTCCAGGTAGATGCGGCAGCGGTTCTGGCGGGTGATGAGATTCACCGCCTGCACCAGGACGTGGAGGACTTCCTCCAGGTTTTCCTTGCTGTAGCTCGTGATTTTCTGCGTGAGCTCTTCGAGGCGCTGCTGAAAGACCGCTTCCATCGTCTCCCCTTTGCGAGTGTGTAGAAAAAATACTCAGGGGAGTATAGCAGGGGCGGGGAGGGGGAAGCAAGGAGTTGTCAGTGCCTGGTTCCGAGATACTTCTCGAGCTTGGCGTAGAGCTCGGACATCTGGACGGGTTTGGAGAGGTAGTCGTCCATCCCCGCTTCGATGCACCGGCGGCGATCTTCCTCGCGCACGTGGGCGGTCATGGCGATGATCGGGATGTGGCCCGAGGTCTCGCGTTCGCGCCGGCGGATGGTGCGGGTCGCCTCCAGTCCGTCCATCTCCGGCATCTGCACATCCATCAGGATCAGGTCGATGGGCTTCTTCTCCCAGGCGGCCAGGGCCTCGCGCCCGGTGCTCGCCTCCTCCACGCGCCAGTGGCGGTTGCCGAGGATGATCCCTAGGAGCTCGCGCAGCATCGGGTCGTCTTCGGCCATGAGGATGCGCGCCGACTCCGACGCCGGGCGCGGTGCACCGCGCTCCTCGCGTCGCTCGCTCTCGAGCGAGGCCTCGGCCCAGGCCCAGACGGGGCGCTCCAGCGGCACGGTGAAATAAAAGACGCTCCCTCGCTCCGCCTCGCTCTCCATCCAGATCTCTCCGCCGAGCCGCTCGACGATGCTGCGGCTCAGGGCCAGTCCGATGCCGGTGCCGCCGAAGCGGCGGGTGTGCGAGGCGTCGAGCTGGCTGAAGCTCTGAAAGAGGAGGTGCTGCTTCTCGGCGGGGATGCCGATGCCGGTGTCGCGCACTGAAAAGAGGAGCATCTCCTTCTCATCGTCCCGGCGGCGGACCTGCGCCCGCACGCGCACCGAGCCTTTAAGGGTGAACTTGACGGCGTTGCCGATGAGGTTGGTGAGGATTTGGGTCAGGCGATTGGCGTCGCCGCGCACGATGGGGGGGACCTCCGCATCGATCTCCAGGTCGAGGGCGAGGCCCTTGCGCGTCGCCTCCAGCTCGAAGGCGCTCACCGTCTCGTGCAGCCGGGCGTGCAGATCGAAGGCTTCGACCTCGAAGAGCATCTTTCCCGATTCGAGCCGCGAGTAATCGAGGATCTCGTCGATGAGGCGCAGCAGGCTCGACAGCGCCACCTGGGCCATCTCTACATATTGGCGCTGCTCTTCGGCGAGCTGCGTCTCCTGCAGCAGTTCGTGGGCCCCCATGGCGACGGTCATGGGGGTGCGGATCTCGTGGCTGATGTTGGCCAGAAACTCGCTCTTGCTGCGGCTGGCGGTCTCGGCGGCCTCCTTTGCTTTTTGCAGGAAATCCTCAGCCATCTTCTCGGCCGTCACGTCCATGAGGATGCCGTTCATCCGCAGCGCCTCGCCGCTTTCGTCGAATTGGCTCTTGCCTCGAACCATGAGCCAATGACGGCTGCCGTCGGGCCAGACGGTGCGAAATTCGGTGTCGATCTCCGGGCGGCTCAGCGCCTGGGGGAGCCTGTCGCGCACGCGGGCGCGGTCCTCGGGAACGAGCAGCTCCAGGAAGTCGCGCCAGGTGGCGCCTTCACGCAGCAGGGGGTTGCCGAAAAGGGCCCTGCAGCGCCCGTCCCACACGAGCCGGTCGCGCCGGACGTCCCACTGCCAGATGCCGATGCCGGCCGCTTCGGCCGCCAGCCGCAGGCGCTCCTCTCCGAGGCGCAGCGCCTCCTCGGCTTCCTTTCTCTCGGTGATGTCGATGGCGATGCCGATCATGCGCTGCGGCTTCGTCGAGGCGTCGAACAGGATCGTCCCACGGGCCAGGAGCCAGTGGACGCTGCCGTTAGGCCAAACGACCCGATACTCCATGCTGTCCACGCCGCTGGTGTCGGCGCCCTTCGAGTGGAATCGGAGCAGTTCGGCCTCGACGCGGGGGCGGTCGTCAGGGTGCAGGATTTCCTTCCATCTGTTCAGCGATGCGGGCGCTTCGGGGGGGAGTCCGAAGAGCGCCTTGCAGCGCTCGTCCCAGTGCAGGCGGCCGTCGGTGAGCTCCCATTGCCAGATGCCGATATGGGCCGAATCGGCCGCGAGGCGCAGTCTCTCCTCGCTGAGCCGCAGCGCCTCGCGGGCGGCCCGGTGCTCGGAGATGTCCTCCACGACCGAGATGACGTAATCGACCCCGCCGCTTTCACCCGCGACGCCGGAGCAGGTCAGCTCCACCCACAACGCGGTGCCGTCGCGCCGAAGGAGGCGCTTCTCCAGGCAATAGTTGTCGAGGCTGCCGCGAAGGATCTCCCGTGAGAGCGCCTCGCAGCCGGAGAGGTCGTCGGGGTGGGTCAGATCGACGAATCCGCGCCCCTGTAGGTCGTCGGGGAGGTAGCCGAGCATCTCGGCGAGCTTCGGATTGACGAGCAGAAGCTTGCCGTCGGCATCGCTCAGGGAGATTCCGATGGCGGCGCGGTCGAACAGTGTGCGAAAGCGGAAGGATTTTTCCTGAAGGGCGGCGACCTCGCGCCGGATCTCGTCGAGCTCGCGGGCCGTCTGCAGCGCTCGGCGCCGGATGCGCAGCGCCGAGCGCATCGCACTCACCAGAGCAAGGGGGGAGAGCGGTTCGGTGAGGAGGGCGACCTCGCCGAGACTCTGGGCGCGCTCGGCCTCCTCTTCGCCGGCGACGAGGACGAAGACCGGCAGGTCGATGCACTCCCTTTGCGCAAAGCATGCGACCAGCGCTCGAAGGGTCGCTCCGTCCTCGAGGCTCTCCGGCGTGAGCAGCAGCGCCGAGACGCTCGTGTGCGCCGCCCGGCACAGGGCATCGATGTCGGGGCAGAGCAGCACCCTGATCCCCGCCGCACCGAGGGCCGAGCGCAGCGATTCGACCCGCTCGCCGCGGTTCAGAACGAGGACGCGCCCTTCGTTCGCCTCAGACCGCTCCATCCCCATCGTTCGCCCCGCTTCGCCGCCCGGCCGCTTCTCGTTCACGTCATGTCTCCGCCCAACCGCACCGACACAGGTGCTGTCTCCCATTTTACGTCATCCCCCGGGAATTTCATGGGGGGAGAAGCGGGAGGCGGGACTGAAGGGCGTTCGGTCGTTTGACAAACGGTGCGCCTGATCCATAGTGAATCGAAGCCCCGCAGCCTTGAGGAGAGGACGTGCCATGCCAGACAACCCCGCAACGGTCAACGCCCTGATGTCGCTGATCGCCGGCGTGCTGATCCTGTTCATACCGCGGCTTCTGAACTATATCGTCGCCATCTACCTCATCGTGATCGGTCTTCTGGGGCTGCTCTATCTGTAACGCGGCGCTCGGGGGTCACGAAATGCCGAGGCGATGGCTCAGCAGGCCGAGAAATTTGTTCAGGGGGTGTTTTCGCCCCAGGGCGGGGAAATGGGGGGATCTGCGCCGCCCGAGCCGTTGCAGCTCGTCGATGAGCCCCTGATGGCGTCCGTGCCTGAGCCCCCGGCGAAAGGTCATGATGGCCAGATGCTTTTTCTTGGCCAGGATGTAGATGCGCCCCAGGTGCAGGTAGTGCAGAGGGTTGTTGCGCTCGCGCTCCAGCGCCTCGCCGCACAGCTCGAGGGCGCGGCGCAGGTTGTTCTTCTCTCTGGCCACGCACACGGCGAGGCTCGAGAGGGTTTCGGGTGTGCGTTCGGCGGCGGGGATCTGGTCGAAGTGATAGAGGGCGAGGAGGGTGTTGTCCCGTGCGAAGGCCTCGCGCCCTTTTTGGAGATGGTAGCTCGATGGGGAATCGTTCATGGCCGGCTCCTGCGAAGGTGAGTGTGCGCGATGACATTTTGGGGCGCGGCGTCCGGCGATCCCGCCGCACGGGGACGGCTCCCCTTCGCCGGGTCTGCGGGAAAAACGCCCCTTCGGGCGAAAGATTTCAGGGGGTGGGTTGGTAGGAGTGCAACCTTCGTTCCGCCGCGCTCACTTGTCTTCGCGCCCCCACAAGGAGATCGCGGCCGCCGCCATCACGGCGCTCAGCGAGACGAGAACGGGAACGAGGCGGCCCAGATCGAGGTGAAACAGGTAGCCGTAGGTGCGGGGCGGCTGCCACAAGGGGGCGTAGACGACGAGGGGGAGGTCGGCCCACCCTTCGAGAGGCTCGCCCTGCCAGGGGAGAAAGAAGGCGATGGCGAGCAGCGACAGCAGGTAGGCGGTGAAGACGTGCCGGATATGACGGTTCATGTCGTGCTCGGCCAAGGCTCGGGGCGAGGGGTTCGAAGTTCCGGGCGGCGAAGGCGCGCCGGGTAGAGGCTTGTCGAGGTGACGCGCCGCGTCACAGCGCGCTGGCGTCGAGCGAGGCGGCGATCGCCTCTTCCTTCAGCTTCAGTGCGATGCGCCGGCGCAGCGCTGTGGGGATCTCCACGTGCAGGCACAGGGCGTCTTCGCGCATGCGCCGCGCCTCGATGCGCTGCAGAGCGTTGCCCCCCGCGCCGGGGAGCCAGCGCACCTGCTCGCGCGGAAGCCATGTGCGCTCCTCGCCCGAAAGGAGGCTCTCGACGTCGCGCCGAGGATCGAGAGGGCGCCCCGCGAGGCTCCCCGCCTCTTCCATCCTGAAATGATACCCGAGATGCGCGTCGGAGCAAAACTGCAGGCTGATCTGCTCCGAGATTCCCCGCAAAAGCGCCAACCCCCGGCGCAGCGTCCCCTGCGGATGAAGCCTCAGCCCTTCGCCGTCGGGCTCCACGGCGCCGAAATCCTGCGGACGTCGAAACGGCGGCTTCCCCCCCAGCCCCACCACCAGGCGGCGATCGTCGGGATCGGTGCCGACGCAGCCGTGCAGATCGACGATGAGCTCGGGCGCGGGGATCTCGAGGGTCTGCACATAGTGGCGCAGCCCTTCCTCGAGCTTGTAGCAGTAGGGGTGCCCCGATGCGTCGGCGTAGGGGTAGATGACGTCGATGTTGCTCGGGTTCAGCGGGATCCCCCACCCTTTTAGCTTCTCCAGGTTCTCGTCGGAGAGGGGCTCGCGCCCCGAAAAGCCGAGGTTGATGACGGCGGCTTCGCCCCGCGCGGTGGTGAGAAAGTAGAGCGTCGCCTCCAGAGTGTGGGGGTCGTAGGGGCCGTGCGTGGCGGTGACGAGAGGGAGCTCGCCGCGCTTTTGCGTGTGGCGAAGAAGGAGAACGCCCCCCGCCTCGTCCGGCAAAAAGCGGCTCTCGAAGAGGGGGAGGCGGCCGTCGCAGCGGCGCCACCCCGTGTCGGTGGTGGGGATGGCGCCGAAGAAGCGCTGAAGGACCCGGCGCCGCCAGGCGGCGTCGAAGCGCAGCGCCCTGTCGGCGAGGCGGTAGTAGACGCTGTAGCGCGCCGCGTCGAGGTAGACCCGGATGCCGAGGCGCATCAGCAGATCGCGGTTGTAGAGGTTCTGCGTCGAGGCGAGCAGGCGTTCGGTGATCTCCTCCATGGCGCGAAAGGCGCGCTCGGGGGGGAGCTCGGTGAGGAGCTCGACGCGCTTCAGGTGCCGGTAGTCTTCGCGGCCGATCTCCACTTCGAGGCGGTTGAGGTGCCGTTGGAACGGGGCGGAGGCGTCGACGGTGAAGCGGCAGCAGAACAGTTCGGGGATCCGGGGGCGTGTGGTGACCATATCGGCTCCGTTGCGTTTCTCCATCATACCTTCGCCCGGCGCACGGGGGCAACCTCATTAAGGTTTCAGGGCGGGCGCGTGTCGCGGCGCCTGAATCAGGTGTTGCCTCCGGTGCCTCAAAGGTGGTATTTTCATCCGGCCTTGTTTCGGAGAACCCGGCGACATCCATGGGTTTTTCCCCGCTTCCGCCGCCGACGCGCGATTCCATCTCCAGGGTGCCCGCCATGAGCTCTTTGCTGTCGTTGAAGCTTCGCTGGAAGATTCTCATCCCCGTCATCGCACTTTCGATCGTGCCGCTGGTGTTCGTCCTGCTCACCGTCTCCAATTTGGCGCAGCGGCAACTCGAACGCGAGCTGGAGTTTCGCTCCGAGTCGGTGAAGACGCTGGTGGGGCAAAGCACCCTGTACGCCGAGAAGGAGAAGGCCAACTACGTCAAGCTCCTTGCCCGCGACGCCGCCTTCGTTCAGGGGATCCGCACCGCGGTCGCGACCGCGAGCGCCGATGCGCTCATGCCCCTCGTCTTCGATCTGCACGATCTGTTCAATATCGACATCTTCGAGGTCTACGACGCGCAGGGGCGCCCCCTTCTGCGCTACGGGGTGCGCCTCGAGGACGGCGGCGCTTCGGGCCAAGAGGCCCTTGAGGCGAGCATGGAGGGGCGGCATTTTCGCGCCATCGGGCGTTTCGACGGGCATCCGGCCATCGTGGCGGCCGCCCCGGTCTTCGACGGCGACGTCCTCATCGGTCACCTGATCGGCGTCACCCTGTTCAACGATCACTTTCTGCACGAAATTCTCGGCGATCACCTGCGGCTCTTCTCGACGCTGCAGGTCGGCTTTTTCGACGGCGAGCGGGTTATCGCCGCCTCCGCCCCCTTTCTTCGCACCCTCGACCCCTCGGCGGTGAGGGCCGGGGAGGTGGAGACGGTCGCCGCGCAGGAGCGCACCTATACCCTCTCCTTCGGCACGCTGGGGATCGATGAGCGCAGCGGGATCCTGCTCGCCCTCGATGGCGCCGATCTGGTCGCCGAGCGCAGCACCATCAATGATCTTTTGCTCCTCATCCTCGCCTTCGTCGGCCTTTTGACCGTTTTGTTCGCGGTGGTGGTGTCGCGAAAGCTCGTGCACCCCCTTCGGCTCGTGGTCGACAACCTCAAGGAGATCGCGGAAGGGGAGGGGGATCTCACCCGCAAGCTCCCCGTGCTGTCGCGCGACGAGGTCGGACTGCTCGCCTGGAACTTCAACCGCTTTTTAGGGCGGATGCGCGAGATGGTCGGCCGAACCCGCGAGGCGTCGCGGGGGCTGACCGAGGCGACTGAGCGCATCGGTTCCACCTCGCGCGAGGTCAAGGCCGAAGGGGAGCGTCAGTCGGCGGCCGTGGAGGAGTGCCATTCGGGGATGCTCGGCATCCAGAAGTCGATCTCGGGGATCGCCTCCAGCACCGGGGCGCTGGTCGAATCGGCCGAATCGAGCTCGGCGGCGACCTTCGAGCTGGGGGCGACGACGGAGGAGATCGCCGCCCAGATGGAGAAGCTCTTCGGGATCGTCGAGGAGGTGACCAGCTCCATCGCCGAGATGTCGGTGTCGAGCCAGCAGGTCGCCGAGAATGTGGAGATCCTCTCCAACTCCACCGAGACGACCGCCTCCTCGATCCTGGAGCTCGACGCGTCGATCAAGGAGATCGAGGAGAACGCCGAGCGCACCAGCCTCCTTGCCGAGGAGGCCGCCAGCGACGCCCAGAAGGGGAAGGTCTCGGTCGACGAGACGCTGGCCGGCATCGTGGCGCTGCGCGAGACGGTCGACAGCGCCACAGTGGTGATCCAGGATCTGGGCAACCAGTCCAAGTCGATCGGCAAGATTCTTACGGTCATCGACGAGGTGGCCGACCAGACGAGCCTGCTGGCCCTGAACGCCGCCATCATCGCCGCCCAGGCGGGCGAGCACGGAAAGGGCTTTGCGGTGGTGGCCGACGAGATCCGGGGGCTGGCCGAGCGCACGGCGGTCTCCACCCGCGAGATCGCCGCCATCATCGGCAACCTGCAAAACGGAACCCGTCAGGCGGTGGCGGTCATGAACGCCGGCAGCGAACGGGTTCACCAGGAGGTGGCCCGCTCCAAGACGGCCGGGGAGGCGCTGGAGAAGATCCGCCGCAGCACCCTCAACGCCACCGAGCAGGTGCGCAGCATCGTGCGTGCCACCCAGGAGCAGTCCAAGGGGAGCCGACAGATCACCTCCTCCATCAACCAAGTGGCGCAGATGCTCGAGCAGATCTCCTCGGCGATCAAGCAGCAGACCCAGGGGAATGGTCAGCTCGCCCGGGCCGCCGAGGAGATGAAGGAGATCGCCCAGCAGGGCAAGACGAGCACCCAGGAGCAGGCCAAGGGGAGCAAGCAGATCCACGAGGGGATCAGCAAGATCCGCGACATGATCGCGCGCATCGACGAGGCGACCCGCGAACAGAACAGGCGCAGCGCCGAAATGGTCGAGGTCTTCAAGAGCCTTCGGGTCATCGCCGAGAACAGCGCCCGGCGCACCGCCGAGCTCGACCAGGTAGTGGAGAGCATCTCGCGCCAGGCGCGCACCCTGGAGAGCGAGGTGGACACCTTCAAGGCATGAGCGCGCTGGACGTCGTCATTCTCGGATCGGGGACGAGCACGGGCGTCCCCGTCCTGGGGTGCCGCTGCCGCGTCTGCACCTCGCCCAACCCCCGCAACCACCGCACGCGCTGCAGCGCCCTCGTTCGCTTCGGCGAACGCGCCATCCTCATCGACACCGCCACCGACCTGCGCCAGCAGGCGCTGCGCGAAAAGGTGCGCGGCATCGACGCGGTGCTCTACACCCACACCCACGCCGACCACCTGCACGGCATCGACGATCTGCGCACCTTCAGCAACCACGCCTCGGAGCCGATCCCCATCTACGGCGACGGCGCCACTCTCGGGCGCATCGCCTCGAGCTTCGGCTACATCTTCAGCGACGACCCCGAACAGGGGTACCGCCCGAAGCTCGAAAGGCGCCTCATCGACCCTGCGCACGCCCCCTTCGATCTGTTCGGCCTAACGGTGGAGCCGATCCCGCTGACCCACGGCCGCGGCGCCTCCCTCGGTTACCGCATCGGCCCCTTCGCCTATCTTACCGACTGCAACGCCATCCCCCCCGCATCGGCGGCGCGCCTGCGCGGTCTCGACGCCCTCGTCATCGACGCGCTTCGCTTCGCCCCCCACGCGACCCACTTCAACATCGACGGCGCCATCGCGGCGGCGCGCGCCCTGGGCGCCCGGCGCACCTTCCTGACCCACCTCAGCCACGACGTCGACTACGGCCGCCACGCCTCGCAGCTCCCCGACGGCATCGCCTTCGCCTACGACGGGCTGCGTCTGCGCGTCCCCCTGGCCTGAAGGGGCGCATCCCTTCGCCTTGCCCGGCTTCATGAATCGGGTATACTGACGGAAATCGCGCAGTTAGCCCGCCCCCTCCCCGTCGGAGGGGCGAAGCCTTTCCGGAGCCGCCATGAGCCTTCCCCCTTTGCAATCGATGCGCAACCTCGGCATCATCTCCCACATCGATGCGGGCAAGACGACGGTGTCGGAGCGCTTTCTCTTCTACACCGGAGAGATCCACAAGATGGGGGAGGTCCACGACGGCGCGGCGACCATGGACTGGATGGAGCAGGAGCAGGAGCGCGGCATCACCATCACCGCCACCGCCAACACCTGCCGCTGGGGGGATCTCACCCTCAACCTCATCGACACTCCGGGGCACATCGATTTCACCGTCGAGGTCGAGCGCTCGCTGCGGGTCCTGGACGGCGCCGTCGCCATCTTCAGCGCCGTCGAGGGGGTGCAGCCCCAGAGCGAGTCGGTGTGGCGGCAGGCCGACCGCTACCGCGTCCCGCGCATCTGCTTCATCAACAAGATGGACCGCGTCGGAGCCGACCCCGCCGCGCTCTTCGAGCAGATGCGCGAGCGTCTCGGCGCCCGACCCGTGCCGCTGCAGCTCCCGGTGGGGATCGAGCACGACTTCGAGGGGGTGATCGACCTGATCGGCGAAGAATTTCTCACCTTCAGCGACGAGGATCAGGGGCGCACCGTGCAGCGCGCCCCCATCCCCGAGGAGCGTCTGGAGGAGGCCGCGGCGGCCCGCGATCTCATCGTCGAGGCGGCGGCCGATTTCGACGACGCCATCCTCGCCGGCTATCTGGACGGGGCGCCGATCGAAGGGAGTCGCCTTCTGGCCGCCCTGCGGCGCGGGACGATCGCGTGCCGCATCTTCCCCGTGTTCTTCGGCTCGGCCCTTCGCAACAAAGGGATTCAGCCGCTGCTCGACGCCGTCGGCGCCTTTCTCCCCTCCCCCCTCGACGCGCCGCCGGTCCCTGCCCACCGCCCCGGCGAGGACGGCGCGGTGATGCACCTGCCCTGCGATCCCGACGGTGCGCTGTGCGCCCTGGCCTTCAAGGTCGTCTCCGACGAGGGGAGAAAGCTCACCTACCTGCGCCTCTACTCGGGACGTCTTGCCGCCGGAGCGGTGCTCTGGAATGCCACGCGGGGAGTCGCCGAACGCGCAGCCCGGCTCTTTCGGATGCACGCCCACCGCCGCGAGCGCCTGGAGGAGGCCCGGGCAGGTGACATCGTTGCCGCCGCAGGGCTCAAAGATGTGCTGACCGGAGACACCCTGTGCGCCGAGCAGGATCGCTTCGTCCTGCAGGGGCTCACTTTGCCCGAGCCGGTCGTCTCCGTGGCCGTCGAGCCGCGGGGGGCGGACGATCGGGAGAAGCTCCTCCCCGCCCTGCACAAGCTCGAATGGGAGGACCCCACCTTCCATGTGCGCGAAGACCCGGAGACGGGACAGACCGTCCTCACCGGGATGGGGGAGCTGCACCTGGAGGTCCTCACCGACCGGCTGGAGCGCGAGTTCGGCGTGCGGGTGCAGACCGGGCGTCCCCAGGTCGTCTACCGCGAGACGCTGCAGCGCGAGGTGACGCGGCGCGAGACGTTCCATCGCGAGATGGAAGGGAAAGTCCACGGCGGCGAGGTCGTGCTGCGTCTCGCGCCGCAGCCGCGCGGGGCTGGGCTGCAGGTCAAGAGCGCGTTGCCGCCCGAGACGAACCTTGCCCCCGAGATCCTGCACGCCGTGATGACGACGCTGGAGCAGGGGTGCGCGGCCGGACCGCTGCTGGGCTATCCGCTGACCGATGTGACCGTCGAGCTTCTGGAGGCCCCCTTTACGCCGGGGACGACCACCGAGCAGGGGATGCGCGCCGCCGCCGGGCGCGGCCTCTCTCTTGCCGCCCGCGAGGCCTCCCCCAGCCTTCTCGAACCGATCATGGCCCTGGAGCTCATCGCCCCCGCCGAATACGCCGGCAAGGTCCTCGGCACCCTGCAGCAAAAGCGCGGCCGCATCGAAGGGATGCAAAGCCGCGGGGAAATCGAGGCGATCGTCGCCAAGGTCCCCCTCAGCGAGATGTTCGGCTACATGACCGAACTGCGAAGCGCCACCCGCGGGAGGGGGACGTACACCATGGAGTTCTCCCACTTCGACACCGCGCCCCAGGAGACCCTCGAGCGTTTCGGCGTTCTCTGACCCCGACTAAGTGGAACTCGCCGCCATAACCGATATAGTTGATCCAGGGGATATTGCTCGTTTGGGAGGTTTTATGCAGCGCGATATGGAAGCGAGCTGGCTTCAGATCAAGGGCAAGGTCAAGGAGTTCTGGGGCGAGCTCACCGGCGACGACGTCGACTGGATCGCCGGGCGGCGCGAGCAGTTGATCGGAAAACTCGAGCAGCGATACGGCATGAGCCGCGAAGAGGCCGAGCGGCAGGTCGACGATTTTATGGATCGGGTGATCTGATAAGCCGGGGGGCAGAAGGTAGAAGGCAGAAGGCGGAAGCGGCCGATCAAAAGGATCGGCCGCTTCGCTGTTGATCAGATCGTGATCTTGTCTTCCTTGAACGTCTGCGTCGCCAGGTAGTCTTCGACCGTCTCGGCGCGGCGGATGAGCTCGACGGTGCCGTCGGTGCGCAG
>JBJHBH010000065.1:0-20112 GCA_050485365.1 Desulfuromonadales bacterium | reverse complement strand
GAAGCCCTCAAAGTCAACCGGACGGCGCCGAAAAGTTCGCCCCGATTTTTTTGTTGCAACCCCGAAGGGCTTTTGCTATAAAAGCTTTCACTTCAGCCGAAGTGGTGGAATTGGTAGACACGCTAGGTTCAGGGTCTAGTGGCCGTAGGGCCGTGGGAGTTCGAGTCTCCCCTTCGGCACCAGTTCAAACATTGCCTGTTAAATCAGGTGGTTATGAATCCAACTCATCTTGTGTGATACCAGCTGTGATACTGCTGGGTAGCCTTGGAGAGTTGGATTTATGCTTTTATACCTCTGGAAGTGTAACCACAGCTATCACTGCCGCATCAAGATCCCTTTCGACATTTTCCCACCTGTTCCTTCTCGAGCAAATTCGGATATCCCTCAAGAACAGACATCACGTCGTCACAGTGCTCCCGTAGTTCTTTCTACCAGTCTGTGCAGGGGACGAGCAGGACCTGCAGCACACCGGGACGCAGAGCCGGATCGTCCGGGAGTCACCGGATCAGGATTGTGACGAAAAGGGGCACCAGCACGAAATTGCCGGTGAGGATGGCGGCGATTCGACAAAGAGTACGAGGAGTTAGAGGATCTGGTTCCAGGAGCGTCCGTGGATAAAATGTGTTTGGCCTTGTCGAAAGCGACCGCCTCGAAGGCGGCGCGAAACATCTTCACCTACACTCCAGCGAGACTTGAGGGATCGCTCAGCCAAGGCACAAGGTACGACTTTGATGAGAGGTTCCGCACCTCGTCGAGATACCGTACTTCCTGCCACTTTCGGGCGGTCAGGACCGGGTCGCTGGGGACGTGAGGGGAGAGGCTCTGGTTGACGATCCAGGCGTACGGCTCGATCCCGGCCCTGCGGAGATCGGCCTGCAGGGCGGCGGCCTCGTGGACGGGGGTCGCCTCGGGGAGGGTCAGGAGCAGGATGGAGGTATAATCGGGATCGCGCAGCCTCGGCAGGAGATGCCGCACCGCTTCGGGGATCCCGCTCAGACTGCGAGTCACCTCGCGGTGGTACGTCTCGGTGGCGTCGAGAAGAAGGAGGGTGTGCCCCGTGGGGGCGGTGTCGATGACGACGAACCCTCTTTCTCCCTCGGCGACGACCCGAGCGAAGGCGCGAAAGACGGCGATCTCTTCGGTGCAGGGGGAGCGAAGATCCTCTTGCAGGAGCGCGCGCCCCTCCTCGTCGAGATCGGCGCCGACCGTTGCCAGAACTTCAGCACTGTAGGCCGCCGTTTCGGCCTTGGGGTCGATACGGGTGACGGTGAGTGCGGGGAGGTCCGAGCCTGCAAGGGAAGCGACGTGAGCCGCCGGGTCGGTGGTGGTGAGATGAACCGGATGCCCATCCCGGGCGAGACGCCGGGCGATGACCGCCGCGAGGGTCGTCTTGCCGACCCCCCCCTTGCCCATCGTCATGACGACGCCGCGGTTTTTCCTGCTCAGATCCACCAAGAGGGTGTCCAGATCGGGGAGATCGGGGCCGCCGTTCGCTCCACTTTCTTGCGGGGCTCCGACGGAAGTGTCGCCGGAGAAGAGGGCGCGAAGGCCGGAAACCCCAACGAGGCTCGCGCCGCTGAGGGGAATCTGGGTGCGGGGAAGATCGCGCAGCGCCGCCGGCATCCGGTCTAGGGCGTTCCGGCACTTCTCGGCAAAGGATCTGGCAAGGGGGTCGGCCGAGCTGGCGGCGCTGTAGACGCCGTTGAGGATCAGCCTCTGGTTGGCGATGCCGAGCTCCCGCAACTCCCCCGAGGCCCGCGACGCTTCTTCGAGGGCGCCCGCATCGGGGCGGCTCACGACGACGATGACGGTCTGCGCGGGATCGGCCAAGGCGCGGCGGGTCGCCTCGTAGAGCTGGTGCTTGGCCTGAAGCCCCGCAAGGGGGCCGAGGCAGGAAGCGCCGCCGGGGCTGGCATCAAGAAAATCGCTCCACGCGGCGGGAAGGGCGAGCAGGCGCAGGGTGTGCCCCGTGGGGGCGGTGTCGAAGATGACGTGGTCGAATCCGTCCGTCGCCTCGGGGCGGCCGATGAGGGCGGCGAACTCGTCGAAGGCCGCGATCTCAACGGTACAGGCTCCCGAGAGTTGCTCCTCGATACTCGCCACGGCGGCTTCGGGGAGGACTCCCCGGTACGGCGCGACGATCCTCTCGCGGTACGCGGCGGCGGCCGCCTCCGGATCGACGTTGAGGGCGAAGAGCCTGGGGACGCCGGGGACCTTCTTCGGAGATGAACCGTGGGGAGTCCCGAGAACCTCGTCGAGGTTCGAGGCGGGGTCGGTGCTCACCAGGAGGACGCGCCTTCCGGCGTCCGCCAACGCCACCGCCGCGGCGGAGGCGGTCGTGGTCTTGCCGACGCCCCCCTTGCCGGTGAAGAAGAGGTTGCGAGTGACGTTCTGCAGAAAATCCATTCGGGTCCTCCCCATCATTCTCGTTAGATCAATTCCATCTCACGCCCGTTCGCTTCGCTCACTAGAGCCTGCAGAGGACGCAGTGAAATCAAAATCCGGGTTTTCCTCTGCGTCCTCTTCGATCACGAGCGACTGCAAGGAGCGGGCGTGAGATGCCCTTCGGGACCACTGTCCGATCAGCAGCACCCGGGGCCGCAGCAGGCTTTCGCCTTCTGGGGCGCCGCTTCGAAGGCGATCCCCGCCGCCTTGAGCGCCCCTTCGAACTCGGCGCTCTCGGGGTAGCGCCCCTTGGCGAGGATCTCCCCGTCGACCAGGGTCACAGGAAGGACGCCGTTGCCTTCGTCGCGCAGCAGGGCCGCCACCCGGGCGTTGTCGACGAAGGCCTGGGGCTCCCCGGAGAGATTGAAGCGCTTCACCTCGACCCCGGCCTTCTCGATCCGACGCAGCGTCTCCTGAAGCTGTACGAGCTTTGGGTCGACGGAGGGGCCGCAGACGCCGCTGGGGCAGCACATGGGGGGATCGTAAATTTCGATTTTCATCGTTTCTTCATCCTTTCAGGGTATTGGGTCATTCGCAGCGGTTCTGCATCATCATCTGCATCATGGCGCGCATCTTTTCCATGTCCATGCCGCAGCTCTCCATCATCTCGCGGCACAGCGGCATCATCTCGTTCATCATCTTCTGCGGATCTTCGCGAAAGACCTCGCACATGGCCGGCATGGCTTGTTTGAAGAAGGCGAGCTTTTGCTGAGAAGAGAGACCCTGGAATGCGGCGACCATTTCCTCGATCTTCATAAATCACCTCCGTAAGTGGGGTTGTGGGGTGAAGGGGCCAGGTTCAATCGACCGGGGCGACCTTCGCTCTCCCGGCCGCGGGAAACCACGACGCTGTCCGGTTGGCGAATTTTACCAGGGCGAGCATCACCGGCACCTCGACCAGCACCCCCACGATGGTCACCAGTACGACGGGGGACGCCGCACCGAAGAGGGTGATGGCGACGGCGACCGCAAGCTCGAAGAAATTCGATGCGCCGATCATCCCTGCCGGCGCGGCGATGTCGTGCGTGAGCCCCAGCTTCTTGCAGATCAGATATGCCACAAAGAAGATGAAGACCGTCTGCAGGATCAAGGGGATGGCGATCAGGACGATGTGCAGCGGATTGCCGAGAATGACGTCCCCCTGAAAGGAGAAGATGAGGACGAGGGTCAGCAGCAGTCCGACGATGGTGACGTTGTTGAATCTGGGGATGAACGATGTGCTGAAATAGTCCATCCCCTTGTTTTTGATGACGAAGTTTCTCGTCGCCATGCCGGCCGTCAGGGGGATGACGACGAAGAGGAAGACGGACAGCAGAAGGGTGGCCCACGGTATCGAGATGCCGGTGACCCCGAGCAAAAGCGCGACGATGGGGGTGAATGCGACCAGGATGATCAGGTCGTTGGTGGCCACCTGAACGACGGTGTAGGCGGGATTTCCCCGGGTCAGGTGACTCCAGACGAAGACCATGGCCGTGCACGGCGCGGCGCCCAGAAGGACGGCTCCGGCGAGGTAGTCCTTGGCGAGCTCCGGCGGGATCAGCGCCTTGAAAATCACATAGAAGAAGAGGGCGCAGATGCCGAACATGGTGAAGGGCTTGATCAGCCAGTTGACCGTCCAGGTGACATAGAGCCCCGTCGGGCTTTTCCCCACGTTTCTGATGCTGGCGAAGTCGACCTTCATCATCATCGGATAGATCATGAGCCAGATGAGAACCGCGATCGGTATCGATACGCTCGCATATTCGAATCGGCTGAAGAAGGCGGGGATGCCCGGAAGAAACTTCCCGATCAGAACGCCTGCGACCATGCAGAGGACGACCCACACTGTCAGGTTCTTCTCGAAGAAACTGATTCCCGTCAGCTTGCTTTGCTTCATGTCACGATCTCCTTTCGAGATGCTGCGCATCGTGCATCGAAGTCCATCTTCACAGACGCGCGGCGGCGCTGCTTCTCCCGCGCGGCAGCAGCACCGACAGCGCCCCGGCCGTCAGTACGAAGGCGGCCGAGACCCACAGGGCGCCGACGAGCCCCGCCCACTGGAAGACGAGGCCCGACAGGAGGGTGCCGACGAGGCGCCCGGCGGCGTTGGCCATGTAGTAGAAGCCGACGTCGAGGGCGACCCGGTCGCTGTCGGTGTAGGTGAGGATCAGGTACGAGTGGACCGAGGAGTTGACGGCGAAGACGGCGCCGAAGAGGGCGAGCCCCGCCACCACCGTCAGCCAGGGGGAGAGCCCCGCCTGCACGCCGAGGGCGATCAGCGCCGTGACGGCGGCCAGAACGAAGGCGCCGGCGCTCGCCGTCCCCCCCTGCGGCGTCCCCCCCGCCACCCCCCGGCTCAGGAGTTGCGGCGCCAGCGCCTGCACTCCGCCGTAGCCGATGACCCACAGCGCGAGAAATCCCCCCACCTGCGCGCTGCTCCAGCCGAGGGAGGCGGCGAGGTAGAGCGGCAGGGCGACGACGAACCAGATGTCGCGCGAGCCGAAGAGAAAGAGGCGCGCCGCCGAGAGGAGATTGATGCTGCGGCTCTTGGAGAGGATGCTGCTGAACTTGACCTTCGCCTTGGCGCGCCCCATCTGAGCGGGGAGTGAAAGGAATACGGCCGTCAGGACCAAAAGCAGCCCCAGCGCCATGAGCAGGAGAGAGAAGCGAAAGCCGAACCAGCCGAGCAGCACTCCGCCGAGGAAGAAGCCCGCCCCCTTGAGGGCGTTTTTCGAGCCGGTGAGGATCGCCACCCATTTGAAGAGAGAGCCGTGCGCGTCGGCCGGGACGAGGACCTTGATGGCGCTTTTGGAGCTCATCTTCGTCAGGTCCTTGGCGATCCCCGAGAGGGCCTGCGCCCCCATGGCGTAGGCGACCGACAGGGCGGCGGGCCATGCCGGATCGAGGAAGGCCAGCGCCGACAGGGCGACGACCTGCAGCGCCAGGCCGGAGAAGAGGGTGATGCGCAGCCCCAGGTGCGCGCCGATCCACCCCCCGACGAGGTTGGTGACGATGCCGCAGAATTCGTAGAGCAGAAAGAGAAAGGCGATCTGCACCGCCGAATAGCCCAGGGCATGGAAGTGCAGCAGCACCAGCATGCGCAGAGCGCCGTCGGTCAGGGTGAAGGCCCAGTAGGCGCCGGTGACGAGGGTGTAGTTTCGCAGATCGGTCATATAAAACCAGGCACGAGGCGCCAGGCACGAGGCCCGCGGCGCTGGGCTACAGGCAATAAGGCTGTTTCCTCCATCCTTTATCTTTCAGCCTTCATCCTTGAACCGACCTTTCTCGCCAGCTCCATCATTCGGTGCACATACCCCATCTCGTTGTCGTACCAGGCGAAGACCTTGAGCTGGGTGCCGTCGACGACCATGGTGGAGGGAGCGTCGACGATGGCCGAGCGCGGGTCGCTCTTGAAGTCGATGGAGACGAGCGGGCGCTCCTCGATGCCGAGGATCCCCTTCAGATACGTCTCGGAGGCCTCGCGAAAGAGGGCGTTGACCTCCCCGGCCGTGACCTCGCGCCTCATCTCGAAGACGGCGTCGGTCAGCGACCCCGTCAACAGCGGCACCCGCACGGCGTGGCCGTTGAGCTTCCCCTTGAGTTCGGGGTAGATGAGGGTGATGGCGGTGGCCGAACCGGTGGTGGTGGGGATGAGGGACATCCCCGCCGCCCGCGCGCGGCGCAGGTCCTTGTGAGGGGCGTCGACGATGATCTGGGTGTTTGTGGCGTCGTGGATGGTGGTGATCACCCCGTGCTCGATGCCGATCTTCTCGTGCAAAACCTTCACCACCGGCGCCAGGCAGTTGGTGGTGCAGGAGGCTGCGGTCAGCAGATGGTGCTTCGCCGGATCGTAGAGGTGATCGTTTACCCCCATGACAACGTTGAGCGCCCCTTGTTTCACCGGGGCGGCGACGATGACCTTCTTCACCCCGCGCTCGAAGTAGGGATTCAGAAGTTCGGTGGTACGGAATTTTCCGGACGACTCGATGACGATATCGACCCCGAGATCACCCCAAGGGACGTCGCCGGGGCTCTTGTGCTCGCTGAAGCCGATCCGTTTGCCGTCGATGATGAGGGCATCCTTCTCGAAGCCGATGTCGCGGCGCCAGCGCCCGTGCACCGAGTCGAACTCCAGCAGATGGGCCGCGCACTCGGCGCCCCCCTTCACCTCGTTGATGTGAACGAACTCGATCTGCGGCCAGTCCCAGGCGGCGCGAAGCGCCAGGCGCCCCATGCGGCCGAAGCCGTTGATGCCGATACGGATGCTCATGCTTTATCTCCTTGATCTACTTATTTCGAAATCCAAAACCAAGGCGTTATCACGCGACGACGCAACGACGCGAGGAAAAGCAATTTCACTATTTTTTTGGGTTTTGGGTCTGGCCTTAACGTTGCGTCGTCGCGTGAGGCCGGTTTTGACCTTTCAGCCATCATTGCGGAAAAACTCCCCCAGCTTCCGACGCATCTCGTCGCGCAACCCCCGATAGATTTCCAGCAGCGCCTCTTCGTCGTCTCCCCCCTTCGGCGGGTCGAGGAATCCCATGTGCAGGCGCTTCACTCCGCCGAAGAAGAAGGGGCATTTTTCGTTGGCGTCGCCGCACAGGGTGATGACATGATCGAACGATTCTCCGTCGTATTTGCCGATGTGGTCCGAGCTGTTGCCGCCGATGTCAATGCCGATCTCCGCCATCACCTGTACTGCTCTGGGGTTCAGGCCCTGCGGGTCGGTGCCGGCGGAGAACGCTTCGATCCGCCCTGCGAAGTCGTGGTTGACGATGCCCTCGGCCATCTGACTACGGCACGAATTGCCGGTACAGAGAAAGAGAACTTTCTTCTTCACTTTGTCTCCCCAGTTCACTTATAGTATCCGCATGTGCGGATTTATCGAGCAAAAAAATCAGCCGCAAGCCTTCCCCTGGGCCTGAAAATCGGCCAGCGCCTTGCGGTCCCGCTCCGCTTGGGGGAGATCGGCCACATGCTTCTCGATCAATTCGAGCAGATCCCGGTGCAGGGGGTCGCTTCCGGCAAGGCGGTAGAACATCCAGACCCCCTGCCGGCGGTCTTCGACGAGCTCCGCGTTGCGCAGGGTGGCCAGATGACGCGAGACGGTCGACTGGGGGAGATCGAGGATCGCCATCAGGTCGCAGACGCACAGCTCTCCCCTGGAGAGGAGCGCGAGGATGCGCAGACGCGTTTCGTCGGAAAGGGCTTTAAAGGTCCGTGCGGTGGCTTTCATGGGGCAAACATATCCGCATAGGCGGATGAAGTCAAGAAATCATTTTCTTTCACCTGAAGGAGCCGGTCCATGCTCAGAATCGGGGTCCTGATCGTTTCGTTCTTTGCCGCGGCGGTTCTTTTCCTGCCGGGATCCTTCGCCGCCCAGCCTCCGGCGGAAGAGAAGCCAGTTATCTATTTCGGCATCATCCCCCGCTACAATCCAATGATCATGTATCACTCCTACCAGCCGATGATGGATTACCTGACGCAGAACACTCGCTACCGTTTCGAGCTGAAGCTGTCGCGCGATTACACCGAAACCGTCCAGCTTCTCCAAACCGGAGAGACGCCGGTCGCCTCTCTCGGGGGGGTCACCTGCATCGAGGCGCAGGAGGCCTTCGGCGTGCTCCCCATCCTCAAACCTCTCAACGAGGAGGGGAGGCCCTTTTACACCAGCATCATCATCGTGGGCAAGGACAGCCCCATCCGCACCGTCCAGGACCTAAGGGGGAAGAGCTTCGCCTTCAGTTCCCATCACTCGACCTCCGGCAACCTCATCCCCCGCTATCTGCTCTTCCGGGAGGGGATCTCCCTTTTCGACTTCAGCAGTTATGTCAACTTCGATTCCCACGACGCGGTGGCCAAGGCCGTCCTCAAGGGGAGGGTCGATGCCGGCGCCGTCAAGGATGTGGTCGCCTTTCGCTACAAGGAATACGGCCTGCGCTTTCTCGCCGTTTCAGAACCTATCCCTGCGGTGCCGATCGTCATTCGCACCGATGCGCCGCCGGATCTCGTCGAGTCGATCAAGGCAGCCCTTCTCGCGATCAATCCCAGCAGCCCCAATCACCAGGAGATCATGAAAGACTGGGATCCTGAATTCCGCTACGGCTTCACCGAGGCGAGCGAGGCCGATTACGCCCCCATTTACCGGATGATGGAAGCGATTCCCGAAGGGTGCGGCATCAAATGTCACTGATCAACTTCATCAGCCTGCGCACCCGCTTCATGGCGCTCGCGGTCCTGCTGACGATCCTCTTTTCAGGCTTGTGGGGGGGGTGGACGTGGAAACGCGAGAGAGATTTTCTTTACGAGCGTCTCTCGCAGAAAGGGGAAATCCTCGTCTCGGCCATGGCGATCCCCATCATCAATGCCCTGCTCTACGAAGAGCTCGGGATCGTCAGCGAAGGAGGCCTTCTCGACAACTTTGTCGCCGACATTATGGCGAACGAACTCCTTACCCCGCTTTACGCCGTAGTCGTCGACAGTGACGGTCGCGTCCTAGCCCACAACCGCTATTCCGAATACGGCAAGATCTACGACGATCCCTACGTTCTGGCCGATCTTCAAAGAACCGGGTTTGCAAAAAGGAAGATCTCGTACGAGGGAGAGGCCGCTTTCGACATGGCGATCCCATTGGCCATTGCCGGAAAGCGGTGGGGATGCCTGTGCATCGGCGTTCCGCTCGATCCCCTGCATCAGGAGCTCCGAGCGCTGGGCACGCAGATTACCCTTTTCTCAGCCGTGTTTTCCCTGATCGCACTGGCGCTCTTCTACCTGGTCGGGAGGGGGCTCTCCGGTCCCCTTGTCTCACTGGCGGGACAGATGGAGCGGGTCAACCAGGGGGCGCTGGAACACTTTCCACCTCCGACACGGCGGGACGAGATCGGCCTCCTCCAGAAGAGCTTCAGTCAAATGATCGACCGGCTGAGACGCAGCGAGGCCGAACGTGAGGCGTCCGTCGCCTGGATGATCGAGAACGAGAGGATCACCGCCGTTGGGAAAATCGTCTCGGGTGTGGCCCACGAGGTGAACAACCCGCTGGCGGGGATTCAAGCGGCCCTCTTCCAGATCGAGCAGCGAGGCGGAGACCCGGTAAAGCGCTATGTGAAGCTGGTCGAACAAAGCGTCGAGCGCATCGGCCGCATCGTCGGACAGCTTCTCGACCTCTCGCGCTCCGGCGCGATGGAGATGGAGCACGTCGATAGCGGCGAGTTCTTTCTGGAGTTGCAGCTCTTCGCCAGGATGGCGGTCAAGGACCGGGGATATCGCCTGGAAGCGAAAAACCTCTGCCGCCCGATCCGGGTCCGCCTCGACACGGACAAGATCCATCAGGTGATCCTCAATCTCGTTCTCAACGGCGTCGACGCCGGCGGGGAGGAGGGGCGGATCGAGTTGCAGGCTTTCCGGAACAATGACTGGTACTGCCTGTCGGTGCGCGACAGCGGGCCGGGGATATCCCCCGACATTGCCGAGTCCATCTTCGAACCGTTCTTCACCACCAAGGGGTCGGGGAAGGGCTCCGGAATGGGGCTGGCCATCTCCCGCAGCATCGCCGAAGCCCATGGCGGCCATCTCGAACTGAAATCGGACGATGGAGAGGGGGCTCTCTTCGTCCTGAAACTTCCCCTGGAGAAATTCCATGGATAACCGCATTCTTCTGGTCGAGGACGAACCTGTTCACCGGGAAATGGTCTCCGAGGTTCTCTCGGACAAAGGGTACGCCGTATTCGCCGCCGAGACGGGGCAGGAGGCCGCTGAAGCACTGTCGAACCAGGAGTTCACCGCGGCGGTCGTCGACATCCGCCTCCCGGATATCGACGGCCTGGCGCTGCTCGATCTGATCCAGGCCCGCCAGCCTTTGTGCACCGTTCTGCTCATGACCGGCCAGGCGACCATCGAGGCGGCGGTGGAGGCGATGCGCCGCGGCGCCTACGATTATCTGGCCAAACCCTTCCGCATGGAAATGCTCCTGCTCAAGCTCGATCGACTTCTGCACTTTCGAAGACTCGAGCGGGAAAACCGCCAGTTGCGCGACGGCGCATCGGGGGGGATGATCGGACGCAGCGCCGCCCTGAGGCACTTTCTCAAGACCGCTGAGTATGTCGCCTCGACCCCCGCCACCGTCCTCATCCAAGGGGAGAGCGGCACGGGGAAGGAACTGGCGGCCGACTTCATCCACAATCACAGCCCCCGACGTCAAGGGCCCTTGGTAAAGGTCAACTGCGGAGCGATCCCGGAGAACCTCCTGGAGGCCGAGCTCTTCGGCTACGAAAAGGGAGCCTTCACCGGCGCGGAGCGCACCCACCGCGGATACCTGGAGCAGGCCCACGGGGGAACTCTTTTTCTCGACGAGATCGGGGAGATCTCCCAGGGGATGCAGGTCAAGCTCCTGCGCGTGCTGCAGGATCGGCGCATTCGACGCCTGGGGAGCGAGTCGTCCATCCAGGCCGATTTCCGTCTCATTGCCGCCACGCACCAATCACTCGAAGAGCTGCGGGAAAAAGGAGCCATCCGCGAAGATTTCTTCTATCGCCTCAATGTCATCCCCCTGCAACTGCCCCCTCTTCGCCAGCGGCGCGACGACATCCCTCTTCTTCTCGCCCACTTCGCCTCGCGCTTCGCCGCCTCCTACGAACGTTCTCCCGTTAGCTTTTCACCCGAGGCACTGGACGTTCTCCAGGCGTACGCCTTCCCCGGGAACATCCGCGAACTGGAGAACCTGGTGGAGCGCCTGCAGATCCTCTCGGGGGGGGAGGAGCTCACCCCGGCGAAACTCCCCCCTGAGATTCGCCGCTGCACCGACGCCGGCAGTGACGTGATCCACTGCTTCCGCACCGAACTCCCCCTGCGCGAGGCGATGCGCGATTTCGAAGAGCGCTTCATTCAGCGCGTTCTCGAAGAAGAAGGTGGGAACCGCACCTGCGCCGCCCGCCGTCTCGGCATCTCCCGCAAGGGGCTTTGGGAGAAACTCTCAGGGTAATCGCCTCCGCACAGCCTTCCTCCCTTTCCATTCCCTGCGCGGCGCATTTCTCGCCCATCGTTTCCATACGACCCGGTGTTACGTTCCGGTAGCACTGTATACACTTCCGTGCAACCTTCCTGAATTTCAGCTTTTTCCTGTCTCGGACATGTCTCCCGCGAAATAAAGGTAACAATTCGCTCTCGGACTGTGAAATTAATTTCTAAATAATTACAGCCACATAGCGTTGGCACTCCGATTGCTCTAAGACATCTGACTCTTCATGATATCCGCGGGGAATTCGCGATCCGCAACATTGCGTGACATGAAACCCGCCTGCAGTTTTTTCACACGACGAGAATGGCTGACACCAGTCAAGGGTAACATCACCAAAGGAGGTATGGATGAAGATCAAACGCAGGGATTTTTTGAAAGTCGGCGCAGCAGCCGGCGCCGTCGCCGCCATCGGCGCCCCCAGCCTGAACGCGTTCGCCCAGAGCGCCGCCCAGAAGAAAACGGCCATGGGGGAAGCTGCCGGCCAATGGATTGCCTCCACCTGCCAGGGATGCACCACATGGTGCCCCATCGAAGTCTTCGTGCAGGAAGGGCGCGCCGTGAAGGTACGGGGGAACCAGCTCAGCAAGGCCAACGGCGGCTACGTCTGTGTACGCGGACATCTGCTGCTGCAGCAGACCTACGATCCCGACCGCATCAAGACCCCGATGAAGCGCACGAACCCTCAGAAGGGGCGCGGCATCGATCCGAAGTTCGTCCCCATTTCCTGGGACGAGGCCGTCGATACCATTGCCGACAAACTCATCGAGCTGCGCAAGAACAACGAGACGCACAAATATCTGCTCATGCGCGGGCGCTACTCGGACCACAACACCATTCTCTACGACAATCTCACCAAGATGCTCGGCTCCCCCAACAACATCTCCCACAGCGCCATCTGTGCCGAGGTGGAGAAGATGGGGAGCTTCTATACCGAGGGGTTCTGGGGTTACCGCGACTACGACCTGGACAAGATGAAGTATCTCATCACCTGGGCCTGCGACCCCCTCTCCTCCAACCGCCAGATCCCCAACGCCGTCACCAAGATCCAGCGGTTGCTCAGCGAAGGGACCGTCGTTGCCATCGACCCCCGCATGAGCAACACCGCCGCCAAGGCCCACGAATGGATGCCGGTCAAGCCCGCCGCCGATGGCGCCCTGGCCGTCGCCATGGCCCACGTCATCCTAACGGAGGGACTGTGGAGCAAGGAATTCGTCGGCGACTTCAAGGACGGAAAGAACAAGTTCCGCAAGGGTCGCGAGGTCAAGGAAGAGGACTTCAACGAGAAGCATTCCTACGGCCTGGTGAAATGGTGGAATATCGAGCTCAAGGACAAGGATGCCGCCTGGGCGGCAAAGGAAACAGGGCTCGACAGGAACCAGATCGAGCGCGTCGCCCGAGGCTTCGCCAAGGCCGCACCGAACTGCGCGATCTGGTACGGCCCCAACATGCAGCCTCGCGGCACCTATTCCGCCATGGCAATGCACGCCCTCAACGGCCTCGTCGGCGCGACCGACAGCGAGGGGGGATTGTGTACGGGCATGGGAGGCCCGAGCAGCAACTACCCCGGTTTTGATGCCTATCAGGACGACATCGCCAAAACCGGCGCCAAGAACAAGAAGATCGACCAGCGTGGATATAAGGAGTTCCCCGCCCTGGCCTCCGGCAAACCCGGCAGCGGCGTCGTATCCAACAATGTCGCCAATGCTATTCTGGCGGCCGACCCTTACGATATCAAGGTCGCTATCGGCTACTTCGTCAATTACAACTTCTCCACAACCGAGGCGGGGCGATGGGACCAGGCTATGGCCAAAATCCCCTTCTTCGTGCACGTCGTCCCCATGGTTTCGGAGATGACCCAGTTCGCCGACATCGTCCTCCCATCGGCTCTGCACCACACCGAAGACTGGGCGATCGTGCGCAGCAAGGCCAATCTCTACGGCCACATCTCCATCCAGCAGCCGGTCGTCGAGCGCATGTTCGACGTGAGGGGCGCCGAGACGGAGTTCGTCTGGCTCCTCGGTGAGAAGCTCAAGGCAAAAGGGTTCCCCAACGTCTACGACTGGCTTCACAACGAGTACAAAGACCCTGAGACCGGCAAGAAGCCGACCAACGGCCTGGAACTGGCGATCTACGCCACCAAGATCCGCAGCCAGAAAGCCTGGGACCCGGCGGAGAACCGGGACTTCAAGGGGGACAAACCCTCTGGATGGGAAGACTTTCGCAAGAAAGGGGTCGTGAACTCGCCCCGCTTCGAGTTCCGAAAGAAATGGGGGACGCCGCAGGAGGGGAACTTCCCGACGGCGACGAAGAAGTTCGAATTCTACAGCGAGACGCTGAAGAAGGCGCTCACCGAGCATGCCGAAAAGCACAATACGACCGTCGACGACATCCTCAACGTCACCAACTACGAGGCCCGGGGAGAAAAGGCTTTCGTCCCCCATTACGAGACCCAGCTTCGCCACGGCTCCCGCAAGGAGTATCCCTTCGACCTGGTCGACATGAAGTCGCGCCTCAACCGCGAGGGACGCAGCGCCAACCTCACCTGGTATCACGCCTTCAAGAAATGCGACCCGGGCGATGTGAACTTTGACGACGTCGTCCAGATCAACCCGGCCGACGCCCAGAAGCTCGGAATCAAGGAAGGGGATATGGTCAAGGTTACCAGCGTCGTCGGCAGCCTCACCGTGCGCGCCCGCCTCTGGGAAGGGGTCCAGCCCGGCACAGTAGCCAAGTGCTACGGCCAGGGGCATTGGGCCTATGGCAGTGTCGGAACGAAGGATTACGCCAGGTTCGAGCCGCGCGGCGCCAATTTCAACGAAATCATGGTCGACGACTACGACCGCCTGAGCGGCTCCACGGCCCGAAACGGCGGATTCACGGGCGTCAAGATCACCAAGGCCTGAGAGACAGGGAGGACTGGATAATGCCTAAATACGCAATGGTAATCGACCTGCTCAAATGCGCCGGTTGCGGCGCCTGCGGTGTCGGATGCAAAACCCAGAACAATACCGACGACGCCCGCAACGGCCAGACCTTCAACTGGGCCGACTTCTGCGACAGCATTGAGGGCAAATACCCGAACCCCAAGTACACGATGTATCCGACCCTGTGCAATCACTGCTCGGATTCCCCCTGCGTCACCGCCTGTCCCGTCTCCCCGACGGCGATGTACAAGACGGAAAACGGCATCACCATGCACAACGAGGAGCGCTGCATCGGCTGCGGCATGTGCCAGCAGGCCTGCCCCTACAGCTCCAACGTGGAGGAGGACAAGGCGGCGAAGTACAGCGTCATCAGCATCAACGGCTACGATTCCGACCCCCATGCCCGCTACAGAGATCCCGATGAGCTGATCAGGGGGATCACCACGTCGGGGGCCGAGATTGCCAAGAAGGCGGGGCGCACCCCTCCCTACCGCACCATGCACGCCCATCCAGACTACAACTCGGTGCGCGGCAAGGAGAAGGCCGAAAAGTGCATCTTCTGCGAACACCTCGTCACATCGGGTCAGACCCCCTACTGCACGCAGGTCTGTCCCTCGCAGGCGCGCACCTTCGGCGACCTCGACGACAGGAACAGCGCCGTGAGCAAGCTGTTGGCGGAAAACAGAAGCTCCGTCGTCGTTCTCGCGGACAACAAGGGCAAAACCGCAAAACCGGGCAGCGGCACTCAGCCGAACGTCTTCTACATCCGCAGTTTCAGTGCTCGAAAGTAAACCCGATCCAAGGCGGAGCGGTCTCAAGCCGCTCCGCCCTTTTTCCAAAAAATGATCAACACTCCCTGCGACAGCGTCTCTACCGAGGAAGGAATCTCACATGATCGATGCTTTTGCCGGACACGAACTGCAGCGCGCAGACAGCTATCGCCTGCTGGCGAGCTGTTTCTACGAACCCCAGAAAGAAGTCTTTCTTCAGGCAGATCTCTTTGTCAACCTCGCCACTGCGCTCTCAGGTGTTTCTCCTTCGGCTGCGCAGGCGGCAGCAAGCCTTCAGGATCTTTGGGTCTCATCGACTGAGGAAGAGTTGCTGGTCGAATATGCCCGCCTCTTTCTTGGGCCCAACCGGCTGCTCGCCCCCCCGTACGGCTCCTGCTATCTCGATGAGGAGCGTCTTCTAATGGGAAAGAGCACTCTGGAGACGCTGCGCATTTACCGTGAGCACGGCGTCGAAATGGACGAGCACTTCCGGGAGGCTCCCGATCATGTCGCTGTGGAGCTGGAGTTTCAGTATTTTCTCATTTTTCAGCAGGTGAAAGCTCTGCGAAAAGGAGAGATCGAGGAGGCGGGGCGCCTGCTGAACGCACACGCCGATTTCCGCGACAATTTCCTGAAGAAGTGGATACCTCCATTCACGGAGAACATCAACGAGAACACGACGAGCGACTTCTACCGCCAACTGGCAAAATGCCTGAGCCTCTTCATTGAGGATGAAGGCTGGCTGGAAAAGGTTCCCGAGCCCCTGCGGGTAAACGGCTGAGAGGTCGCGCCATGATCCCTTTGGCCATCACCGAGGCTCTCGGCCGCGTCGGAACATCTCTCAGGTACCAGCAGTCGCGCTGTCTGCGGCGCCGCTTCAAGCAGAACCGCTGCAGCGAATGTCTCGACTCCTGCCCCTCGCAGGCGATCACCCTGGAAGGCGCCGAGGTCATTGTCGATAGGAGCCGGTGTACAGAGTGCCTCAGGTGCACCGCTGCCTGCCCCTCGGACGCGATCGCTCCGAAGCACAATGATTTTTTCAGACTTCTCGAAGAGATTGCCCCTCTCCCCAAGCCGATCGTGGCGTGCCGTCGAAAGGAGAGTCTCCAGGCAAACGCATTCGTCGGCTGTTTCGGTTCTTTCGGATACGAGCACCTGCTCGCCCTGGCGCTTCTCCTCCCCCACCCGGTACAGCTCAATCTCAGCGTCTGCCGGAACTGCCCTTCAGGAGGTATGCTCGATGCCCTGCGGCAGATTCACCGCGATCTTGAGCTCCGCATCCCCGCATGCCGGGGAAGGATTCGGCTGGTCGAGGCGGCAAAGGAACTGAATTTCGACCCCCGCACCCTTGGGCGCCGCGATCTGTTCGCATTGTGGAGACGAAGTGCAAAAGAGGAGACGGTCCGCTTCCTCCATCACCTCGATTCCGACGGCGGCTCCGGTGATCTCGGAGGGAAAAGCCTTCCATTCAAGCGCCGCCTCCTTAACCGCATCCGGCAGAGCAGACCGAATGCAGCCGAAGAGCTGAGTCGCTTCTTCTATTATCATCTGCAGGTTGGGGACCGCTGCAATCTTTGCCGGGCTTGTGTTTCGATGTGCCCGACAGGGGCTTTGAAGCGCGGCGACGGGCGGGCTCTCCTTTTCCGCTCCAATTCGTGCATCGCCTGCGGATTGTGCGTGCAATTCTGCCCGAAGTCAGCCGTGAGTCTTTACACGGGATGCCCTGGCGACCCCACGATGGAGAAGATCCTTTTCCCGGCACAGGCTTGCCGGTGATACGTCTGATCGAATGCCTGGAAGGACCCCGAGACTGAAATCAGCGCAGGTACGACACCGTCTTTGTCTTCGGAACCTGAAAGTCGAGGGTGAGCTCCTATCCCGGTGCGCAGGGGACGGCGGATTCGACGCAGATGTTGGAAAGGGCGAACCGACCCGTCATGCGCAACTCCCCTGCCCATCCCTGGGTGAGCCCTTTTTCGGCAGAGGGGGGAGGGGGGCATTGAACTCCCGCATGAAAATCTCCCAGAAGGCGACGAAGAGGACGGCGAGGAGCGGACCGATGACGAAGCCGTTTATCCCGAAGAGGACAAAGCCGCCGAGGGTCGAGAGGAGCACGATATAATCCGGCAGCTTCGTGTCGCGCCCCACGAGAATCGGGCGCAGAATATTGTCGACCAGACCGATGACGGCGATCCCGAAGAGAGTCAGAATCACCCCCTGCACCCAGTGGCCTACGGCGAACAGGTAGATCGCCACCGGTCCCCAGATCAAGCCGGCCCCCACGGCGGGGATGAGCGACAGCACCGCCATCACCACCCCCCAGAGCAGCGCCCCGGGGATATCAAGAATCCGGAAGATGATTCCACCGAGGGTCCCCTGTACCGCGGCGACTACCAGATTCCCTTTGACGGTGGCTCGGGTGACCTCGGCGAATTTGGCGAAAAGGAGCCTCTCGCGTTCATCTCCCAGAGGCAGGGCGCGCACCAGCAGGGCCAACAAGGCCGGGCCGTCCCGAAGGAGGAAGAACGCCACATAGAGCATCAGGCCGAGAGTGATGAAGAGCTTGAGGGTCCCCTGGCCGAATTGAAGGATGTTCTGTGCGATATAACTGCCGGCCGCGACGGCGGCGTTGGAGAGCTGCTCTCTGATATCGCCCAGATCGAGGTCGAAGCGCTCCACAAGACGCTGAAGCGCCGGAATCGCTTCGCGCATGCGTTCGAAGTAGCTTACGGGATCGATTTCTCCGCTTTGCAGGCGCTCGAAAAGACGAGCCCCTTCCTGGAAAAAGGAGCCGATGACGAACATCGCAGGAAGAATGCCGATAAGCACGCAGACGGCCAATGTCGCCAGCGCCGCAGAGTTGCGACGAAACCTCAGAACCCTCAGAAAACGAAGATAGAGGGGATGGAACAAAAGGGCGATGACGCAGGCCCAGAATATGGCGCTGAAAAATGGCTTGAGCAGATAAAGGAAGAGCACCGTCACCACGACGAGCATCAGCAGGAAGGAGCGCTGCCCGAGTCTGACGCGTTCAGATCTGTGATCTTTGCTCTGCTCCGGCATGGTCTTCCATCCCTGAGGCGCCCTCGGTGAGTGATCCCTACCGTCGCGCTGCCATCAATCCTGCCAGAAGACTGATATCTCCTCTCTTTTCGATTGCAAGTATCAAGATGGCTCTACAGGCGTCATCGCAACGGAGAGAAGAAATGACGCACAAGTCGCTGTGCGTCCTCGGGCATGCGGTACAGGTCGGGATAGCGCAGGTAATCGCTGTAAAGACCGAGCATGAAGGCATAGAGAGCGAAGGCGAGAAGGCGGGGTTCGGTGGTGGCGGCGATAGCCTCGTCCCTTTGCAGGCGACTGAAAAAGGTTTCAAGCCTGCCGACGATTTGCTCCTTCGAGGCGCGCAGGCGCTCGATCAGGGCGCTCATCTCCTCGGAGTACTCGCACTTGAGGAGCAGGATGGTGTAGATGCGCCGGCTTTGCTCATCAGTATGAAGTCGGGCGAACGATTGCGCGCAGTGCTGCTCAAGGGTGCGCAGCGCATCGACCCCCTCGGTGTCGAGGATGCGAAAGAAGACTTCCTCCATCGGCATTCTCACCTCGGCATGTACGGCATCGATCAGGTCGGCCTTGTTCTGGAAGTGCCAGTAGATCGCCCCGCGCGTCACGCCGGCGGCGCGGGCGATCTCTTCCAGCGTGGTGCGGGCGATCCCCTGGGCGAAAAATATCTCTTCGGCCGCCGCGAGTATTCTGCTGCGGGTCTGCTGGGCCTCTTCCTTGGTGCGTCTCATCGAATTCTTCTCCAGCGCTACGGGATGATATTTTCCCTTTACAAACATGCGCGAACGTATGTTAACATCGCCTCCACTTTGCGGCAATGAATATTTTCCCTTCGCCTTTACGCCCTTTGAACATTTTTTTGGAGTCGTCACATGTCTGTCTCTTTTCCGCGGCGCCCCTGGCGTCATGCCGCCCTCTTCACCGCCATCGCCCTTTTGCTGAGCGGGTGCGAGTCGGACTCCAGCCATCCGGCCGGCCAGGGGTGGGCTCCGCCCGTCACCGTCATCACCGCACAGAAGTCCTCGGCGCAGGTGGAGCAGACCTATGCCGGGCGCGTCCGCGGAGCCCGGGAGGTCGAGGTTCGCACCCGCGTTCCGGGCATACTGGAAGAGCGTCTCTTTGAGGAGGGACAACACGTGGAAGAGGGAGAGGCTCTCTTTCGCATCGATCCGGAGCCTTTCGCCGCCGTCCTTCAGGCGGCGCGCGCCGAGGAGCAGAGCGCGGCGGCCGACTTGAGCCAGGCGGAACGGGAATGGCGACGCATTTCGCGTCTGTACGAGCAGGACGCCGTCAGTCAGCGCGAGCGCGACAACGCACGCTCGGCCCTGGAGCTCGCCGAGGCGCGGGTGGCGCTGACCAAGGCCCGCACGGCGCAGGCGCAACTCGAGCTGCGATACACCCGCGTCGAGGCCCCCTTGAGCGGCATCACCAGCCTTGAGGTTCTGTCCGAGGGGAGCCTGGTGGAGCGCGGCACCCTGCTGACCACCATCGTCCAGAACGACCCGATCCATGTGCGCTTTTCGATCCCGGAGGCCGATGCCGCGCTGCAGCGCGCCGCGCACCAGGCCATGTTGGGCGAGGGGAGCTCCCAGGGCCGGGAGGTATCCCTCCTGCTCCCCGACGGCTCCCTCTATGAGCGCAGCGGCGAGGTCGACTTCACCGCGAGCACGGTCGATCCGCGCACGGGGACCGTCTCCGCAAGAGCCGTCTTCTCCAACCCCGACAATCTCCTGGTTCCGGGGCAGTTCGCGCGGGTGCGCGTGCTGCTGAAATCGTTTGACGACATCGTCCTTGTGCCCGAAGCGGCGGTCGTCCAGGGTCCGCAGGGGCCGAGCCTCTACGTCGTGGATGAAAACGATCACGCCCAACTCCGCCGCGTCTCTCTCGGTCCGGTGATCGAAGGGGGCCGGATCGTCCT
>JBJHBH010000064.1:0-20962 GCA_050485365.1 Desulfuromonadales bacterium | reverse complement strand
GGGGCGAGCCCCCGCACCGGCAGGGGAGTGTCGCCCGAAGCGGAGAGGATCTTCTCGGCCAATGCCTCGAGGTTGCGCCGAAGGTGAGGATGGTCGAGATCGCTCTCGGGGAGCATCAGCGCGACCGCCTCCTCCAGGGAGACTCGCAGCTGCACCTTCCGGAAGACGGCGCACAGCGGTGCGCCTCGCTCGTGAAGGGCGCTGTCGAGGGAGAGCAGACGGGGCACTCCTGGGCCGAGTCCCCACTCTTGAAGGGTCAGCGGATCGAGCCGCCCTTCAGGATCGGTCAGCAGAGGAAAGGCGCCGTCCAGGCGGGCGCCGACAAAGGCGAAGGGGTCGCTCTCTCCCCCCTCGGAGAGCTCGATGGCCAGGGCGGTCAGCACGAGCGCCTTGTGCAGCAGGCCTTCTTTTCCGGCAATGGGCGAACCGAAGTCGGTATCGGAGGGGAGGGCGAGCTCGAGGGCGATATCCCCGGCGGCGGCCTCCATGGAGACGCCTCCGCGCATGCGGGCGGAGAGGACCGAGGTGAGGGGCGTTACGCGGATGCGGTCGAGGCGATCGGCGAAGAGATCAAGGGGGGCGCGCATCGGTATGCCCGCAAAATCGACGCCGGTCTGCCGGTCGAAGCCGCCGTTGGTGAAGAGCTCGAGAGGCTCACCGAGGGCTTGGAGACTCACCCGCAGGGAGAAGGATCCGTCTTCATTGGTCCGTGCCTCGCAGCGGCCTACGCCGCTCGCGCCGCAATAACGCGCGACCTCCCCCGTTTCGAGGTGGCGCAAGAAGACGCGGGCCTCCTCCAGGGGGCCGTCCTCGACGACGCCCTCCAGGGTGACCCCGGAAAAATCCTTCGCATCGTGCCACGCCCCATCGCCCCCGCACCCCGAAAGGGCAAAAACCGCAATTATTCCAAACAGGACGAGCCGAACCATGCCGTTCTCCGCAGACGCCCCCCTAATGAAAGCATTGATTCTAGGAGATTTTCAGCGTTATGAAAAGAGAAAAACGGCAGCGGCTCTCAACCGCGCTGCGCGGATGGGGCGTCGGATTCGGGGGCGTCGGCGCACAAGCGCTCGACCCGCTGGGCCATGGGGGGATGGGAGTAGTGAAACCAGGCGTAGAGGGGATGGGGGTGCAGATTGGCGAGGTTCTCCAGGGAGAGTTTGACGAGGGCCGAGCCGAGGTCTTCGGGGCGGCCGGTGAGGCGTGAGGCGAAATCGTCGGCCTGCCATTCGTGGCGGCGCGACATGAAGCTGCTCAACGGGGTGAAGAAAAACGACACGAGTCCGGCGAGGAACGACAGAATCAGCACCCGCGCCGCGAAGGAGGCCTCTTCGAGCCCCACCAGCGCCGGCAGCCCTTCCCACCCGACGAGGCGAAAGGCCAGGTAGAGCCCGGCGAGCATGGCGAGCTGCATGAACATGATGCGCCGCGCGATGTGTTTGAGCTTCCAGTGGCCGACCTCGTGGGCCAGCACCGCCAGGATCTCGCGATCGGACATCTGCTCCAGCAGGGTGTCGAAGAGGACGATGCGCTTGACCTTGCCGATGCCGGTGAAATAGGCGTTGGAGTGGCGGCTTCGGCGCGAGGCGTCGACCTGAAAGACGCGGCTGACCGCAAGGCCCGCGCGCGCCATCAGCTCCCGGATCGTCTCTTCGAGCCCTTCGCGTCGCAGCGGCTCGAATTTGAAGAAGAGCGGTTCGATGAGCACGGGGGAGAGATACATGAGAACGACGGTGAACAGGGCGAAAAAGCCCCAGACCCACAGCCACCAGAAGTGGGGCGCAGCCGCGATCAGCCACAGCGCCCCGCCGATCAGCAGCGCCGACAGGACCAGCGACAGGAGGAGCGACTTCACCAGATCGCTGACCCAGAGGCGCGCGGTGGTCGTGTTGAAGCCGAAATCTCTCTCCACCCGAAAGGTGCGATAGAGGCTGAAGGGGATCGAAAGGACGCTGCGGGCGAGGATCAGTCCGAGGAAAAAGAGGATGCCCCCTGCGATGAAGGTGTCGCTGAACGAAGCGATCCAGCGCTCGTACCAGGCGAGCCCGCCCCCGAAGAGGAAGGCGAGAAACAGTGCCGTCACGGTCACCGACTCGGCGACCCCGACCCGGTTGCGGGCCACGGTGTAGGCGGCCGATCGCGCAAGGGTCGCCGGATCGACGGCCCCCCGGAACGCGTGGGGGACCTCGGCGCCGTGGCGCCGAAGATGCCTTAGGTTGAGAGCCTCCAGAAGAAGCTCCGCGGCGAGAACGAGCAGTGCGATAATCAGAACGACGGACATCAACGAATCTTCCGGCGGTGCGGGACCGGAAACAAAGGAGATTCTCCCACAGGGTGCAGGCGGACAATCGAAATTATAACCGATGCCGTCTCATCCGGGGTATCTATTCACCTTATGGGGTCTCGGCTCACATGACAAGGGTCTCTGGCGCCATGGACGGCGAAAAGCGTCCCTTGACATGGGAGGTGGGACCCCATACTGAACAGTTACCATCCGGGAAGATTCGTCGGCGCGGTGACGACGGTGAGGGCGAAAAAAAGCGCCATCGCCCCGAAGGCGACGAGCAGCGCCCAGCGCTCGCGGCGGACTCTCCTTTCGCGTTCCGCCTTCCGGCGCGCGAAGCGCCCGGCAGCCGCCGCCTCAGACATGATTTCGCAGCCTCAGCTCGATCGGATGCGGATCGAGATAGAGCTGCACCTTCAGATACGGCTGATCGTATTTTCGCACATAGTGGTTCAGCAGCGTCACCGGCACCACGAGGGGAACGTCTCCGTTGGTGTACGAGGCGAAGACCTCCAGCACCTCCTTCTTTTCGTCGGCCGAGAGCTGCTGCTTGAAGAAGCCCAGCAGGTGCTGCAGGACGTTGAGGTGCTTTTTGCGCGTCCCCAGAAGCCGCATCCCGCGCATCAGCAGCGCCTCATAACGGCGGAAGAGGTCGCGCTCGGCCAACTGATCGGCCTCGGCGACCAAGCGTCCCATCTCCCGGTAGACCTCGGGGCTGTGCGACAGGATCAGCAGCTTGTGCCGGGTGTGAAAGTCGACCAGCTCCGCCCGGGTGCGGGGGCCGTTGAGCGTCTCGCGCCAGCGCTTGAAAGTGAAGAGGCACTCGATGAAGTTCTCCCGCAGGGCCGGATCATTAAGGCGGCCGTCTTCCTCCACGGGGAGCAGGGGGAAGTGCTCGGTGAAGGCGCGGGCAAAAAGGCCGATGCCCTTTTTTGACGGAACCCCGTGACCGTCGTAGAGCTTCACCCTCTCCATTCCGCTCGAAGGGGAGCGCCCCTTGAAGACGAATCCGCACAGATCCTCCTTCTCCAGCTCGACGACCTTCTGCCGCGCCCACGCTTCCATCGTCTCGGTGATGTCCTTGCCGCTGTGGACGAAGACGAGGCGGGGGCGCTGCGGATCGCCCACCAGGCGAAGCGCTTCGCGCGGCGTCGGCAGGCCGAGCTCCACTTCGGGACAGACGGGAACATATTCGACGTAGCTGCCAAGGGTATCGACGAGCCAGGGACTGCGGCAGTGGCTTCCGTCGTAGCGGACCGCCTCTCCGAGAAGGCAGCGGCTGATGCCGAGTCGTATCTTTTCCATTTAAGCGCTCCTGGGGATAAAAAAGACCGGCGGGGGCGCCGGCGACTGGCACGAGGGGCTTCATCCAGTAACGGGTTATCGGTTCAGTGTCGCGCTCCGCCCAGAGGGGAGGCTTCGAAGTGGGTGAACAGATCGGCCGCGTCCCAGTAGATCGCCTTGGCGCCGCGCAGCGACTCATCGTCCCAGCCGCCGCATCGCAGCGCGATGACGCCGACGCCGGCCTTGGACGCCGCCTCGATATCGTAGGGGGTATCGCCAAGCATCACGACCTGCTCGGGAGGGAGCCCGAGTTTGTCGAGGGCCGCCAGCACCACGTCGGGCTCGGGCTTGGGCTCGTCGACGTCGCTGGCCGAGGTCGTCTCGGTGAGCAGATCCTCCACCCCCGCCCTGCGCAGCATCGCCTCGAGCTCTTCGCGCTTGGAGGCGCTGGCGACGACGAGCCTGAGCCCCCCCGCCTGCATGCGCAGCACCAGATCGCGCACCTTGGCGAAGGGGCTGAGCTGCGGCAGATAGCGCTCCTTGAAGATCGCCTTGCGCCGGGCGCTGATCGCCTTGCCTTGTTCGCCGTGAGGATCGATCTGAAGCGCCTGGGGGATGAGCAGATCGCCCCCCATGCCGATAAGCCGGCGCACCTTTTCGTACCCCGGATCGAACCCCTCTTGCTGCATCGCCTCAAGCCAGGCGCGCGCGTGTGCGTCGTTGCTGTCGATCAGGGTTCCGTCCAGATCGAGAATCACGCCGCAAACTCGTGTCATGGCCACCTCTGTCGTTAAGGGCTCTTTCCAAGTCTACCAGAAGCGCGCGAATGTTTGGCGATTTCTAATGGATAGAAGTGCACATGGAGGAAAAAATTTCGCCTCCCGGCGATCAGGGGAGCCGGGGGCGAAGAGGGAGGGGATGCTGGGCGATGAAGCGATGCGATCGGGCCGCGCGGACGCGGGTGCGCCCCCCTCGGGGACCGAGCCGCAGTTCGCTTCGGGGATTGAGCCGTTCAGGGGCGAAGGGCGCACGCGTCGCCCCTCACACCCCCTTCACCGCCTTTCGCGCCGCCGTCTGAACGGGGTCCCAGACAGGGGAATACGGGGGGGCGTAGCACAGGTCGAGGTTGACGATATCGTTCACGGTGAAGCCGGCGTGCAGCGCCGCGGCCAGGACGTCGATGCGCTTGGCGGCCCCCTCCTCTCCGACGATCTGCCCCCCCAGGAGCCTGCCGCTTTTTTTCTCGGCGAGGAGCTTCACCGTGATCCTCCCCGCACCGGGGTAGTAGCCGGCGCGGGTGCGGCTGCGAATGACGGCCGAGGTGAATTCGAGCCCCAGGGTGCGCAGATCCTTCTCGTGCAGCCCCGTGCGGGCCACCTCGTACTTGCAGACCTTGGTGACCGCCGTCCCCAGCACGCCGGGGAAGGTGGCGTAGCCGCCGGCCAGGTTCGTCCCCGCCACCACCCCCTGCTTGTTGGCCACCGTTCCGAGGGCGACGTAGAAGGGGCGGCGGCTGATCAGATGGAGCGACTCGGCGCAATCGCCCGCGGCCCAGATCCGATCGACCTCGGTCTGCATCCGGTCGTTGACCCGGATGGCGTCGCGGGCGCCCAGGGGAATCCCCGCCTTTTGGGCCAGAAACGAGTTGGGGCGCACCCCCATGCCGAGGATGACGATGTCGGCCGGGAGGGTTCGCTGATCGGTGACGACGGCCGCGACGCGCCCCTCGCGCGTCTCGAAGCCGGTGAGCGCCTCCCCCCGGTAGAGATGGACGCCGACATCCTGCAGCGCCTCGGAGACGAGCGCTCCCATGTCGGGATCGAGCGTCTCCATCACCTCGGCGCCCCGTGTGACCAAAGAGACCTCGATGCCGCGCAGGATCATCGCCTCGGCCATCTCCAGCCCGATATAGCCGCCCCCCACGACGACGGCCCGCTTCGGCTTGTCCTCATCCACCGCCTTGCGCACCCGGATGCCGCTTTGCAGCGTGCACAGGCCGTAAATCCCCACGGCGCCCGAGCCGGGCATGTCGGGGCAGAAGGGGACGGCGCCGGTGGCGACGAGGAGCTGGTCGTAGGGCTCCCACCACTCCTGGTCGCTCTCCAGATTGCGCACCCGCACCCGCGCGGCGCCGGGGTCGATTTCGATGACCTCGTGGCGCACCCGGGCGTCGATGTCGTATTTCTCGCGGAAGACTTCGGGGGTGCGCGAGATCAGCTCCTGCGGCGAATCGACCAGCCCGCCGATGTAGTACGGAAGGCCGCAGGCCGAGTACGATGTATGGGGCGATCGCTCGAAGACGACGATCTGCGTCTCGGAGCAGTCGCGCCGCACCTTGGAGGCGGCGCTCATCCCGGCCGCATCTCCCCCGATCACCACCAGCCGCTCCTTGCCCATCGGGTCACCTCCTCATGGAAAAAAAGTTCGGTCGCGTCGATCCGCCCTCGTTACGCCAGGGTCTGCAGAAAGTCGATCAGGCATCGGTTGTACGCCTCAGGCTGCTCGAGATTGGCCATGTGCCCCGCCTCGGGGACGATGCACAAGGTGGCGCGCGGCAGATCGCGGGCGATGGCGCGGGAGAGATCGACCGACATGGTGCGGTCGAGCTCGGCGCCGACGACCAGGGAGGGGACATCGAGCAGGGGGAGGTCGGGGGTGAAGTCCTTGCGGTCGCGCATGGCGAGCAGCCCCCCTTCTAGGCCGCGCGGCGCCGTCGCCTCCATCCAGGCGCGCACCTCGTTCACCAGCTCGGGGCGGCTCTCGGCGACACCGGGGGCGAAGAGGATCTGCTCGAAAGCCGAGGTGACGACGTGCGGCCCCTGCTCCTGCACGGCATGGGCGAGGGCGGTGCGCCGCGCCTTGCCGGCCTCGTCGTCGGCGGCGGCGCGGGTGGTCAGGAACATGGCGGCGCGAACCCGGCCGGGGTGACGCTCCAGGAGGTTGAGCAGGACGTATCCCCCCATCGACATGCCGCCGACGACGGCCGTTTCGATCTGCAAAGCGTCCAGGAGCGCGACGATGTCGTCGGCGAAGACCGACATCGAATACGGTCCGTCGGGGGCGCCGCTCTCGCCGAAGCCGCGCAGATCGGGGACGATCACCCGGAAACCCGCCTTGGCGAGAGGAGCGAGCTGCGGACGCCACATCTTGCGGCACAGGGGGAAGCCGTGGATCAGAACGACCGGCGGGCCGTCTCCGCACGCGTCGTAGGCCAGGCGAATATCGCTGAGGGGGGTCTTCATGGGTGCCTCCGGTGAGATGAATTCGATGAAAGAAAACACCTCAAACTTTAGCACCCCGGGGGGGAAGGGGCAAGGATGGAAGGGCGGGATCGGGGGCAGAAGGCGAAGCTGCCGTCATCCGTCCCCCGCCCTTTGTCTTCAGAGCTAGAGCAGACCGAACTTCTTCATGCGGTAGCGAAAGGCGTCGATGCCGAGGTTGAGCTTTTTCGCCGCCTTCGACTGGTTGCCGTCCGAGATCTCCAGCGCCTGGCGGATGAGCTCGCGCTCGACGTCCTCGATGTCGATCCCCTCGGGGGGGATGCGCAGGTTGAAGGGGCCGGCGCCCCCGCCGCCGGTCTTGGCCACCAGCTCGTAGGGGAGGTGTTCGAGCAGCAGAAGCTCTTCGTTCTCGAGGATGATCGCCCGCTCGATGATGTTCTTGAGCTCGCGGATGTTGCCGGGCCAGTCGTACTCCATGAGGAACTTCTCGGCGATCTTCGAAACTCCCTTGACGCTCTTGCCGAACTCGCGGTTGAAATGGTCGATGAAGTGGTGCACCAGCGGCAGGATGTCTTCTCTTCGCTCGCGCAGCGGCGGCAAGAAGATGGGGATCACCTGGATGCGGTAGTACAGGTCGCTGCGGAAGGTCTTGTCCTCCATCGCCTTGAGCAGATCCTTGTTGGTCGCCGAGAGGATGCGCACATCGACCTGCACGTCCTTGGTCCCCCCGACGCGGCGAAAGGAGCGCTCCTCCAGCACCCGCAGCAGCTTGGCCTGCATCCCGGGCTCCATGTCGCCGATCTCGTCGAGAAAGACGGTGCCGCCGTCGGCGAGCTCGAAGAGCCCCTTTTTCTGGCTGCGGGCGTCGGTGAAGGCCCCCTTCTCGTGCCCCATGAGCTCGCTCTCCAGCAGCGTCTCGGGGACGGCGGCGCAGTTGATCGCCATAAACGGCTTGTCGGCGCGGGGGCTCTCGTAGTGGATCGCCTTGGCGATGAGCTCCTTTCCCGTGCCGCTCTCGCCCTGGATGAGGACGGTGGAGGCGTCGCTCTGTGCGATCTTCTGCACCATCGTCAGCATCGTCTTCATATGGCGGCTCTCGCCGATGATGTTGCCGATGCCGTACTTGCCGCTTTGCTGCGAGCGCAGGTGGGCCACCTCGCGCTTCAGGGCGCCGGTTTCCAGAGCCTTGCGGATGACGATGGCCAGCTCGTCGAGGTTGAAGGGCTTGTTGATGTAGTCGTAGGCCCCCAGCCGCATCGCCTTGACCGCCGTTTCGAGCACGCCGTGGGCGGTGAGCATGATGACGATGGTCTCCTCGTCGATCTCCTTGATCTTCTTCAGCACCTCCAGCCCGTCGATGCCGGGCAGCTGCACATCGAGCAGAACCAGATCGGGGGACTCTTCGCGCACCACGCGCAGCCCCTCCTCGCCGGAGGCGGCGGTATGGACCTCGTTGCCCTGCTTGCGCAGGCTCTGCTCCAGCGACCAGCGGATGAGGTGCTCATCGTCGACGACCAGAATCTTATGTTTAGCCACGGCTTTCCTCTTGATCGGTTGGGGGCTCCCGGTCGGCGGGGATCTCGACGATGAACGTCGCCCCGTCGCCGGGGCGACTCTCGGCGCGGATCGTTCCGCCGTGCTGCTCCAGCAGCTGGCGGCTGATCGCGAGGCCGAGCCCCGTCCCCTGGGTTTTAGTGGTATGGAACGGCACGAAGATCCGCTCGATCTCCGACGGGGGGATTCCCGGTCCGGTGTCGCGCACCGCGATGCGCACGAAGGGGCGCCCCTCCTTCTCGATCGCCGCGGTGCGGATCGACAGCGTCCCCGATCCCTGCATCGCCTGGACGGCGTTGACGACGAGGTTGAGCAGAACCTGCTGGATCTGCTTCGCGTCCACCCACACGGGGGGCAGATCCGCCGCCAGCTCCTTGATCCGCAGCAGCGGACGCGCTTCGGGGTGCTGATCGATGAAGAAGAGCGTCTTGTTCACCAGCCCGTTGATGTCGACGTAGCTGAGCTCCGGCGCGCCGGGGCGGCCGAAGTGAAGCAGGTCGGTGGCGGTCTTGTTGAGCCGGCCGATCTGCTCGATCACCTCGCGCACGATCTCCCTTCGGGGATCGCCCTCGGGGAAATCGTCTCCCAGCACCGAGACCGCTCCGCTGATCCCCGCCAGCGGGTTCTTGATCTCGTGCGCCAGGCCCGACGACATCTCGCCGATGGAGGCGAGGCGATCCGCCCTCTCCATCTGGCGCAGATGAAGGACCTCGAGCTCCTTCTTCGTCCGGTCGAGGGTGTCGACCATGGAGTTGAAGCTTCTGACCAGGCTCCCCATCTCCGAGTCGTCGAGGGGTTCGAGGCGCACCGAGAGATCGCCGGCCTCCACCTGCGCCATCTTCCCGGCCATCGCCTGGATGGGGCGCCTGACGAAGCGCAGCAGCACCACATAGATCGCCGAGGCGAGCAGCGCCACGATGATCGCCGTCGAGACGACGAAGAAGATGCGCGTCTCGTCGAGCTTGCGCAGGGTGGGCGCGAGGGAGAGATTGATATTGAGAATCCCGATGATCTCCTCGTCCCCGTGGCACGCGACGCAGGCGTGCTCCGAGACGATGGGGCGGATCAGCACCAGATACTCCTCGTCCTCCCACTGAAAAATCCCCTCGGAGCGCGCCGAGTGGAAAAGGGAGAGCTCGGCGGCCGACACCAGACGGCCGATCTCGTCGGGACGGGCCGAACGCAGAATCTCCCCCGTGGGGTGAAAGATGCGCATCTGCGCCACCCCTTCACTCTCGCCCACCGTTTCGAGAATCGCCTGCACGTCGGCGCTGTTGCCGACCCGCATCGAGTTGAAGATCGATTTCTCCAGCGTCGACAACAGGATCTCGGCCCCCGCCTTGCTCGAGGCGACCTGGCGGTCGTGCTCTCTTTGAAAAAAGATGAGAGAGGAGGTGCCGACCCCCACGGTCAGGATAAGAAGAATCAGCGCGACGACGCGGCTGATGATGCTCTTTTGCAGCAAAGCCTCCCTTTTCTGAAGGATGAAGGATGAATCAAGGTTTCCCTTTGTCCTTCATCCTTCCACCTTCGCCTTGACTCTTCACCTCTTGCGGGTCAGCACCCGCTCGGCGGCTTCGACCAGATGCGCCGGGGTGAGGCCGTAGTGCGCCAGCAGATCGTCGGCCGTGCCGGACTGTCCGAAGACGTCGCGAAGGCCGACCCGCTCCACCGGCACGGGGTACCCTTCGGCCAGCGTCTCGCAGACCGCGCCGCCGAGTCCGCCGATCACCGAGTGCTCTTCGGCGGTGACGACGGCGCCGGTCTCCCGCGCGGCCTTGAGGACGAGGTCGACATCGAGGGGCTTGACGCTCCCCAGATGCACCACACGGGCGCTGACGCCCCCGGCCTTGAGGATCGAGGCGGCATCGAGGGCCATGGCGCTCATCATCCCGGTGGTGATGAAGGTCAGGTCGCTCCCCTCGCGAAGGAGCGCCCCCTTGCCGATGGCGAAATCGCACTTCTCGGCGAAGACGACCGGCACCTTGGCGCGCCCCAGGCGGATGAAGACGGGGCCTTCGTAGGCCGCCGCGGCCCGGATCGCCGCGGCCGTCTCGGGGCCGTCGGCGGGGCACAGCACCGTCATGTTGGGCAGGGCGCGCATGATCGCCAGATCCTCCACCGACTGGTGCGATCCGCCGTCCTCGCCGACGGTGATGCCGCCGTGGGTCGCCACGATCTTTACGTTCATCTTCGGGTACGCCACCGACTGGCGGATCTGCTCGAAGGCCCGCCCCGCCGCGAAGACGGCGAAGGTCGAGGCGAAGGGGATCATCCCCCCGGCGGCGAGCCCCGCCGCCATCCCCACCATGTTGGCCTCGGCGATGCCGGCGTTGAAGAAACGCCCGGGGAACTCCTTGCCGAAAACCGCCGTCTTGGTCGAACCGGAGAGGTCGGCGTCCAGGGCGACCACCTTCTCGTTTTCGCGCCCCAGCTCAAGGAGCGCCTGGCCGTATGCGTCACGCGTCGCGATCATTGTTTGTAAATCCTTTGGGAATACAGGAGCCAGAATCCAGGAGCCGGGAGAAAACCCGAAAACGCTCTGCTGAGCCCTGGATGGCCACTGACGAATTGATTTAGTTGTTCCGGCATCCGCCCCAATTTTGAACCCTGAACCCAGAACCCTGAACTTTGAGCCGTTATATCCTTGAAGCTGATTTTTCCTGGCTCCTGATTCTGGATTCTGACTCCGGCTTCTGGCTCCTGCCCTCACGAATGCCCCAGATGCTCCAGCGCCCGCACCAGCTCGTCGTCACTCGGCGGCACGCCGTGGTAGCTCGCCTTGTGCTCGAAGAAGGGGACCCCTTTGCCCTTGATGGTGCGCGCGATGATCATCGTCGGGCGCCCTTCGGTCTTTTGCGCCTCATCCACCCCCCGGGCGATGGCCTGCACGTCGTGGCCGTCGACTTCGAGCACATGCCAGTTGAAGGCGAGGAACTTTGGGCCGACCGGCGCGACGTTCATGACCTTTTCGACGTCGCCGTCGATCTGCAGGCCGTTGACGTCGACGATGGCGCACAGGTTGTCGAGCCCGTAGTGGGCGGCGGCCATGGCGGCCTCCCAGACCTGCCCCTCCTGCAGCTCGCCGTCGCCCAGCAGCGCGTAGGTGCGCGCCGAGCGCCCCGCCAGTCGCGCCGCCAGCGCGAGGCCGACGGCCTGGGAGAGCCCCTGCCCGAGAGAACCGGTGCACACGTCGACCCCCGGCGTCTTGTTCATGTCGGGGTGTCCCTGCAGGTGGCTGCCGAGGCGGCGCAGCGACTTGAGGTCGTCGCGCGAGAAGTAGCCGGCCTGCGCCAGGCAGGCGTAGAGGGCGGGGGCGGCGTGCCCCTTGGAGAGGACGAAGCGGTCGCGCTCCTCCCACCGGGGGTTGGTGGGGTCGTGGCGCATGGCGTGGAAATAGAGGACGGTCAGGACGTCGATGGAGGAGAGGCTCCCTCCCGTATGTCCGGAGCGGGCCGTGTTGAGCATCTTCAGGATCTCGACCCGAAGGTGACGCGCCGTCTCCTCAAGCTCCCGGACACTTTGTTCGTTCAGCATCGCATGGCTCCCTTGCATTCCCCGATCGGGGCGTGGAATAGGCGGCGGGACGATGAGCGTACCGCCGCGACAACGTCAGGAGAATCTCTCCTGCCCCCCTGTGAAATAGGACAAAACGATATCTTCGAGGGTCTCTTCCCGAGGCGGGGCGACGGGTGCAGTGACGGGGCGGGCGCCGATCTGCTCATCGAGCTCCCCGTCTCTGAGGCGGCGAAGAACCTGCCTGTGCTGCTCCTGCATCAAGGCCTGTACGCGCTGCTCCAGATTGTCCGCCGAAAGGATGTCGGCATAGGAAGTCTTTCGGGTGACGAGAATCGTCCCGCCCTGGAAGAGGTGAGTGACGATATGAGGGCTTCTGATTCCGCTGTCCTCAGTCTGGACGTGGTAGAGAACGCCTTTGTAGCGGTAATTGTGGTTGTAGCCGACGAGCATGGGCCAGCATCCTGAGAGTACGCGAAATGACGGCCCAAAACTAACACACTCCGCCAAAAGACACAAGAGGCATGAGAAGAAGGAAAAAGTTCGATAAATACGCAGGTTAGACGAAAAAGGGCTGAGGGATGAAGCTTTGAGGATGAATTTTATCCTCTATCCTTCATCCCTCAGCTCAGCCTTGAGTCAACAAAGCCTTGATGCGCTTGACCGCCTCCAGGGCGTCGGGGGCGTAGAGGTCGGCGCCGATCGAGTCGGCGTATTCCTGGGTGACGACGGCGCCGCCGAGCATGGTGAAGACCTTCACCCCTTTGTCGCGCAGGCGCCCGAGGGTGACCTCCATCTGGTGCAGCGTCGTCGTCATGAGGGCCGAGAGGCCGACGGCGTCGACCTCCAGGCGCAGCGCCTCCTCGACGATGCGGTCGGCCGAGACGTTCTTGCCCAGATCGATCACCTCGAAGCCGTGATTCTCAAGGAGGGTGCAGACGATGTTCTTGCCGATGTCGTGGATGTCCCCTTCGACCGTCGCCATGAGGATCGTGCCGCGGCTCGCGCCGGAGGCGCCGCCAATCTCCTTTTTCAGCCGGGCGAAAGCGGCCTGCATCGTCTCGGAGGAGAGCATGACCTGCGGCAAGAAGATCTGATTGGCGCCGAAGCGCCGACCGACCTCTTCGAGCCCCGGCAACAGCCCCTCGTTGCTCACCTCCAAGGGGGAGAGCCCTTCGCCGAGCGCCCGCTCGACGAGCGCGACGATGTTCTCGCGATCCCCCTCGATGACGGCGGCGGCGAGGCTTTCGCGAATCCCCGCAGGGCGATCCGAAGAGGCCGGGGCCGCGGGCGGCGCGACGCTCTGGGCGAAGTGGGCGATGTACGCCTCGGCCCGCACGTCCTTGCCGAGAAGGACCATGGCGGCGCGAAAGGCGTCCATCATCTTCTCTTCGCGCGGATTGATGATGGCGGCGTCGAGGCCGGCTTCGAGGGCCATGGAAAAAAAGACCGAGGAGAGGACGGGGCGCGCCGGCAGGCCGAAGGAGATGTTGCTCACCCCGAGCACGGTGGAGAGGCCGAGCTCGGATTTCACCCCCCGCAGCGCCTGCAGGGTCTGGCGCGCCTGGTCGGGCTCGGCCGAGACGGTGAGCGCCAGGCAGTCGATGACGACGTCCTCTTTGGGGAGCCCCGCGGCGAGGGCCGCTTCCAGAATGCGTCGGGCGACGGCGATGCGCCCCTGGGCCGTCGGCGGGATCCCCTCTTCGTCGAGGGCCAGACCGATCACCGCGGCGCCGTACTTGCGGGCCAGCGGCAAAACGGCGCGCAGGCTCTTCTCCTCGCCCGAGACCGAGTTGATCAGCACCTTGCCGTCGGCGGCCTTCAGCCCCGCCTCCAGCGCCGCCGGATCGGAGGAGTCGAGAACGAGCGGCGCGGCGCTCACGCCGGTGACGGCGTAGACGGCGCGCTCCAGCGCCGCCGCCTCGTCGACCCCGGGCAGGCCGCAGTTCACGTCGAGGAGCGTCGCGCCGGCGGCGCACTGGGCCTGGGCCTCGCGGCGGATGTAGGCCGTCTTGGCTTCGCGCAGCTCCTGGCTGTACGCCTTTTTCCCCGTCGGGTTGATCCGCTCGCCGATGACGGCGCAGGGGGCGTTCGAGCCGAGCGCGACGGCGGCGGTGCGGCTCGAGAGGAAGGTGCGCCGCGGCGGAGGGCTCCAGCGCTGGTCCTTGCCGTCGAGGGCGCGCCGCATGGCGGCGATGTGCGCCGGGGTGGTGCCGCAGCACCCCCCGATGATGCGCACTCCCAAGGCGATCATGCGGTCGTGGTAGGCGACCATCTCCTGCGGCGTTCCGGGGAAGACGGTCACCCCGTCGCGTAAAACGGGGAGCCCGGCGTTGGCCTGCGAGATCAGCGGCCGGGGGGTGACCGCGCGCATCTTCTCCAAAATGGCGTAGATCCCCTCGACCCCGAGGCCGCAGTTCGACCCGACGACGTCGGCACCGAGGGCGTCGAGGGTGACGGCCGCCGCCTCCGGCGGGGTCCCCAGAACCGAGCGCCCCACGTCGTCGAAGGTCATCTGCGCGATGACAGGGAGCGAGGAGAATTCGCGGCAGGCGACCACCGCCGCCCTCAGCTCGCGGATGTCGAGGAACGTCTCGCACGAGATCAGATCGGCGCCGGCGGCGGCGAAGGCGCGCACCTGCTCGCCGAAGATCTCGACCATCTCGTCGAAGCCGGCGTCCCCCACCGGCTCGAGAAATCGCCCCGTCGGGCCGATGGAGGCGGCGACGAAGGTGCCGGGGCGGGCGGCGCGGCGGGCGAGCTCGACGGCGCGGGCGTTGATCTCGGAGAGCCGCCCCTCCAGACCGTAGTGCGCGAGCTTCGTTCGGCTGCCGCCGAAGGTGTTGGTGACGAGGATGTCGGCGCCGGCCTCGGCGTATTCGCGGTGGATCCCCTCGACCACCTCGGGGGCTTCCAGGTTCATCCCCTCGGGGCACCCCCCCGCCTCTAGTCCCCTTTCCTGAAGCAGAGTCCCCATGGCGCCGTCCAAAACGAGCACCCGCTGCGCGATGGCGCTGAGAAAATCGCTCATTGATCCTTCTCCTTGAGTCGCCGCCTGATCGCTCTGCGTCATTCCCCCTCGTCGGGGGAGCGGCTGTAGCGAAAATCGGCCTGGACCGCCTCGCGCACCCCCACATGCCCCTTGAGGGACTCGCGCGGCGCGCCTTCGACGAGAATCCCCACCTGGCGCAGGTGAGGGAAGTTGACCGCAACGGTGTTGGCCAGCCCGTAGACCGTCAGCAACTCCGAGACGCTGCCGCCGGGGTGATCGGAGACGAGCTCGCGGCTGAAATCGATATATGCCGTACCGCCGGCGATCTCGACCGAACGCACCACGGCCGTCGGCGGCAGAACGGGGGCGTAGGGACCGCGCGGTCCCTTCAGCAGTTCCTGGACCGTCTCGCGAACGCACTCGATCTCGTCAAGACAGGCAATATCGCGCGACTCGGCGACGAGCATCTCGCCTTGCGCCGAGGCGAAATAGAGGATGACCTCGCGCAGCGGGCGTGTCTCGTCGTGCACGGGAGCGACAACCCCGACCTCGACGGGCGGACGCGAGAGAAAGACCTTGCGGCCCACCAGCGCCCCGAACGCTGTCAGCACGATCAGAAAAGCAATCAGAAGGATACGGTTCATGGCAGGGTTCCTTCGCTTGGGGCCGCGAGCCTTCCCGGAGCGGCGTTAGGATCGATCGAGCTCCACCTGCTCCACCGCCTCCAGAGGGGTGCCGAGGAAGGCTCCTCCGACCCGCTCGAAGCGCGTGGGGACGTCGGTGACGAAGAAGCGGTGGGCTCCGCAGGGAGCCGCGCGGAGCCGGCCGTCGGCTTCGAGGGAGGCAGCCACGACTCGCGCGGTCTCCTCGGCCGAATCGACCAGCATCACCCCGTCGCCCAGGACCGAGCGCAGCGTCTGCTTCAGCAGGGGGTAGTGCGTGCACCCCAGAACGAGAGTGTCGATTCCCTGCGCAAGCAAAGGGGCGAGATATTCGCGCGCCGCCAGATGCGCCACCTGATGCTCGGCCCACCCCTCCTCGGCCAAGGGGACGAAGAGGGGACAGGGGGCGGAGAAGATCTCGATGTCCGGATCGATGGCGTGGATGGCGCGGGTGTAGGCGCCGCTCTTGACGGTCCCCTCGGTGCCGATGACGCCGACGCGCTTGTTGCGGGTCAGGGCCGCCGCCCCGCGGGCGCCCGGCTCGATGACGCCGATGACGGGGATGCTGAAGCGCTCCTTCAGATCGAGAAGGGCGAAGGAGGAGGCTGTGTTGCAGGCGACCACGAGCATCTTCACGCCGCGTTCGGCCAGGAACGAGGCGGCCTCCAGGGCGTAGCGCACGACGGTGGGGGGGCTTTTGGTGCCGTAGGGGACGCGGGCGGTATCCCCGAGGTAGATCAGCTCCTCGGCGGGGAGGAGCCGCATGATTTCCTTGAAGACGGTCAGTCCGCCGACTCCCGAGTCGAAGACCCCTATGGCACGTTCAGGCACGTCTGTCAATCCCATCTGCTCTCGGCGGCTGCGAAGAAGACGAATAGTAAAAGAACGCCTCCTCCAAAGTCAAGGAAGAAGCCCCCCTTTTCCCTTGTCCTGCACACGGCAAACCTGCTAATGTAGCCCCTTCGGCATGCACCTACAACGCACCAGCGGCAGGGCTGCACCAAATGGATACGATTTTCGAGTTTTTCCGTCACTTCGAGACCGCTCGGGTCGTCGCCTGGCTCGGCAATCTCGATCTTAACGAGTTGATCCACAACCGCTACTTTCTCGGCGGCACGGCGGCGCTGGCGCTCATCGCCCTGTTCATGCGCTGGCGCGTGCTGCTGACGACGCTGCTGGCGGTGGCCGGGTTCGTTGCCCTTCTCTCCTATACGCTGCAGCGCGGCACAGGGCTCGAAGAGGGGCTGCGCACCGACACTCTGCTCATCTTCGTCGGCGGAGGGGTCGCCCTGATCGGCGCGGTCATCTACTTTCTCTTCATCCGTACGGACTGAACATCCACAGACTCCCCATGGTCGGCTTTACCACTACGATTCCCCTGGAAATTCTCGTCGCCGCGCAGCAGCGCCCCGTCGACCTCAACAACCTCTTCATCACCGATCCAGACCCTCACGGTCTCATCGAGGAGGCCGAAATCGAGGGATTCCCCCGCAACATCTGCGGCTGGATCAAGGGGATCTACGGCGTGGCGAGGCGCCGCAGCATCGAGACGCTGGTGGCGGTCACCGAAGGGGACTGCTCCAATACCCAGGCTCTGATGGAAGTGCTCACCCTCCACGGCGTCTCCACCATCCCCTTCGCCTACCCCTACGACCGCTCGAGGGAGAGCATCCGACACGAGATCGACAAGCTCGCCCGCACCTTCGGCGCCTCGGCAGAGGCGATCGCCAAGGCCAAGGAGGAGCTCGACGGGGTGCGCCGCAAGGTTCACGAGATCGACCGCCTCACCTGGGAGAAGAACGTGGTGAGCGGCGAAGAGAACCACTATTTCCAGGTCTGCACCTCGGACATGAACGGCGACATCGGGCGCTTCGACGCCGACATCGACGCCTTCCTCGCCGAAGCGACCCGCCGCGACCCCTTTCGCGAAGAGTTGCGCCTGGCCTACATCGGCGTCCCCCCCATCGTCTCTGGGCTCTACGGCGCGCTGGAGTCGATGGGGGCGCGGGTCGTCTTCAACGAGACCCAGCGCCAGTTCTCGATGCCCTTCGGCGCCGACTCTCTCGTCGAGCAGTACCGCCTCTACACCTATCCCTACGACATCTTCACCCGCCTGGAAGACATCGAGCGCGAAATCGCCAGGCGCCGCATCGACGGGGTGATCCACTACGTGCAGTCGTTCTGCTTCCGCCAGATCGAGGATCTCATCGTGCGCAAGCGCCTGCGGCTGCCGATCCTCACCCTGGAGGGGGATCGCCCTGGCCCCTTGGACGCCCGGACGGCCCTTCGACTGGAGGGGTTCATCGAGATGCTCAAGGGGCGCAGGCGATGATCGCCCTCGGCATCGACCTGGGGAGCCGTCAGGCCAAGTTCGCCGCCCTGGACGAGGGGGGAGAAATTCTGTGGCTTCGCGCCTTCGACACCATCCCCTTCTACAAGCGCTACGGCGGGATGCGCGACGGCAAGCTGACCCTCGACTTTCCCGCCATGGAGCTTCTGAGCGAGACCGAGCGGTCGGAAGCGCGCCTGGTGGCGACGGGTTACGGCCGCAACACCATCGACCTGGAGGGGGCGCGCGTCGTCCCCGAGATCCAGGCCCACGCCGAAGGGGCGCGTGCGCAGACGGGGCTTGAGACCTTCACCCTGCTCGACCTCGGCGGCCAGGACGCCAAGGCGGCGCGGGTGGAGGACGGCATCCTGGCCGACTTCGTGATGAACGACAAGTGCGCCGCCTCCTCCGGGCGCTACCTGGAGAACATGGCCAAAGTCCTCGACATCACGCTGGAGGAGCTCTCCGCGCACCACCGCGACCCCGTCGCGCTCGACGCCACCTGCGGCATCTTCGGCGAGAGCGAGCTGATTGGGCGGATCCTCGAGGGGCACCCCCTGGAGCGCCTGTGCGCCGGCGTCAACGCCACCCTCATCAAGCGGGTGATGCCGATGCTGCGCCGCTACCCCAAAGACGCCCTCGTGCTGACCGGAGGGGTCGCCAAGAGTGCCGCCTTTCGCGCCCTGCTCGCCGAGGCTCTCGGCACCGAGCCGATCGTTCCGCAGCACCCCCAGCACAACGGCGCCATCGGCTGCGCCTCGCTGGCACGCAGGCGGACTACATGAGTTGAGATTCCCCTCTTCCTCAGGGAGAGGGTGCCCGAAGGGCGGGTGAGAGCTGTTTTTCGCCCGGATGATCCCCTCTCACCCTGGCCCTCTCCCCCGGGGAGAGGGATTTTCAGTGTTCCTTTGATCCTTTTTCACGTCACGAGGTCATTCAATGAAGCTAACGAGACGCGACATCATCCTCATCGTCCTCGGCGTCATCATCGTCGCCTTCCTCTGGGCGGCGCCGCCGCAGACAACCCCCAGGGTCCCTTATGACGAGACCCATCGCCCCTTCTACGATCTGGCGGGGAGCGAAGGGAGGAAGGCCGCCGAAGCCTTCTGCGCCGACTGTCACAACGAGGAGATGATGCCCCTGCCCCAGGACCATCCCCCCCCCTTCCGCTGCCTCTTCTGCCACAAGCTCGAGCGGCAATGACCCTCGATCTCTCCGCGCAGGCGGCGGCCCTCGCCGCCGACCTGTGCGCCAGAGTCCCCGAGCTTCGCCACATCGACACCGGGCGGGTTCTCTTCGCCCTTTCGCGCTCGCGCGCCGAGGGGACCCACGGCACCTTCGCCCGCATCGCGCCGCTGCGCTTCGCCATGGGAGCCGACGAGCTCACCCGCCGACGGGGGCGGATGCTCGAGACGTTCCGCATGCCTCTGCTTCGTCACGAAGGGCGCGACATCCTCTACGTCGTCTACTTCATGGTGCCGCGTTTTTTGCGCCTCTCTCCCGAGCAGAAGCTCGCCACCCTCGCCCACGAGCTCTTCCACATCTCCGAGCGCTTCGACGGCGATCTGCGCCGCTTTGCGGGGCGCAACTTCGCCCACGGCCCCTCTCGAAAGAGCTACAACCGCCACATCGAACGCCTCCTCCAGACGTATACCGCCTCCTCCCCCGACTTGTCGCTGCAGCAGTTCCTGCACCTGGGCGAAGACGCGTGGAGCCGGGGAGACGTCTCTCTCACAGGCCTGCAGGTCCCCCTCCCCCGCGCACGCCTCGTCGCCCGCACTCGGGTCTGACGGCTCCGAGATCGCGCCTTCCGGTTTCTTAAAAGAGTATCCCCTGCGACTTGAAGTCGCCGAAGATCATGTCGAGGCGAAGCAGGAGACCGGGGGATGCATCGTAGTTGCGTTCCCGGGGGAAGGCGAGCTGAGGGCTGATTTCGAAGAAGAGCCAGTCGCGCCAGACCCTCTGGCGATACGAGACAAAAAGGCGCGATTCTTCGAGCACGTGGTTGGGACGGGTGGCGAATCCGTTGGTGACGCCGTACTGCAGGATCTGCGTGAGGCTGAGCGGCTGATACAGCACGGCGTGCAGCCCGTAGAAATACCCCTCCTCGTCGTCGAACCACGCCCCCTCGACCGTTTTACGAAAGAAAAAGCGCTCGTAGAGGGGTCGCTCGAAGTCGAGGCTCGTCCGGATCTCCGAGCGGCCGTCGCTGTAGCCCCTGAAGCGCTGGGTGAAGCGCATGTCCCAGCTGTCGAGCGGAAGAGTGTGGCGGTAGCGGGGCTCCACCAGAAGGACCGGCGTTCCGCCGCGAAAACGCAGTCCGGTGCTCAGACTGACGTTCTGGCGCAACGTGGAGAGGAAGAAGTAGCGGATTCCGACCGCGGCGCTTCGCTCGCGCGTTTGGAATATCGGCTCGCGCGCGCGGCCGTCGGGGGAGAAGAGGACGCGCTCGTCTTCGTCCTCGTCGCCGGAGACGAAGAGGCGCAGGCGCTCGCCCACCAGCGGCAGGTCGAGGCGAAGGCTGGTGCGCAGATCGGTGCGCAGGAGGTCTCCCTCCTCGGAGAAGTTGCTCACTCCCAGACGAAAGCGGGTCTCGGTCTCTTCACGCACCGCCCTCTCGTCACCGAAGAACGAGTCGATCCAGCGGGCCGAGGCAAGAACCGCCCGGGAGACGCGCTCATGGGTGACGTCGACGAGGCCAGGCTCCTCATCCTCGTCTAGGGGGGGGGAAACCAAGGGCGCCGACGCCTCTTCGTCTCCCTGCACCTCACCGGCCGCCGCGACGCAGGGCGCCCCCCACAGCGCTAGCAGCAGAAGCAATACAATCCATCGCCTCAAGGACATCTCCTTGTTGTGTCGTCGCTCACTTCCCATGATCTCTTATTATACCCTGCGTCCCTCGTCGCACCGCTGCAGGACGCACGAAAAGCAAAACGCCCCGTGGGCGCGCCGCGGAGCGTTTTGCTGTTTCATCGAACATTAGGGCCGGAGCCGCAACCGGGCTCAGACGATCTTCGCATGGTATTCCTGCAGGCTGCGCAACTCCTCTTTGCCCTGCAAGCGGGCCGCGATCCCCTTGGCGGCGGCGATGCCGGCGGCGGTGGTGGTGATGTAGGGGAC
>JBJHBH010000063.1:0-21127 GCA_050485365.1 Desulfuromonadales bacterium | reverse complement strand
ACAACGAAGCGACCGTGAAGCGCCTCCACCGACGCGGCAGCACGATCGAGCTTCATCCCGCCAACCCCGCCATGGAGCCGATCCCCGTCCCTCCCCACGCCGACTTTCGCATCGAGGGGGTGGTCGGAGGGGTGGTGAGGCACTGTTGATTCTGCATCTGCGCATCCCCGACTTCCCCATCGCCGTGGCCCGCGTGGTCGATGCGGCCCTGAAGGAGCGCCCGGTGGCGATTGCGGCGGGGCAGAACGAGCGGGCGTTGCTGCAGGCCGTTTCGGCCGAGGCGCGGGCCGAGGGGGTGCACGAGGGGACGCCCCTTTACCGGGCGCGGCGCTTCTGCCCCGCGCTGACGGTGATCTCGCCCGATCCGGCCCGCAGCGCCCGGGCCATGGCCGCCCTGACGGCGGCGGCGGGGCGCTACACGCCGGTGTGGGAGCCGGTGACGGGGGGGCGGCTCTACCTCGACCTGACCGGCAGCGGACGTCTGCTCGGTCCGGGGCGCGACGCGGCGGCGCGGCTGGAGCGTGAGATCGCCTCCGAGCTTCGCCTCAGCGGAGCGGTGGGGGTGGCGGCCAACAAGCTCGTCTCGGGCATCGCCGCAGGCTTCCTGGCGCGCCCCGGCGTCTGCGACGTGCTGCGCGGCAGCGAAGAGAGCTTCATCGCCCCGCTGCCGGTCTCGGTCCTCCCCGGAGTGGGGCCGGTGCGCGAGGGGGCGCTGCTGCGCGAGCTGAACCTTCGCCGGGTGGCCGACGTCTCGGCCCTCGGCGTCGCGCAGCTTCGCCTCGCCTTCGGCCCCTTCGCGCCGTTGCTCCACCAGCGCGCCCGGGGGATTGATCCGTCGCCGGTGCGCCCGCCGCAGCGTCTCCCCGAAGTGGCGGAAGAGAGCATCCTGGAGCGCGCGGACAACGACGACGATCTGCTGCGCGGCGAGCTCTGCCGCCTGGTCGAGAGCTGCGGCTTTCGCCTGCGACGCCTGCACAAGGGGGCCGGGCGCCTCTGCCTCAGCATCGACTACGCCGACGGCCGCAGCGAACGGGCGCAGAGTACCTTCGCCGCCTACGAAGACGGCGACGACGCCCTGCTCGCCGCCGCCGAAGCACTCTTCGAGCGCGCCTGCACCCGCAGGGTGCGCGTCAAGCGGATGCGCCTGCTGTGCGACCGCCTCGCCGGCGTCGACCGGCAGCTCAGTCTTTTCACCGCATCGAGCGTCGATCCCCGACGGGTTCGGTTGCAGGAAACGCTGGATGTGATTCGGGGAAGGTATGGGATGGGGGCGGTGGGCAGGAACGTTCCGGCCTCAAGAGAGGCTTTTTGATATCAGGCGATAACGGTTCAGCAAAGGGTCTCGGAGCCGTGCGAGACCCTGCTCCACTCCGGTGAATCTCGGAAAAGCCGAGGAGTGCGGGACGTGGAGGCTGCCTTTCGCGTCCCGCACCCCTCGCGCAGCGTTTCCTCAGATCTTCTCGATCTTCAGCTTCTCCCCTTCGGGCAGTTCCTCGTTGGCGCGACGCAGCGCTTCTTCGCTGCTGACGACCCTGATCGCGCTTTGCTCCCATCCCCCGATGAAGTATTTCTCCGCCGTCGCCGTCAGGACCTCTCTGCCCGAGGCGAGGATCCGTTCGCGCAACTCCTGGCGCATCTGCGGGGTGAGGTTCTGAAGCTGGTTGGCGAACTCGCGGTTGCCGCGACCGCCGGGGGAGAGGGGACGATCGAGGCTGCTGAAGACGGCGAGGATCGCCTCTTTGATGTCGCTGTCGGTGAAGCGTCCCCCGCTCGCCCATTCGGCCGCGTCGCGGTAGACGCGCAGGGTGCGGGTGAGGTGCGGGTCGCGGTAGGAGAGCATGGCGAAGATCCCCGACTCCGGATCGAAGGAGGCCATCCCCCCGTAGGCGCCCCCTTTTTCGCGGATCTCCCGGTGAAGATAGCCTGAGCGCAGAAGACGCGACAAAACCATCAGCGGAGCGGTGTCGGGGTCGGTGAACGAGACGGTGCGGAAGACCCGAGCGACGTACGAGACGGGAACGGAGGTCGCCCAGCCGGTGAAGGCTCTTTGCGGCGAGAAGGAAGGAGGGGCGCCGGCATCGCTCTTCGCGGCAGAGGGAAGAGCTTGCAGGAAACCCTCCAGTGAGGGACGCGAGGCGTCGATGTTCGCCGTCTCGGCGGTGAACGCGGCGCTGAGCCGCTCTCTGGAGAGGAGAAAGGCGGCGATGCGCTGCATCTTCTCGGCCAGGGCGCCGAGCGCCTCATCGTCCATGGCGGCGGCGGCGCGCACCAGCCGCACCTGCTCGATTCCGGCCCACTGCTCGCGCTGCCGTGCTGCGGGCGTCATCCCCGAGGCTGCGACCCGGGCGGCGAAGGTGTGCCCCGAGGCGGGGATCGAGTTCTCCAGCGACACCTTCATCTGTCCGATGACGGTGCGCAGCCGTTTCAGATCGGTGAAGTCGGCGGCGGTGAAGATGTCGTTGAGGATGTCGAACATCTTCGCGCCGTTGCGGATCAGGGCCTTCCCCTTGAGCTCGAAGACGGCGCGAAAGGCGTCCAGGCTCCCGGGGTCGTCGAGGATCGAAGCGCCTGCGCGGATGCCGCCGGTGCCGGCCGAGATGCGCTCGGCCATCTCTTCATAGCTTCGGCCGGCCGCACCGACATTGGTGAGCAAGGTGCTGAAGAGATAGAGATAGGGGCGCAGCTCCTCGGGGAGGTCGTCGGCGTGCAGGGCGGCCTTGAAGTAGCCGATGCCGTTGGTCGGCTGATCGAAGAGATAGAGGGGGACGGCGGCGTCCGCGGCGCGCGTGAAGGACACCTTGCGCTCCGAGGCTGGGATGTCCTCCAACTCCACCGTCGGCAGGACCGAGACGTCCTCGACGGCCTCCTGCGCCTGCTGCAGCTCCTTTCCGCGCTCCACGATGGTGCGGCGGTCCTCCTCTGTGAGGGCGGCGGACGCCTGTTCGAGGCGGGCGGCGGTCGCCTTCTCTTCCCGTTCGCCCTGGGCCGGGTCGGGACGCAGGGTGAGGGTGACGCGATGGGGGTTGTCGAGGAGACGGCTGCGAATCAGGTTCTCGAAGAAGGGGCCTTCGTCGAGCTCTTTGCGCAGGCGCTCGAAATGGGCCGCGAGGCGCAATGGAGAGACGGGATCGTCGGCGTGGAGCCACGAACCGAGCATCCGCATCAGCAGCAAAAGAGGGTAGGGGTACTGGTCGCCGGTGACCTCCCGGTTCGAGAGCTCGAGCTGGTGAATGGCCGCCTCGACGCGCTCTCGGGGGAAGCCGTCGCGCGCACATTGTTCGAGGGTCTGCAGCACGAGCGTCTGCACCGCATCGGCCGATTCGGGCTCGCACCCCTGAAGACCCGCCGCGAAATAGGTGTCGCGGTTGTCGTCGTGATACCCGGTGCCCGGGGCGAGATTCTGGCCGAGCTTCGAGTCGAGAAGGGCCTTGTACAGCGGGGCCGCGGTGTTGCCGAGCAGCAGCTGGGAGAGGACGGTCATGGCGAGGCGCTCGAAGCTGTCGGTGACCGGGGTGGCGAGCCAGCCGAGCTGGATCATCGAGCGCTTCTCCAGCGGCTCTCCCGCATCGACGGGGAAGGTCTCGGTCACCGCTTTCGGCTCCGCGAAGCGCTGCTCTGGCGGCACGGCCGAAGGGACCTCGCGCGCCTCGAACCGCGACAGGACCCGCTCTTCGATGGTGCGAAGGTGTTTCTCCAGATCGAACGTCCCGCAGGTGAAGAACCAGGCGTTGGACGGGTGATAGTACAGTGCGTGAAAGTCGCGCAGCTGCTCGTAGGTCAGATCGAGGATTTCGAGGGGCTCTCCTCCGGAATTGAAGCCGTAGGTCGTGGTGGGGTAGAGAGCCTTCGCCATGCGGCGATAGATGAGGGAGGAGGGATCGGCCATCGCCCCCTTCATCTCGTTGTAGACGACCCCCTTGAACGTCAGGGCAGAGGCGGGGTCGCCTGGGTCGGAGAACTCCAGGCGGTGCCCTTCCTGACGGAAGTCGCGCTCGCGCAGCAGCGGAAAGAAGGCGGCGTCGAGATAGACGTCCATGAGGTTGTAGAAGTCCTTCTCGTTCTGGCTGGAGAAGGGGTAGAGGGTCCAGTCGCTGCTCGTCAGCGCGTTCATGAAGGTGTTGAGGCTGCGCTTAATCATGGTGAAGAACGGATCGCGCACCGGATAGCGCTGCGACCCGCACAGCACCGTGTGCTCGAGGATGTGGGCCACCCCCGTGTTGTCGAGAGGGGTGGTGCGAAAGGCGACGCCGAACAGATTGTTGTCGTCGGCGGTGTCGAGGTGCGCCATCCGCGCGCCGGTGCGTTCGTGTCTGAGCTGAATGAGGCGGGCGTTGAGCTCCGGCAGGGGGGTCGAGGCGGTGACGGTAAAGCCGTGGAGCTCGGCTCCGGGCTGCAGATCGGATAGTGACATCGTGGAACCTCCAGACATTAATGATATCCCGAGTTTAACGCACCGACAGGGGAAGTAAAGCCCAAACGAGATCCCGTCTTCGAAGGCGCCGAAGCCGCCCTGTCCACCGGCGCGAAATCAGCTGTAATGTACCGAAGTTGCGAGCTTTTAATGAGGTTGGCTGACTTGAATTTTCTCCAGAATGATCTAACTTTTCATCAGCAGGAACACCGGTTCGCTCATCGACGGAAAGGAGGTGACGCGCGAGCGAAAAAGCAGATTCGCTGATTCCAGCAGGCATCTTCGAACCAGCAAAGACCCTGTTGCCAGAGGAGGTACACATGCTTCGAAAACTCATCGTCCTGACCCTTGCATTGCTGCTCACCCTGCCGGCGATCGCCATGGCGAATTTCCGGATGGGGGACACGACGTTCACCCTGAGCGGTAGCGGTGCGAGCGACACCAGTTTCGATTCCAACAACTTCGCCGCCCAGTTCAGCCTCGGCCACTTCTTCACCGACACATGGGAAGGCTCGCTGCGGCAGGACGTCAACCTCGGCGATCGCGGCGACAGCACCATCGTAAACGCCGCCACGAGCCTCGCCATCGACTATAACTTCAACCTGTGGAATTGGGTCCCCTTCATCGGCGCCAATATCGGATATCTGTACGGCGCCGGTGTCGACGACACCTTCTTCGCCGGACCGGAGGTCGGACTGAGGTATTTCATGAACGACACGACTTTCGTCCAGGGACTCGTGCAGTATCAATGGTTCTTCGACAGAATGCGCGATATCGACAACTTCGACGAAGATCGCTTCGTCTACGGCCTCGGTCTCGGTGTGAGATGGTAGACCGAGCCAAAAGGGGCGGTAAAAGGGAGAATTGAGTTTTAAAACCGATTTGCCGCTCCCACAGAAAAGACAGACGACGGCCGCCTCCGGGTGGCCGTCGTCGCTTGTGGGCGCTCGGGCAGAGCCGGCCGCCTTGTTGAATTTTGCAGCCGCCCCCCTATTCTGTTTAGCGATGCGATGTCCATTCGACGGGGGGTTTATGAAAAGTGGCGAAGGGGAAGGGCTTTACTCTCACGATTGGATCGAATGCTGCGCCCTGCTGCTGATCGACCATCTCGGGACGATCACCTATGCGAATACCGAAGCCGCTTCTTTTTTCAGCTTTTCCCCCGACGAGATCGGAAGGCACACCATGGCCGATCTCATCCCCGACGCCGATGCCCTCATCGCCCGGGCCGCCGCAGGCGAGGCGTTGCTCGACCATGAGGTCGTAGTCGCCGCCGCTTCGTCACAGCAGCCGCTGCGCATGAGCTTCGTCCCCTTCCGCGATGCCGAAATGATCCGCGGGATCGCCTGCTTCTTCACCGTCGCCGAACAGGGCGCGCCCCACTGCCCGACACCCCGCGGCTCGGGGGTGCTCGCCGCGGTGTTGCAGGACGGGCGCCTCGTCTTCGCCAGCCCCTCCATGGCCGAGCTGAGCGGCACTCCCCTGCAGGAGGTCCTCCAGAGAGATCTTATCGATCTGGTCCATGCCGAGGACCGGGAGGCCGTTCTCCAGGCACTTCGAGGGAGCGTTCTGAGCCGCGATGCCGCGCGCCGCACCCTCTTCAGGCTGCGCTCGCGAAGCGGCGCGCTGCGATGGCTCGACGCCGTCTTCTCGTCCTGGCACTGGCAGGGGGCGCCCGCCTCGGCCGCCATCGCCTTCGATGTGACCGAGAGCGTCGAGCGCGAAGCCTTCTACCGGTGCCTTTTCGAAAGCATCGAGGAGACGATCGCCTGCGATGAGCTCGTCCTCGATGCCGAGGGCGTACCGGTCGACTGGATCATCCGTGAGGTCAACGCCGCCTACGAGAAGACCTTTTGCGTCAAGCGCGCGGATGTGCTGGGGCAAAGGGCGTCGCGCGTCTACGGAGACGAAATCGTCCGCTCCTTCCTGCCGGCCTTTTCCCAGGCGGTCATGGAGCAAAAGGCGGTGCGGTTCGACTTTCATCTTCGGGAGGCCGAGCGCTACTTCATCGTCTCGGCTTATCCCATGGGCGGGCTGCGCTTCGGCACCATCGGCCTCGACGTCTCGGAGCACCGGCGGGTCGAGATGGAAAAAGAGCGCCTGCTGGCCGAGCTCGACGCCGCCATCAATGCCATCGCCGAAGCGCTCATCATCTACGGACAAAACGGCGAGATCCTGCGCATGAATCCGGTCGCCCGCGAATTTCTCCGATACGACGAGAAGCAAAAGAGAAGACCTCTGTACGAGCGGCTTTCGAAGCTGCGCGTCTGCGACCCGGGCGGAGCCCCCTACCCGCTGAAGGAAGCGTTCGAGAGGGTGCTCGGCGGGGAGACGCTGCGCGGTGAGCTCATCATCTTTCATGCCCCCGACGGCCGCCAACAGTGGATGTCGGCCAGCGCCGCCCCCGTCTACACCGCCGACGGGAGGCTTCTCGGGGCCGTCGGCACCGCGTCCGATGTCTCCAGGGTGCGGGAGCTGCAGGAGGAGCGCGAGGTCTACCTCCACACCATCTCCCACGACCTGCGCACCCCCCTGACGGTTATCCAGGGGCACGCCCAGCTCCTTCAGGCGCGTCGGGGCGACGGAGACTTCGATCCGTCCGAGAGCATCGACGCCATCCTCAAGGGAGCACAGGGGATGGCGGACATGATCGATACCCTGGTCGACACGGCGTATCTCGAAAGCGGACAGCTGCAGCTGAGAAAGGAGACGCTCTGTGTCGCGACCTTCATCTGCGATTTTCTGCACCGGGCCGAAATCGTCCTCGATCGGCAGCGCATTGTCGTGGAGATCCCGCCGCAGCTCCCCGCGGTGCTGGCCGATCCCCATCGACTCGAGCGCATCGTGAGCAATCTCCTCTCCAACGCTCTCAAATATTCCCACGCCGGCAGCTTGGTGCGTTTGACGGCGCAGGCCAAAGGGGATGAGGTCGAGATCGCGGTGCACGACCAGGGGCCGGGGATCGATCCGGACGATCTGCCCTACATTTTCGAGCGCTACTATCAGACCAAGAGGGGACGCAAAGGCAAAGGGATCGGCCTGGGGCTCTACATCAGCCGTCTGCTGACCGAAGCCCACGGCGGGCGCATCGGCGCCTCGTGCGAACCGGGCACCGGGTGCGTATTTTATTTCACCCTGCCGAAAGCCTGAGGTTCAGCCGTTTTTCCGAGAACGATGCGCAAGGAGGTCCGCATGGGGAGCCACGAGGTTCTGATCCGCTGTCCCGTCACCAAGAAGGAGCTTTCGACCGGAATCGCCCTGGACAGGGAGGGTTTCGTCGTCGCGGAGCTTCACAACCGCACGTCCTTCTGTCATCACTGCGGCCGTCATCACGAGTGGAGCAAGCGTGACGCCTATCTTCGCGAATGAGCGCTGCAGGCGCGTGGTCGCGTACGAGCAAGTTGAAAACGATGAGAACCGGATCGCGAGCGGTCCGGTTCTCATCGTTTGTAGCCTGTTGTCGTGTCAGCTGTTGCGTCTGCCGGACACCGTGATGGTGTCCGGCAGCATCATCTCTGTCGCGGTGTGTCAGCGGGTTCCCGTGCCAGGCTGCTGTTGTTGCTGCGTACCCGGTTGCTGCGTTCCAGGCTGGCGCTGTAATTGCTGATCCTGCTGGAACTGCTGGTCGCGCTGCTCAAACTGCTGGTCGCGCTGCTCAAATTGCTGATCGCGCTGCATTACGCCGTTCTCCTCCCAATAAGGAGAGACACCGTAAAACTGGTGGATTTCCTGCTCCTGCTGACGGGTGATCTGGTCGACGTCGTCAGGGGCTTCGCGCAGTTGATCGCGCTGCACGTCGACCGTGAGGGATTCTTCTTCCATCCCGGGGCTCAGGGCGGCGAAGGGGACGATGTATTCGTCTTCGCCGAGGCCGAGAATGCCGTTGCCGCCGATGATGGCGTAACCGACGCGGCCGCTTTCAATGTCGATCAGAACCTTCGAGACCTGACCGATCTCCTCGCCCTGGGCATCCATGACGCTGAAGTTCGTCAGGTCGTCGGCCGACACGAGCTGCTGCTGTTGCCGCTGCTGATCCATGCCGACGGCCGGGGTTCTATCGCGCTCTGCTGCACCACGCTGCTCACCATAGCGGCCCTCGCCGGCTGCGAACGCTCCGCCGGCCATGAGGCTAGCTGCGAAGAACATGATGGTGAAGGTTGCCTTCGTTTTCATTTGGTTCTCCTCCCTTTTTTCTCAGGTTAAGGCTGGGCACCATGCCTCAGCCGGTCTCAGGGGCGTTGCTGACTCATCACCCCGCTCCTTTTCGGGCAGACGCTATTCGTTAAACCTGTTGCCGGACTTCACTCATTCGCGTTTGCCCACTGCGCTCTTGTTTTTCTTTCTGACTCCCTTTATAGGACGAAATCGGACCTTGTCAATGCGTGATGACTTTAAAAGTGTCGAGCTAAGTACCTGTCTTAATTAAGGAAAAGAATCTGGACCCCCTGTCTTGCCTGTCCCCCTCGGCGTCGGGGTTTGGCTGTTCTAATCAAGGTGGGTCAGCTCCGAGGCCTCTGCCGAGAGCGTGCCTTTGCTTTTAGGTTAAAATAGTTCAAAAGGAGAAGACGCCATGCAGCGAAATGTCATCCTCATAGGGGCGGCGGGGAGGGATTTTCACAACTTCAACGTCCTATTCCGCGGCCGCCCCGAGTATCGGGTGGTGGCCTTCACCGCTGCCCAGATTCCGCAGATCGACGATCGCCACTATCCGGCGGAACTCGCCGGCGAGGGGTATCCCGACGGCATCCCCATCTACTCCGAATCGCGTCTGCCCGAGCTCATCCGTCGGCACAAAGTCGATCTGGTAGTCTTTTCCTACAGCGACATCTCGCATGTGGAGGTGATGAACAAAGGGGCGCTCGTCAGCTCCTTAGGCGCCGATTTTCTCCTGCCCGGTGCCCGCCTCACCATGCTGGCGTCGCAGCGCCCGGTCGTCTCGGTGTGCGCGGTGCGCACCGGATGCGGAAAGTCGCAGACGACCCGCGAGATCTGCCGCATCCTGAGAGCCCGAGGGAAGAAAGTCGTCGTCGTGCGTCACCCGATGCCCTACGGCGATCTACGGGCGCAGGCGGTGCAGCGCTTCGGCGCCTACGACGATTTGAGCCGTCACGGCTGCACCATCGAGGAGCGCGAGGAGTACGAGCCGCTGGTCGAGCAGGGGATCACCGTCTTTGCCGGGGTCGACTACGAGCGCATCCTGCGCAGGGCCGAGGCCGAGGCGGAGGTAATCGTCTGGGACGGGGGGAACAACGATACCCCTTTTTTTGTTCCGGATATTCACGTCGTTCTGCTCGATCCCCACCGCGCCGGGCACGAGGTGCTGTACTGGCCGGGGGAGACGAACCTGCGCATGGCCGATATCGCCGTCATCAACAAGGTCGATTCGGCCTCTGGCGAGCAGGTGGAACGGGTGCGCGCGAACGTCGCGTCGCATGCGCCCGATGCCGCGTTGGTGATGGCCGAGTCGCAGATCGTCGTCGAGCGCCCGGAGGCGATCCGCGGCAAAGCGGTCCTGGTGGTGGAAGACGGACCGACCCTCACCCATGGCGGCATGGCGAGCGGCGCCGGATTCATCGCGGCGCAGCGCCACGGGGCCGCGAAGGTGGTCGATCCGCGCCCGACGGCGGTGGGGAGCCTGCGCGAGGTCTTCCGGCAACACCCCCACATCGAGGCGGTCCTGCCGGCGATGGGATACGGGCGCGAGCAGATGGCGGATCTCGCCGAGACGATCGAGCGCACCGAGTGCGACCTTGTCCTTTTCGCCACCCCCATCCATCTTCCCCGCCTTCTGACGGTGCGACGCGAGGCGCTGCGGGTGCGCTACGAATACCGGGATTGCCGCTTCCCGACGCTGGAAGAGGAGATCGTTCGAAGACTGGAGGTGAAGCGATGAAGCCCGTTTTGCTGATCGCCCTCGGAGGGAACGCCCTCATTCGAGCCGGACAGTCGGGGACGGCCGAGGAGCAGTTTGCGAATCTTCGAAATCCCGCCGCGCAGATGGCGCGCCTGGCCCGCGAGCGGCGCCTCGTCATCACCCACGGCAACGGACCGCAGGTCGGCAACCTCCTTTTGCAGCAGGAGGGAAGCACCGAGGTGCCCAGGCTCCCGTTGGAGCTGCTGGTGGCGCAGACCCAGGGGCAGATCGGCTACATGATCGAATCGACCCTCGATGAAGAGCTGACCCGCCTGGGGCTCAAGCGTCCGCTGGTGAGTCTCATCAGCTACATCGTCGTGGAGAAGGACGACCCCGCCTTCGCCGATCCGACCAAGCCGATCGGCCCGGTATTGAGCGAGGAGCAGGCCGCCTCGGCCCCCTATCCGGTGAAGCAGACGCCCAAGGGGCCGCGCCGCGTCGTCGCCTCGCCGCACCCCGTCACCGTGGTGGAGCGCGAAGAGATCCGCATCCTTCTCGAAAACGGCTTCATCGTCGTGTGCTGCGGAGGAGGGGGAATTCCCGTCGTGCGCAAGGGGAGAGCCTTTCAGGGGGTCGATGCCATCATCGACAAGGACCTCGCCAGCGCCCGCTTGGCCGAAGAGATCGGGGTCGATCTCTTCCTCATCGCCACCGACGTCGAAGGAGCGGCGCTCGATTTCGGGGGCCCCGACGAAACGCTTCTGGGGGAAATCACGGTCCGGGAGGCCGAGCGATATCTGGAGCAGGGGCACTTCGCCCCCGGCTCTATGGGGCCGAAGGTCGAGGCGGCGGTGCAGTTCGTGCGGTCGGGAGGCAAGAGGGCGCTCATCACCTCGGTCGACGCCATCGAAGCCGCCGTCGCCGGGGAGGCGGGGACGCAGATCATCCCTTGACCAACGCCGAGGGTGGGTTAGAAATGATTTAAAACCCTTGAGGATGGAGAGAAAGCGATGACGACCTACATCATGCTGACCCGCCTGTCCCCCGGCGCGCTGCATTCGCCCAAATCCCTCGAAGAGCTCGAACAGCACGTCAAGGACCAGATTCAGGCCGAATGCCCCGAGGTCCAGTGGATCCACAACTACGCCATTCTCGGCGACTGCGACTACCTAGACATCTTCAACGCCCCCGACCTGGAGACGGCCATGAAGGTCGCCACCATCGTGCGCACCTACGGCCATGCCCACACCGAGGTCTGGACGGCGACCGAGTGGCGCTCCTACAAGGACGTCATTCGTCATCTTCCGAAGGGAGAAGGGATGGAGGCGGGCAGGGGGATCTGATCGTCCTCGAACTGCAGCAACAAAAAAGCGCCGGATCGCTCCGGCGCTTTTTTGTTGCGTTGCATCAGGCGATTCCTTCGATTATCCCAGAATCTGCTTGAGGTCCGCTTCGGCAGTGCCGATGGGCTGGATGTTGAAGTTCTCGACGAGGAAGTTGAGAACGTTCGGGGTGACGAAGGCCGGCAGGCTCGGGCCGATCTTGATGTCCTTGATCCCGAGGTGCAGCAGGGTCAGCAGGATCGCCACCGCCTTCTGCTCGTACCAGGAGAGGATCATCGACAGGGGCAGATCGTTCACGCCGCACTCGAAGGCGTTGGCGAGGGCCACGGCGATCTGGATGGCGCTGTAGGCGTCATTGCACTGACCGATGTCGAGCAGGCGCGGGATGCCGCCGATGTCGCCGAAGTCGAGCTTGTTGAAGCGGTACTTGCCGCAGGCCAGCGTCAGGATGACGCAGTCCTTGGGGACCTTCTCGGCGAATTCGGTGTAGTAGTTTCGGCCGCTCTTGGCGCCGTCGCAGCCGCCGATGAGGAAGAAGTGGCGGATGGCGCCCCCCTTCACCCCTTCGATGACCTTGTCCGCGACGCCCAGCACGGTGTTGTGGCCGAAGCCGACGAGGATGTCCTTGCCTTCCGTGTCGTCAAAGCCGGGAAGGGCCTGGGCCTTGCTGATGACGTCGGAGAAGTCCCATCCGTCGACGTGGGCGACGTCGGGCCACTGCACCAGGCCCCAGGTGAAGAGGCGATCCTTGTAGGAGTCGGCCGGGCGCTGAATGCAGTTGGTGTTGAAGATGATGGCGCCGGGGAAGTCGGCGAACTCCTTGGCCTGATCCTGCCACGCGCCGCCGAAGTTGGCGACGAGGTGGGGGTACTTCTTGAGCTCGGGGTAGCCGTGGGCCGGGATCATCTCGCCGTGGGTGTAGATGTTGATCCCCTTGCCTTCGGTCTGCTTGAGGAGCTCTTCGAGCATGCGCAGGTCGTGGCCCGAGACGAGGATCGCCTTGCCCTTCTTGGTGCCGAGGTTGACCGGGGTCGGAACGGGGTGGCCGTAGCGGCCGGTGTTGGCCTGGCTGAGAAGCTCCATGGTGACGAGGTTGATGCGCCCGCACTCCATGGCGAGATTGACGAAGTCCATCAGCCCCAAGCTCTCGTCGAGGGTGGCGGCCAGCGCCTTGTGGGTGAAGGCGTAGATCTCGTCGTTCTCAGCGTCGAGGGTCAGGGCGTGGTGGGCGTAGGCCGCGTACCCCTTGATGCCGTAGATGAGGATCTCCTGAACGCTCTTGACGTCGGGGTCGATATTGCTCGCCTTGATGCCGTTCTCCTCACCCTGGCGCACCAGGGCGGTGTAGCCGGCGGCGGGCTGCCACTCGGCGGCGGCGGGGAGGCTGCCGCTCACGGGGCCGGCAAGCGCCTTGGCCTTCTCCTTGATCTGGGCGGCGCGGCGCACCAGCTTCGCCACGTCCTCGGGATCGAAGTCGACGTTGGTCACGGTGGCGAAGAGGCCGTCGAGCATGAAGCGGTCGATTTCGGCGTCTTTCTTGCCGTGGGCGCGGGCCTTGTCCGCCCAGAAGGCGATCCCCTTCAGGGCGTGCACCAGAAGGTCCTGCAGCGCCGCGACGTCGGGCTGCTTGCCGCAGACGCCGATCTTGGTGCAACCCGTACCCTGTGCCGCCTGCTCGCACTGATAACAAAACATGTCGATCTCCTTTGTCGGTGAGGTGGTTTTGGACTGAGAGAGCCCCAGCAGTTCGAGAATCTTCTTCATCGATGATGTCCTTTCGGGAAGAGTGCGCCGACCGGTTCCCCGAGCGACGAATGATGGCAATTTGGGATATACTTCTGATATCCTTCGAAATTCGTGGCCTCAACATAGACGGGTAGATGCTCTTTAACCTTGACCGAAGTCAAAAGGGACGAAAAAGGACATTTTTTCCCATGGGAGAATCTCAAGAAGTGACCGGAAGGCGCTTCTGGCTCATGAAAAGCGAACCGCACTGCTTCTCCTTCGACGATCTGGCGGCCCGTCCCGACGGCATCGAACCGTGGGACGGGGTGCGCAACTTCAAGGCGCGCAACCTGCTCAGAGACGAGATCCGCGCCGGCGATGGCGTCCTCTTCTATCACAGCAGCATCCCAGAGCCCGCCGTCGTCGGCGTTGCCAGGGTGGTTCGGCCGGGCTATCCGGATCACACCGCCCTCGATCCGCGAAGCGGCCACTTCGACCCGAAGGCGACGCTGGAGCGCCCCATCTGGTACATGGTCGACGTTCAGCACATCGCTCCCTTGCCGCATCTGCTGACCCGCGACGATCTGCGGCGCCACCCGGTGCTGGCCGGGATGGAGGTGCTGCGCAAGGGAAACCGCCTCTCGGTGCAGCCCGTCACGGCCGAGCAGTGGCGAACCGTCCTGCAGGTCGGCGGTCTCGACGATCCTTTCGCGAACGATTCAGGAGAGTAAGCAGATGAACAAGGCAGTGAAGATCATCGGCATCGCCGCCGCCGTTCTCGTCGTCCTCGTCGTGGCGCTCGTCATTCTGGTTCGGGTTTTCGTCACGCCGGAGCGCATCAAGGCCGTCGTCGTGCCGATGGCGCAGGACGCTCTGCAGCGCGAGATTTCTCTGGGCGAGGTCGAGGTCGGCCTGTTCAGCGGAATCGTTCTGAACGACCTGACCATCTACGAGCGGGAGAGCCCCGAAGCGTTCGTCGCCGCCGATCGGGTCGTTTTGCGCTTCAAGCTCATCCCTTTGCTCTTCCGGCGGGTGATCGTCGACGAGGCGCGCTTCGACCGCCCACTGATCCACATCGAGCGGATCGCCGAGGACCGCTTCAATTTCAGCGACCTGCTCGACGATCGCGTCGAGCAGGTCGTCACGGTCGAGCCGGGTGAGGAGCGCGACGAAACTCCCATCGATCTGCTCATCTCCCAGATCGCCGTTCAGGGAGGTGAGCTCGTCTTTACCGACCACGCGCACCAGGGGGAGGAGCCTTTGCGCTTTCGCCTGAGCGCCTTCGACTTCTCGGCGCGCAGCATCTCCCTCACCTCGCCCTTCCCCTGGCAGGCAAGCGGCGACCTGAATCCGGGCCGCATGGAGGCATCCGGCCGCATCGATCCGCGCACGGCGCAGGGGAGCGCCGAGATCAGCGTTCGCGGCCTCGACATCGCACAGTTCACCCCCTATTTTCAGGAGGCGCTCCCGGGGCGCCTCAACGCCATGACGGTCCAGCTCGATCTGAGGGCCGAAGGGGGTGCCGAGCAGGTCGCTTCCCGCGGCGAGGTGCGGCTCGACGGCATCGATCTCCTTGTGGAGCGCGAGGGGGACGAGCCCCTGCATCTGCGTGACGCCGCGGTGCGCATCGACTACGATCTCGTCGCCGATCTCGCGGCGCAGACCCTCACCCTGAGCGAGTCGACCCTTCGATTCAACCAGATCCCCGTGCGGATTGCGGGCACCGTCGCGGACTACGCCGACGAGCCCCGCGTCGATCTGCGCCTGAACGTCCCCGAGATCGAGGTGCGTGAGGTGCTCGCTGCGCTGCCGCCGGGCCTTGTCCCCCCCCTCGACGAGCTCGAACCCGCAGGGCGCATCAGCGCCCGGGCTGAGCTGCGCGGCCCGGCGGCCGACGTTGAGAACCTTGTGCAGAACGGCGAGGTCCGGCTGAATCGACTCTCGGCCCGCGTCGGCGAGCTCCGTCCAGCCTTGGACGGGGTGCTTCGCCTCGGCCCCGGTACGGTGCGCTCTGAAAATCTGCAGATGCAGCTCGGCGACGACCGCGCCGCCATCGATCTGCAGGTGAACAATCTGTTCGGCGACATCATCGAGGTGCGAAGCGACATCTCCGCCGAGCGCTTCGCCCTTGATCCGCTGCTGCAGACCGCCGCGGCCCCGGCCGTCGCGGCCGAAGAGCGCGTCGCCGAGCCTTTCGAACCGCTCGATCTGCCGCTGCGCGCGCAGGGTTCGGTGCGCGTCGGCCAGACCGTCTACAAAGGGCTGACGGTGAACGATTTTCTGATGACCTACCGGCTCGAGAACAACGTCCTGACGGTTCAGCAGCTCAGCGGCAAGAGCCTCGGCGGCTCTTTCGAAGGAAACGCCCGTCTCGATCTCGGCAACCCGCAGCCCCCCTTCCGGGCGGCCATCGAGCTGCGCGGGCTGCAGGCTGATCCTCTGGTGAGCGCTTTTCTTCCCGCCGCCGCCGGGAGCGTTTTCGGCACCATGAACCTGCAGACGCAGCTTGAGGGGAGGGGGATCGAGACGGATCAGATCCGCCGCACTCTCACCGGCGGGGGCGCGGTGTCGATCCGCGACGGGCGGCTGACGGGCGACGGACTGGTGCGGGATCTGGCCGATTTTCTCAACCTGGAGGAGCTGCGCGTTCTTCGCTTCAGCGAAGCCAGAGGGAGCTTCACCGCCCGCGACGGCAACCTGCAGGTCAACAGCGTCATCGACGGCAGCGCCGTCCGCATGAATCCCACCGGTACCGTCGGACTGGAGAATTTCGCCCTCGACCTCTCGCTCAACCCGCGCTTCTCGCCCGACCTCCTCGGCAGGCTCGACGCCCGCGGGACGGTGACGCAGTTTCTGAAGGACGATCAGGGGTGGGGGAGCGTGCCGATCCGGGTGGCCGGCACCGCTTCGGAGCCGCGATTCACCATCGACACCACCGGCATTCAGCGACAGCTCAGAGAGAGAGCCGACCAGGAGCTGCGCCAGCAGCTCGAACGGGGAATCGAGCGGCTGCTGCCCAGGCAGGAGCCCCCCGAGACGCCCGAAGGCGAGGCGCCCGCCGAAGAGCCGAGACGAAGCCCTATCGAGGACGCCATTCGGGGGCTCTTCCGGTAACCGTAGCGCAACGAATATTATCTGGATTGGAAGGGGCGGGCTGCTGTGCCCGCCCCGCTCGTGTGTGAAAAAGGTAACCGTTCGGCATGGGGTCATACCTCCCATGCCAAGGGACGTTTTTCGCCGTCTGAATTAATACGAAAAAGGAGACGATGGGAATGAACGCAGTAGAGCATTTCAGCGGGTTCGAGGTCATTCGTGCCGCGATGGAAGTCGAGAAAAGAGGGTACCGCTTCTACACCGCATTGGCGCTGAAGGCCCGCAGCGAGCTGATCCGCGAGATCTTCACCTGGCTCGCCCAGGACGAGGTCGCGCACCTCAGGACCCTGGAGAAGCTCGTCCCCAAATACCGGGACGGGGCCTTCTTCGACAACGAAGAGGCGTTTATCCCCTATCTCCAGCGCTTTCGCGAAAAGGAGGTCTTCCCCTCGGTCGAGCGCATCGAAGAGGTCCTGCACGGTGACGATCCGGACCTGAAGGCGGTCGACCTCGCCATCGCAGCCGAAGAGAGCTTCGCCGACTATTTCCGGCAGGCCGCCGCCCGGTCCCTCAGCGCCGAAGGGAAAGAGGCCTTCACGTGGCTGGCCGACGAGGAGGAAAGTCACGCCGCGGCGATCCGCGATCGCCGCGCCCGGCTCCTGGCGTCCAGGCAGGCATGAGAGCTTGACACCGAAGACTTCCCCGCTAGAGTTGAGTGACTCGCGTGTTTCTCCATCATGAAGCCCGATCAGCTCGAAGAGAAGGAGGGAAGGATGGGCGTATTCGATTTCGCCATGAAGATGGAACAGGACGGGAAGGCCTTTTACGAGAAGATGGCCCAGAAGTGCGGGAATCCTGGGCTGCGCACGATCTTCACCCGCCTCGCCGCCGACGAGCAGAAGCACTACGAAATCTTTCAGGCCCTGCAGACCGAGACTCCGCGCATGGAGGACACCACGGTGCTGCAGGAGGCGCAGAACATCTTTGGAGAGCTCCTCGCCGGCAAGGTGAGCGTCCCCCCTCTCGAAGACGACCTGGAAGGGTATCTCTATGCCATGAAGCTCGAAGCCGACAGCGTCGATCTGTACGAAGAGGCGGCGAAGAAGGAGTCGAACCCGGCGGTGAGGGAGATCCTCATGCGCATCGCCGCCGAGGAGCAGAAGCATTTCAACATCCTCGAAAACATCTACAACTTCGTCAACGCGCCGAACGAGTACCTGGCCTGGCGCGAGTTCAGCAACCTCGACGAGTTCCATCAGTTCGGCCGCGACGTCGATCGCTGATCCGTCCCGCCGTCCCATCTGCGCTTTTCGCAACGAAGAACCCCGAGGGCGACGGCTCCCTCGGGGTTCTTCGTTCGAGAAGGGTAACTGTTCAGCAAGGGGTCCCACCTCCCATGCCAAGGGACGCTTTTCGCCGTCCATGGCCGCTTGACTGGCGCCGTCCATGGCGCCAGACACCCTTGTCATGTGAGCCGCGACCCCACACGAGGTGAATAGATACCGAGAAGGGGTGGCTCTCAGAGCCGTTTCGACAGCGCGGCGCTGAAGGCCGCCCCGACGACGGCACCGAGCGAGCTCATCAGGGGGGTGCGGATACGGGCCGCGCCCTCTTTTCGTCGTGTCGCGCTGCGTCGCCTGGCGCGGTGCCGCCGCTCAGGTTCGGCCGCCACAGCCGCCTCCTTTCGCGCGCGTCGCATCTTTCCCCGAAGGCGCACGGCGGCATGGGAGAGGTCGTTCCACGATTGGCGCCGCCTTCTTTTGCGTTCGAACCTCTCATACGCATCGAGATAGATCTTCTCGATTTCCCGGCTCTTCTGCCGCACGCCCGCCCATCCCAGCCACGCCAGCCCGATACCGACCATCAAAACGGGTATCGGGTTCTCCTTCAGCACCTTTGAGAGGTTCGCACCGAATTCGCCGGGCCCCGCCGTCAGATAGCTCTGCACCCTGCGCATGAGCTCGGTCGCGTCGAGCTTTCCTTCGATGGCGCTCAGGGTCTGGTCCATCGCGGCCCGAATCCGGACGATGTCGTCTTCGATTTCGTCGGTGGTCCTGTCGCTGAGGGCACGAAGCTCGTCTTCGCTCGGCAGGTCGGTTTCCGGGTCGCGTCTCATCTGCGCGCCTCCTTTCGGTGCATGAGGGGGATTTGCGGTCCTCCTGATGCTCTGATTATCATCGCCTACGCCCTTGTCAAGGCGCCTCGATTCTCCTTCGACTCAGTGCGGCTTCGTCTTCGAAGGAGTCCTTTCGGGCGGAAACTGCATGTAGGCATCCCCCTTCTTCCAGGCATGGCGCCCTCCGCAGTAGGGGCACGCCACGGGGTGGGTCTCGAAGTCGCTGTGGAGAAAGACCTCGGATGCGAGAGAGACGCCGGTATGGACGTCGCGACCGGTGATGGGACATCGGATGAGGATTTCAGGCATGGGAGCCTCCTTCGGATGAGGTGTTTCAGGGTGCCTTCCGCCCTGGTTCTCCGCGGATATGGACGGTGGCCGATCCTCCCGGGTGGCGCTCGATGCGGACTCGATCGGGGAGGAAATGGTGAAGGATGCGGATGTTGGTCTGCAGGTGCGTCGTCACGGTCGAGGTGCGAAAGACCGACTCCCCCTGCGCCAGCGCCAGAGGGAGGATGAGCTGATCGGCGCCGTGCTCCTCGACGGGCGCGTCGCTGCGAAGAAAATCGAGGAGCGCTTCGGCGGCCTCGGCGCCGACCCGCTCGGCCGGTTTTCCCCTTTGCCCGAGGGAGAAAAATACCGCGCGCGCCGATTCGAAGACGCCTTCGGCCAGCAGCATCGTCCCTTTGGACAGGGAGTCGAGGCAGAGGATTTCGGTGCGGATTTCGGCTCGGCAGCGCGCGAGGATCTGCGACGCGGCGCGGCTTTGCCGCTCGGCGATCCGGCGAGGCAATCCGGCGCTCAGCGACAGGAGACGGATCTCGCGAAGGGGTCCCCGCTCGGTGCGTACGAGGGGGCGAAGGACGGAGGAGGGATCGATGTGCGCTTCCATGAGGCCCCCTCCGCGCGGGTAGAAGCCGGGACGTTGCAGCTCGATGCGGATCTGCGCCCCCATGGCCCGCAGCCACGCAAGCCATTGGCGTTCGAGGTAGTGGAACGAGGGGCTCCACGGGACGTGCGTGCCGCCGCACAGGGTCAGCTGCGAGGCGCTCTCGGCCCGCATCAGCGGCAGCGCGACCGTCTGTAGAAGCAGGCTCGTCGCTCCGGCGGTGCCGATGTCGAAGCGGCCGCTGAACGGGCGGAGCCTGCCGGGGTGAAAGACGAGCCTCTCCGATCCGATCTGCGCCCCTTCCAGGCGCCCTTCGCAGATGGCGGCGGCGGCTTCGGCGGCCTTGAGATGCTGCGGCCGCAGGCCGGGCGCGCTGCGCCGAGCCCGAATCCGCTCGATCCGGATCGCCTCGCCGGTGACGATGGCCATCGTCAGGGCGCTGCGCACGATCTGTCCGCCCCCTTCCCCCAGAGAGCCGTCGATCTCGATCATGTCGGCATCCTCCCACCAAGAGCGTACCCCAAAGTGCTTCGGTGCCAACACGGCCCCGCCGGGAAAATCGCGCCTTGACATCACCTCGACATAAATTAAAACGAGATAATAAAAATACGAGGAGGCGTCGAGATGCTGCGGAGACTGTCGATTTTATCGCTCTTCTTTTTGCTGTTTCTTCCCATCCGCCTACATGCGGACGTCGAGCTGGAGCCGTCCAGAATCGACTTCGGGGCGGTCCCCGTCGAACAGGTCGCGCAGGCCCATGTTCTGGTCGTCAACGACGATGACGACCCGATCACGATCACGGAGGTCGGCCCGCGCAATGCGCAGGACGGCACGATCTACATCGTTCACGACGAGTGCAGCGGTGAGCGGCTCAGGGAAAAAGAGTCGTGCCGCTTCACCATCGGCTTTTATCCCACCGAGGAAAGAAGCTACTCAGGGAGAATCGACGTCACCTACACAGAGGGGAGAAACCGCACGTCGCGGGAAACGGTCCGCGTCTTCGGCGAGGGGATTCGCCTCCCCAATCCGCCCGACAGTCCGCCCCCCGGAAACGATCCGCCTTCGTCGCCGCCCGCACAGCCGCCGCCAACAGAAGCGCCGGGAGACGATCCCGAGGAGCCGCCGGCCGGGCTTTCCCTGAGCGTCGACGCCGAAGAGGTGACCTTCGGGGCGGTCTATCTCGGCACCCGCATCAGCGGAACCCTGTTCCTCATCAACACCGGCGGCGTCCCCGTCGCCCTCGGGGAGATCGTGTCTTCGGAGCCCTTCGCCCCCTTCGCGCTGCGCTCCGACGGGTGCTCCGAGCGGACCCTTGCGCCGGGGGGGCGTTGCGGGCTGCGTATCGAATACCTCCCCTGGAGCGTCGGCGACCACGGCGCGGCTCTCGACATCCCCTACGGGGAGGCGGGGAGCGCCCAGACAACGCTGCGCGCGTTCGCCACCGGTACAGGGCGGATCGCACCCGGAAACACCCCCCCCGACGTACCGGTTCTGATTCATCCTCTGCCCGACCAGGACAATCTGCGCCGTTCGGTGACGTTCCGGTGGGAGCGCTGTGTCGACCCCCATTGCGATCCCGTCGGCTATTGGGTATTCTATTCAGAGGACCCGGGCTTTGCCGAAGTCCTTCCGGCGCGTCTCGAGCCCGGTAGAACGCGCTTGGCGGCCTTCGGGATCGGCACTCTCGTCGTTGCGG
>JBJHBH010000062.1:0-21246 GCA_050485365.1 Desulfuromonadales bacterium | reverse complement strand
GGGGGCGACAGCCTCCTCGAGAAGCCCCATCTCCTTGTAGGCGATGCCGAGATTGTAGTGGGACTCCGCGTCCTCCACCTCGACGTCGGTCTTGATCTCGCGCCTTTTCGTCGGCAGAGGGACGGCCGAAAAAACCGGCGCCTCCTCCTCTATCCCCTTCTCCTCTTCTTCCGAAAGGAAGTCGGGAAGGGCGTCGAGGAAATCGGCCTCGAAGCTGTCGGCCTCCCCTTCCGGGGCGATGAATTCATCCGTCAACGAATGGTGCGGTTCAGGTACTTCGTCGTCCAGATCGAAGGAGAAATCGAGGTCGAGCTCGATCTCCTCGGCGAGAGGTTGCTCCGCGGGGGGCGCTTCGGGGATCGATACCGATTCGGCAGAGACCGAGGGCGCCTCGTCGAACCCTTCGAGAAACTCCAGGGGGATCTCCTCGGCCCCTTCCAGCTCCTCCGGCGGCGACGGGGGGGGCGAGGCGGGCACCTCGGCGACTCGAACCTCGGGGAGGTCCTCTACGGGGGCCGAAGAAGCCTCTTCGTCCTTTGTCCTTTGGGCGGCCGTATTCAGCGAGCGAAGGGTCTGCGCGACGCGGGGATCGTCCGGCATCTGCACGGCGAGACGTTCGTAAAAATGCTTCAGCGCCTTGAGCTGACCGGCCTCGGCGAAGGCCCTCTTCCACTCTTCGAGCTTTCTCAGCGCTTCGACGCCCTCGCCGCCGTCGAGGAGCGCCCTCACCTGCCCGATGCGCAGCTTCAGATCGTCGGGGCGCCCCTGAAGGAGCCGACGATAGACATCGCTCTCAGCGGCGAAGTCGCCGAGTTGGCGATACCCTTCGGCGAGACGGCGCAGCGCGGCGAAATCGTCCGGCTTCTCCGTAAGCACGGAGGTGAGCAGAGCGACGGCGCTCGCCGCCTCTGCCTTGGCCAGCAGAAGACTCGCCTGCCCGACCTGCATGAGGGGATCGTCCGGAAAGCGCGGAAGAAAAAACTCGAAAAGCTTGTTCAGGCGGGAGTTGTCGTGGCGCCCCTCGAGCATCTCGATCGTCTCGCCGAGCTCCGCCCGGGCCTGCAGCGGTGCGCCGTGCTGCAGGTGCGTTTCGATGATCTTGACCCGGATGTTGATGTTCTCCGGATCGAGATCCTTCATCTTCCCAAGGATGTCGACGGCCTGCTGAATCCGGCCGTTCTTCTCGTGGCTGTCGACCACCGCACGGTATTCGGCCAGCGCGTTGCCGACGAGCCCCTGGCGCTGGTTGAGCTCGGCCAGCTTCAACGAAATCGAGATCCGGGCCGGATCGAGGCGCTGCGCCTGTTTGTAGACGGCGATCGCCTTGAGGAGGTAGCCGTTCTCGACGTAGGCTCCGGCCACTTTCTCGAAAGCCTCGATGGCCTCCGCGGTCATCCTCGCCCGGCTGTAGAGCTCGGCAAGCTTCTGACGGTTTCGCAGATCCTTCGGATCGAGCTTGACGAGCTCCTCATAATCCTTGACGGCCCGGGGGAGCTGCCCTTTGGCGATGAGCTTCTGTGCTGAGGCGAGTAGCTTTTCTTTGGTCGACAATGCTCGAATCCAGAGACGATGAGAGGTGAGTCGGCAAACCGGTTCGGCCATAGGGCCTGGGGCGAATCTAAACCAACGCCGCAGAGCGTGTCAAGGATGATGAACCGTGATTTGGCCGATAAAACAGGTGCCTACAAAACACGTCTGTCGATAGCGCTCCAGCGGTCGAACTCCTGTTTCTTGGCCTCGAACCCCGAGCGCCCCATGAGTGCGTAGGTGAGCTCCTTTCCCTCCTCGACGCCGGGCTGATCGAGGGGGTCGACATCGAAAAGGGCGCCGGCGAAGAGCGTCTGCACCTCGAACAGATAGATCAGGGCGCCGATCGACTCGGCGGTGACGGCGGGGATGGAAATGGTGCAGTTCGAGCGGCCGTTCTTGGTGAGGGCGACGGAGGTGGCCCGCTGCTCGCTGACGATCAGCTCGGCCATGGAGCGCCCGGCGAGATACGACAAGCCCGGCGCGCCCTCCATGGGGGGGATGGTGAGATCGGTGCCGAAATCGTCGGGGATGAGGAAGGTGACCGTCTTGTCGCAGGGGCCCTCCATGTAGAGCTGCACCTGCGAGTGCTGGTCCGTCGTGCCGAGCGCCTTGATCGGCGTCGGGCCGACGTGGACGATCTCCCCCGAAAGAGAGTGCTTCTTGCCGAGGCTCTCGGCCCAAAGCTGCCGGAACCAGTCGGCGATGTCCCTGAGTCGGTCGCTGTAGGGCATCATGACCGACATCGTGAGCCCCTTCTGATAGGCCAGATACTGAAGGGCGGCGTTCAGGTAGGCGGGGTTTTCCATCAGTCCGGCGCGGGTGACCCGCTCGGACATCGCCGCGGCGCCGCGCAGAACCCCCCGGATATCGACTCCGATCGCCGCCAGGGGCAGAAGGCTGACCGCCGTGAGGGCCGTGAAGCGTCCGCCGACCCCCGAGGGGATCTCGCAGCTGCGATATCCCTGCGTCTCGGCCAGTTGGCGAAGCCCCCCCGTGAGAGGGTCGGTGACGAGGATGAAGTGCTCCTTGTACAAGGCCCCGACCCCCTTCTCGGCCCACTCCCTGGCAATCATGAACTGGCACATCGTCTCGACGGTCGAGCCCGATTTGCTGATGACGACGAAGACGGTCGCCGCGGGATCGAGCAGATCGAGAGCTTCGCCGAAGCCCGACGGGTCGACGTTGTCGAGGACATAGAGGCGCGGCCGCCCCTTTCTGCGCTCCCGCGGCAGTTGATTGTGATACAGGGGAGCCAGAGCGTTGGCGATGGCGATGGTGCCCAGGGCCGATCCGCCGATGCCGAGAACGACCACGTTCTCGAAGCGCTCGGCGAGCCCGTCGGCCAGAGGGACGATCTCCTCGACCATGTCGGTGTCGAAGGGCAGATCGTAAAACGGAAGCTCCCCGCGATCCCGCCGCGCCATGAGCGTGTCGTGGATCTGTTCGGTGCGGGGGATCAGCGCTTCGAGCTCCGTCTCGGTGATGCCGTAGCGCTCCCCGATCACCGAGGCCATCATGCTGGTGTAGTCGAGCTTTATCTCCATCGTCTCTTCCCTCCCAAAAAATCGGCCGGCAAGAGTGCCGGCCGTTAGTTATCGACATTTAAATGTAACATCGGTTAAAGCGAGTGCAATCGCTTCACCTCGTCTTTGTTCAGAAGCCGAAACTCTCCGGGCGCAAGTTCGCCCAGATCGAGAAAGGCGAGGCGGATGCGCTTGAGCCGGCTGACTGGATACCCGATCGCTTCGCACATCCGGCGCACCTGACGGTTTCGCCCCTCGTGGATGGTGATCTCGAACCATGTGTGCTGCCCCGACAGGCGCACCCGCGACAGGCGGGCGGGGGCGGTCGGGCCGTCGTCGAGGACGACCCCCTGCTGAAGGCGCGCGCGGTCCTCGTCGCCGAGGTGCCCCCGGACGCGCACCAGGTAGGTCTTGTCGACCTCATAGCGGGGATGGGCGAGATGATGGGCGAGGGCGCCGTCATTGGTGAGAAGGAGAAGCCCTTCGGTGTTGTAGTCGAGGCGCCCCACGGGATAGAGGCGCGCGGGGATCTCCCGCAGAAGATCGGTCACCACGGGGCGCCCCTCGGGGTCGCTGAGGGTGGAGACGTAGCCGGCCGGCTTGTTCAAAAGGACGTGATAGTGCCGCTCGGGGGAGCCCAGCGGGTTGCCGTCGACCTCGACGCGATCGACGCGCAGGTCCGCCTGGTCGCCGATGGAGGCGATCCGGCCGTTGACGGTGACGCGGCCGGCGCCGATCCAGACCTCGGCCTGGCGGCGCGAACAGAGACCCGCGGCGGCCATGAGTTTTTGCAGACGTTCCTTCACCTTGTCTCCTCCTGCATGCGCCCTTGCGGCGCTTCATCGAACAGTCCTTCCAGCGCCGTCCCCGGAAGCTCACCGACCTCTTTCAACGACGGCAGGGCGCTCAGATCCTTCAGGCCGAAGAGCTCGAGAAAATCGCGGCTCGTACCGTAGATCAGGGGTTTGCCCGGGATGTCCTTCTTGCCCAGGATACGCACCAGGCGCTTCTCCAGAAGAGTCTTGAGGACGCCGCCCGAGTCGACCCCTCGGAGGTAGTCGATTTCGGCGCGGGTGATCGGCTGGCGGTAGGCAACGATGGCGAGGGTTTCGAGGGCCGCACGGCTGAAGCGAAAGGGGCGGCTCTGACCGAGACGCCTGAGCCACTCGGCGTGTTCGGGACGGGTGCGAAACTGAAAGCCGCCCGCCACCTCGACCAGAACAAAACCGCGCCCCGCCTGCAGATACTCCTCGCACAGCGCGCCCAGAACCGTCGACACCGCCGCCTTGTCGACCTCCAGGATCTCGGCGATGCGCTCGGCACGCAGCGGCGCCTCGGAGGCGAAGACGAGGGCTTCGACCAGCGGTTTCAACTCATCCGTATCCAAGGGCATCCTCATCGACCCATGCGGCCTCGTCGACCGTTGACGCATCGACGGCGGGGTAGAGCCAAATGGCGCCGTGGCGCGTCGTCTGCAGGCAGCGAATGGTGCGCATCTTGATCAACTCCAGCATGGCCAGAAAGGTCACGACGACCTCGTGGCGGTCGGGCCGCTCGGAGAAGAGCTCGCGAAATTCGAGGGATTCTCTCCCCGTGAGCAAAAAGAGGATGCGATTGATCCGGTCGACCACCGAGAGGCGCTCGGCCACCACCTCGTGTACGACCTCCTCACCGGCCTCACGCAGAAGATGGCGAAATGCCTCGACCAGCTCGTACAGGCCGACGGCCTCGAAGGGTTCGGCGTCGGGGGCGGCGAGCTCCGGCGCAAAGGTGCGTCTCGCGAAGACGTCGCGATCGAGCATCGCAAAAGCGTCGATCTCCGCGGCGGCCTCCTTGTAGCGCTGATAGTCGAGGAGCCGGCGCACCAGTTCGGCGCGCGGATCGAGCTCCTCCTCTTCGCCCCCCTCCTCATCGGGCTGCGGCAGCAGCATGCGCGATTTGATGTGCAGCAACGTCGCCGCCATCAGTAAAAACTCCCCGGCGACGTCGAGGTTGAGGCTCTGCATGTCGTCGACGACGGCCAGATATTGGGCAGTGATCTCGGCGATGGGGATGTCGTAGATATCGACCTCGTTCTTGCGGATGAGATGGATGAGAAGATCGAGGGGTCCCTCGAACTTGTCCAGACGAACTTCGTACGACATCGGGCGCCTCAGCGGGCCAGCAGGAACTGGATGGTACGCTCCACCATGAAGACCTGCGAACCGGCCAAAATGCTGACGAACAAGGAGATGATCGGCGCCAGAACGAGGCGCCACAAGTCCGTGAAAAAGACGAGGAAGATGACGATGATGAACCCGAAGGGCTCCACCCGCGAAAGGGTGCGGGCCGCCCCCGAGGGGAGGACGCCCGTCAGCACGCGGCCGCCGTCGAGCGGCGGGATGGGGAGCAGGTTGAAGACGCCGAGGATGACGTTGATGTAGAGGCTGAAGGCCGCCATCAGCTCGAGGGGCTCCAGGAAGGTCGCGCCGGAGGCGACGCCGCTGTCGCCGACGAGGGCGAGAATCCGCAGCACGATGGCCGACAGCAGCGCCAGCGAGAAATTCGTCAGAGGGCCGGCCAGCGCGACCCAGATCATGTCCTCTTTGGGGCTGCGCAGATTGCCGGTGTTGACGGGCACGGGGCGGGCCCAGCCGAAGCCGAAGAAGAGCAGCGCCAGGGTGCCGATCGGGTCGAGATGCCGCACCGGGTTGAGGGTGAGGCGCCCGAGGATCCGGGCCGTCGGGTCGCCGAAGCGGTCGGCCGCGTATCCGTGAGCCACCTCATGCAGCGTCACGGCGAAGAGCGCCGGAATGAGCATGATCGAAATTTTGGCGAGAAGGGTTTCCATGGCCCGCTTTCCGAAGAGGGATGAACAGTCCTTTGTACCAGATCGGGCTCGCTGGAGTCAATCGGCGCCGGGGGCGCTCGGCTCTTCGCTTCGCTTCAAAAAGCGGCGGCGCACCAGGGCGATCTCCTCCTGGCGGGTCAGGACCTTGCCGTTGAGGCGGGCGTCGAGAAGGGCCGTGAAGGCCTTCTTGTAGATCGGTCCCGGCGCAAGGCCGAGCTCTTTGAGATCGTCGCCGGTGAGGATGGGAGCCGTGCCGCGCAGATGGGTGAAGAAGCGCGAAAGCCAGCGCCGCACCTCCTCGTCGCCGGCGGCCGCCATCAAAAAGAGAATGATCTCGGTGGGCAGAGGGTTGAGCTGATGGAAGAGGTCGCTGTTGCGCGGAGGCTTGTGATGAACGCGGCGGCGCTCCAGCTTCTGCAGCAGATCCAGCGCCTCATCGCGGGTCTCGGTGAGGACCGATCGCACCTTCGGCGGGATGTCGAGCCGCGCGCAGACCCCGATCATGGCATCGCGGTCGAGATCGGCCCCCAGACACAGGAAGTAGACCAGCCACCTTCGGATCTCCTCGCCGGTATAGAGAAGCTCGAACCAGTGCAGCACGCGATCGGCCCGCTCGAACAGCTGCCGCGCACGGCGCCGGGTGCTCAGGGCCGGGTGGATGTATTTGAGAAGGTCGAGATCCTCGAGGCGCAGCACCGCCGGAAGGGGATCGGCCTCGCACAGGATGATCGTCAGCTCGTTCAGGACCCGGCTGCCGCCGACCTTGTCGATGAGGCCGAGGCGAACGGCGCTGCGCAGCAGGTGCTCGGTGTGGCGCCCCAGCTGAAAGCCGAGGCGCTGCTCGAAGCGGATGGCGCGAAAGACGCGGGTCGGGTCCTCGACGAAGCTCAGGTTGTGCAGGACGCGGATCGCTCTGTCCTTCAGGTCGCGCTGGGCGCCGAAGTGGTCGATGAGCTCGCCGCGCCAGGTGCCGTTCAGCGCGACGGCGAGGGTGTTGATGGTGAAGTCGCGCCGGTACAGATCGAGCTTGATGGAGGCGTGCTCGACGGTGGGCAAAGCCGCCGGGGCAACGTAGTATTCCATGCGGGTCGAGGCGACGTCGACCTTGAAGCCGTCGGGAAAGATGATGACGGCGGTGCCGAACTTGCGGTGGGTGCGGATGCGGCAGCGGCGCGAGCGCACGTACTCGGCGGCGAAGGCGATGCCGTCCCCCTCGACGACGATGTCGATGTCGAGGTTCTCCTTGCGCAGCAGCAGATCGCGCACGAAGCCACCGACGGCGAAGACGCTCACCCCCAGGCGGTCGCCCGTCTCCCCCATCTCCATGAGCATCTCGTAGATGCGGGGGGGGAGCTTGTCCTTGAGCAGCCGGGTGATGTTCCTGCGCTTGATGCCCGGGGCGTCGGCCCCGAAAAGACGCGAGGTCGCCAGATCGCGCCCCCCTGCGACCATGTGGCGAAGCAGGTCGGTGCGCGTCACCGCCCCGACGAGCGCCCCCTTCCCCACGACCGGAACGAAGCGCTGGTTGCCGTCGATGACGAGCTCGCGCAGCGTCTCGATGGGGGTGTCGGGGTCGACGGTGACGAATTCGCGGCTCATGAAATCTTCGACCCCGACCTCCTCGAGGCCGTGGTGCGCCGCCTTGTCGATGACCTGGCGGGTGACGAGGCCGGCAATCCGCCCTTCGTCCATGACCGGAAGGGCGTTGACGTTGTAGCGGTTGAGAAAGTCGCGCACCGCGCGGATCGACTCGCCGACCTGCACCGTCTTGACGGGGAAGGACATGAGATGGCGCGCCCCTTTGCGGGGCTGAACGTGCTGGGCGAGCACGAGGGGGAGCTCTTCGAGGACCTCGACCAGGGTGCGGTCGCGAACGGCCCCGGCGGCCGCGAAGCTATGCCCTCCGCCGCCGAACTCGGCGAGGATCTCGCCGACGTGCACCTCGGCGATGCGCGAGCGCGCGACCATGAAGATCCGCCCTCCCATCCTCACGGCGATGACGAGGGCATCGAGGTTCTCCATATCGCGCAGCTTGTGGGCGAGGACGGCCAGATCTCCGACGAAGTGGTCGGAGGTCGCATGGGCCACCGAGACCTCGATGCCGGCCAGGTTGTAGACGACGCGGTTTTCGATGAGCTGATGCAGCAGGGCGACCTGCTCGGGGGTGAGCTCCTGGACGAGGAAATCGGCGACGGTGTTGAGGCGCGCTCCGCGCGCCAGCAAAAAGGCCGCAGCCTCGTAGTCGCGCACGGTGGTCGAGCTGAAAAGAAGGCTGCCGGTGTCTTCGTAGAGGCCGAGCATCATGATCGTCGCCTCCTCGGCGCTCGGCTCGATCCCCCGCTCCATGAACAGGTGCGTCAGAACCGTCACCGTCGAGCCGACCGGCTCGTAGTGCTCGACGCTCCCGCGAAGATCCCCCTCGCTGGGGGCGTGATGGTCGTAGACATGGATCTCGACGCCCGGCTTCCTGGCGATCTCGCCGAAGGGGCCGATGCGGTCGGACTGACGCACGTCGACCAGGATCAGCCGCGTCACGGCGTCGAGGTCGACTTCCTTCGGGCGGCGAAACTCCTTAGGGTCGGCTCCGCCGCGCTGGAAAAACTCGCGCAGGCTGCGCTCCTGCGCCCCGGCGAAGGCCATGACCGCGTCGGGATAAAGCTTTCTGGCCGCCACCATCGCACCGAGGCAGTCGAAATCGGCGTTGATGTGGGTGGTTATGAGGTCCATTCAGAAAGTCATGCCCGAGGCTCTAGGCAAGAGGCAAGGAAAAACAAAAGCTCGTATCAAAAGAGCGCCCTCTTTCAATCGCCCATCGCCCATCGCCTATAGTTCCAGACTCCCGATCAGCTCCCGGATATCCCCGATCCCCTCTTCGACGAGAAATTTCTCCATCCCCTCGATGATGTCGGCCATGGCGGTGGGGTCGATGAAGTTGGCCGTTCCGACCTGCACGGCGGTGGCGCCGACGATGAGAAATTCGAGGGCGTCGGCGGCCTCAACGATCCCCCCGATGCCGATGACCGGAACCTTCACCGCCTGCACCACCTGATGGACCATGCGCACGGCGATGGGGCGGATGGCGGGGCCCGAGAGTCCTCCGGTGCGGTTGGCCAGACGGGGCCTGCGGGTGCGCACGTCGACGGCCATGCCGGTGATGGTGTTGATGCAGCTGATGGCGTCGGCGCCGGCTTCCTCGACGGCCCTTGCCACGACGGCAATGTCGGTGACGTTGGGGGTCAGCTTGGCGATAAGGGGCTTTTTCAGGTACTTGCGAACATGGGCGACGACCTCATGGGCGCAGCTCGGGTCGGTGCCGAAGACGATCCCCCCCTGCTTGACGTTGGGGCACGAAATGTTGAGTTCCACCCCGGCGATCTCGGGGATATCCGAGAGGCGCTGCGCCACCTCGCCGTACTCCTCGAGGGTGTTGCCGAAGAAGTTGACGATGACGGGGGTGTTGATCTCGCGAAGAAACGGCAGCTTGTACTCGATGAAGGCGTCGACTCCGACGTTCTGCAGTCCGATGGCGTTGAGCATCCCGCTGGTCGTCTCGGCGATGCGCGGCGTGGGGTTCCCCGCCTTGGGCTTGAGCGAGAGCCCCTTGGTCACGATGGCGCCCAGGCACTCAAGATCGAGATAGCCGGCGTACTCCTCCCCGTACCCGAAGGTGCCCGAGGCGGGCATGACGGGGTTCTTCATCCGGATTCCGGCGACCTCTACGGCCAGGCTCGGCCTTTTCATGCTTTTCTCCATCATGACTTGCACCCTTCGCAAAATCCGTTTTCCTCTCCCAGGCGGCTCCAGTCCAGCTGCTCGGCTCGGAAGACGGGGCCTTCCTTGCAGGTGCACAGGTAGCGGGGGCTCTGATCGCTGTGGCCCGCCCCCTTGACGACGCACCCCAGGCACGCCCCGACGCCGCACGCCATGAGCGCTTCGAGGGAGACCTGAAGCGGCACCCCTCGGGCGGCGCAGATCTGGTAGACGGCTTCGATCATCGGCATCGGCCCGCAGGCGTAGACGGTCGCCCCCGGCGATTTCTCCAGCGCGCGGATGAGCGCCTCGGTGACGAACCCTTCCTCGCCGAGACTGCCGTCGTCGGTCGAGACGTACGTCCGAACGCCCAGGCGCTCGAACTCGGTCACCGCCAGGATGTCGTCGCGGGTGCGCCCCCCCATCAGAAGCCGCACCGCAGAGGTGCGCAGCAGCTCTTCGGCAAGCATGAAGAGGGGGACGAGCCCGATGCCGCCGCCGACGAGGATCTTCTCTTCGCCGGGGTGCCCCACGTCGAAGCCGCGTCCCAGGGGGCCGAGCACCTCCACGCGGTCCCCCTGGTGAAGCTCGCACATCACCGAGGTGCCGCGGCCGACGACCTTGTAGAGGATCTCCAGATACTCCTTGGGAGGCTGCCCCTCGCAGTCGGGGGGCAGGAGTCCGATGCGGAAGATCCCGAATGGACGGCGCAGCAGCGGGGGGTGGGACATCTGGCTGCGGAACATGATGAACTGCCCGGGCCGGGCGATGGCGCCGATTCCCGGCGCCAGGATGCGCATCCGGTAATAGCCGGGCGAAATCTCCTGATTGGACAGGATGACCGTTCTGAAGTTTTTCATCGTCTCTCTCTGTTTATCGGTGATCAGGTTGCAAAGGCGCGGCCGCGACGGGGCCGAGCACGAGCTCCATCAGCACGGCGTCTTCGCCGTCTGCGTAATAGCGCCGCCGAACGCCGCTTCGCACGAAGCCGAAGGAGCGGTACAGGGCGATAGCGGCCTCGTTGGTGATGCGCACTTCGAGAAGGGCGCGCCCGGCCCCCTCGTGTCGCCCCCGAAACAGCGCGTTCTCGACCAGCGCCCGGGCGACACCCCGCCGGCGAAACTCGGGATCGGTGACGACGTTGTGAATCTGAAGCTCATCGCCGACGACCCAGATGCAGATATACCCCGCGAGCCGCCCCCCGCTCCGGAGCAGGTCGATGCGCGAGAACGGGTTGGCGAGCTCGGCGCGGAAGAGCTCGGCCGACCAGGGCTGAAGCTGGCAGCGCCTCTCGAGTGCAAGGACCTCCTCCAGATCGTCCCCAGCCATCACCCAGATTCTAGGGTTTTCAATGGATGTGTCTATTTTTTCGATTGTTTACAGCTCCGACGTTGGGCACCGAACGGTGCGCAGCCGTGTGCGCAGACGGCCCATCATCATATTTCAGCCCCTCCCCCCTGTAAAGAAATTAATGCGGCACTTCTCCCTCCTCCCGCCCCGGCAACCCGGGGACTTTGGCATTGACAAGATTCGGGAGGTGATTTAATAATGGAGCACTTTTGCCCGCTGAAATCCATAGGAGTCCGCGCCCTTGAGCACCGAAGATAGAGTGACTTATAAGGATGCCGGTGTCGATATCGATGCCGGCAATCGTTTTGTACAGATGATCAAACCGCTAGTGAAAGCGACCTCCCGTCCCGAGGTCCTCACCGACATCGGAGGGTTCGGCGGACTCTTCTCGCTCAACGCCGGCAAATACGAAAAGCCGACCCTCGTCGCCTCCACCGACGGCGTTGGCACCAAGCTGAAGATCGCCTTCCTCATGGACAAGCACGACACCGTCGGCATCGACCTAGTGGCGATGTGCGTCAACGATATCGTGGTCCAGGGAGCCGAACCCCTCTTCTTTCTCGACTATCTCGCCACGGGCAAGCTCGCCCCGGAGAAGGCCGTGGAGATCGTCAAGGGGATCTCGGAGGGGTGCGTGACGGCAGGGTGCGCCCTGATCGGCGGCGAGACGGCCGAAATGCCCGGCTTCTACGCCGAAGGCGAATACGATCTGGCCGGCTTCACCGTCGGGGTCGTCGACAACGAGCGCATCATCGACGGCTCCACCATCACCGTGGGCGACCGCATCATCGGCATCGCCTCCAGCGGCCTGCACTCCAACGGCTACTCTCTGGCCCGCAAGGTCTTCTTCGATTCCATGGGGCTCACCGTCGACTCCCGCCTCGACTCCCTCGAGAAGAGCCTCGGCGAAGAGCTTCTCACCCCGACGCGCATCTACGTGAAGGCCATCTTGAACCTGCTGCGCGACTTCCAGATCAAGGGGATCGCCCACATCACCGGCGGCGGCGTCCTGGAGAACATCCCCCGCGTCCTTCCGCGCCATTGCCAGGCGGTCATCGAGAAGGAGAGCTGGCCCAAGCTCCCCATCTTCGAGATCCTGCGCGAGGGGGGGAACATCGACACGCTGGAGATGTACCGCACCTTCAACTACGGCCTTGGGATGGTACTCGTCGTGCCGGAGAAAGAAGCCGACGACGTCATGGTCAGGCTCTCGGGGCTCAAGGAAGAGGCCTACTTGATCGGCGAGATCGTCAAATGCCCCGAATGCAGCGAGCAGGTGCAGCTCGTCTGAGGGGCGCATCGAGCAATTCGACCTGCGGGGAGTGGAGAGCGTCTTCACTCCCCGCCTCGTTTACGGATTTCGAGACAGAGAAACAGGGAGGTTGACGTGAAGGGCAAGCTGCGTCTTGGCGTACTGGTTTCCGGAGGCGGGACGAACCTTCAGTCGATCATCGATCGCTGCGCCGACGGCTCCATCGATGCCGAAATCGTCCTCGTCCTCACCAACAACCCCGAGGCCAGGGCGCTGGAGCGCTGCCGAAAGGCCGGCGTCCCCTACCGCATCATCGATCATCGCCTGTACGCGAGCCGCGAAGAGTACGACGCGCAGATGGTGGCGACGCTCAGGGGAGCCGGGGCCGAGCTGATCGTTCTGGCGGGGTTCATGCGCCTGATCTCCAACGTCTTTCTCGACGCCTTCCCGGGGCGCATCATGAACATCCACCCCTCCCTCCTGCCCGCCTTCGCCGGGCTGCACGTCCAGCGCAAGGCCCTCGAATACGGCGTTCGCTTCTCGGGCTGCACCGTCCATTTCGTCGACGCCGGCCTCGACACCGGCCCGATCATCATCCAGGCCGCAGTCCCGGTTCTCGACACCGACGACGAGGCGACTCTGTCGGCCCGCATTCTCGAGCAGGAGCACCGCATCTATCCCCGGGCCATCCAACTCTTCGCCGAAGGGCGCCTGCACATCGAAGGGCGACGCGTCCGCATCGACCCTCCTCCGGCGTCGATCGAAGAGGGCCTCGTCCACCCTCCCCTGTGCGGCTGAGCCCCTTCGGAGACGTCATGACCCATCATCCATCTGCGCGCCCGGTTCTGGTCAGCGCCTGTCTTCTAGGGCTATCGACGCGGTACGACGGAGGGACAAAGACCAACCCCGCCGCCCTCGACTATCTGCGGCGCGAGCGGTGCATTCCGGTCCCGATCTGTCCTGAGCAGCTTGCAGGACTGCCCACCCCTCGACCGGCCACCCACTTCGCATGCGGCGACGGCGACGGCGTCCTGGACGGGTGCGCCGAGGTGGTGCGCGGCGACGGCGAGGTGATGAACGCCCTTTTTTCGAAAGGAGCGGCCGAGTCGCTGATGATCGCCCGACTGGCCGGATGCCAAGAGGCCCTTCTCAAGGAGCGAAGCCCTTCCTGCGGCGTGCACCAGATCTATCGCGGCGCCGAAATCGTCTCGGGGCGCGGCGTCACCGCCGCCCTGCTCGCACGCAGCGGCGTGCGCATCTTCAGCGAGGCGGACCTCTAAAGAGGTCCTGAGCGTCTCATCGTGGCACAGAGCAGACTGAACGTCATCATTCTCGGAGACAGCCTCGCCGCCCGCGTGGCCGCCAGCAGCGCGGCCAAGAAGGGAGAGCGCGTCCTGACCCTCTCCACCGGTCGCCCCCCGGCGCACCCCTGGCTCTTTCTTTCCGGCGCCCTTGAAGATTTCCTGGGACGGCTGGGGGGGCGCTCCTGCCTGACGACTCCCCTCCCCCTTCAGATCGTCACCGCCTCCACCCGCACCGAAATCCACGGCTCACTCCCCCTTGCCGACGAGTTGAAGCGGGAGTTTCCCGCCGGACACCTTGTCATCGAGGAGATCCTTTCGCGCCTGGAGGATCTGGGCGAGCGCCTGGAGGAGACCGTCAAGGCCGCCGGAAGCCTCCCGCTTCACGGCCCCGCGAGCCGGCTGCGCTTCGCCCGGGCCGCCATGGCGCGCAGGATTTCGCTCAGAGCCCTGAACCGCCCCTTTTGCCTGAACCTCGAGCGATGCGCCGACCTCCCCTCCCGCGTGTTCCTGCGGGCGCTGATGGAAGGGCTCTCCCTGCGCAAGGCGGAGGAGCTGACCGAGGGGGAGGCTGCGCTGCTGTGGCGAAGCGCCCTGCAGCCTCGATCGATCTCCGCCTCCGCCTTCGACGCTTTTTTGAAGCAGCGCTACGAGCAGTTCCACGGCCGCACCGAAGAGCTCTCGAAGGTCGCATCGCTCGATGTCCATCGCGGCAGCGTCGACGGGGTCACCTTCAAGGACGGTCGCCGCGTCAGCGCCGATTACTACCTTCTCGCCTCGCCCGAAGCGATCGACCTCCTTCCCGAACCGATGCGCCCCGTCGTTTCGCAGCCCCCCGCCTCCTTTTCCGCCGAATTGAAGGAGAAAAGGGTCTCTTCGCTGATCGCCCCCCGGGTGATCCTCAGCACCGAGCTCTTGCTTCGCGTCACTCTCTCGCCCGTCGGCGGCGGCGCCCTCGCCTGCCGCGCCCAGACCCTGTCCGGCACGGCTTCGTCCACCGAACAGGTGCAGCAGCAGCTTAGCACTCTTTTCCCCTTCGCCGCTTTGGAATTGAAGCAAAAGGGAGCGCCGCTCCCGTCCGCGCGGCAACCCGACATCCGTCGGGGACTCGGCGCCTTTCCCGGCGCGAAGGCCGGGATCAGGATGAAGAAAAACCTTCTCAACTGCTGCGCGCGCAGCGTCTTCCCCTCGCTCGGCTCCGTCGGAGAGGTCCTTCTCGGACTTTCGTGCGCAGAGAGGATCGTGCAGGCGAAGAAAAGCTAGGAACAGTGACGCCAGCGCAGGAGAGAGCGCTCAAAAAGAGGAGAAAACGTTTGCATTCCCCCGTGGAGCGTGCTAAGTATATGCGTTCTAAATTTTCAGGAGGTAATTCCGATGGCCAGAATATGTGAAATCTGCGGCAAGAAACCGACGACCGGCAACAATGTCAGCCATGCTCATAACAAGACACGCAAAGTATGGTACCCCAACCTGCAGAAGGTGAAGGCACGCCAGAACGGCTCCGTGCGCTCCCTTCGCGTCTGCACCCGCTGCATCCGCGACGGTGCGGTCGCCAAAGTGGTGTAAAAAAAGGTGGGCTCAGCCCACCTTTTTTATTGCTCGCCATCCGACAAACCCGCCTCGCCGCTCTCCCTCATCCTCTCACCTTCGCGCCTTCGCGCGCATCATCTCCGACCGGCAGCCTGCACAAGAAGTCCACCGACAGACGGATTCAGCCGTGCGGCTTCGTGCAACGTCAATTCCTCGGCCGGCAGCGGCCGGCAGAAAAGATAACCCTGAAAAGCCGCGCACCCCTGCGCCATCAGGAATTCGAGCTGCTCTTGCGTTTCGACCCCCTCGGCGATGACATCGAGCTTCAGGGCGTGCCCCATGGCGATGATCGTCCGAACGATGGCGACATCGTTGGGGTCTCCGGGGATGTCGCGGACAAAGGACTGATCGATCTTGATCTGGTCCAGAGGAAGGCGTTTGAGATACTGCAGCGAAGAGTAGCCCGTGCCGAAATCGTCCATGGCAAACTGCACGCCGAGGGCTCTGATCCGCTCCATCTTCTGGATCGTCTCCTCCACCCCCTTCAACACCGTGCTCTCGGTTAGCTCCAGTTTGATCAGCTCAGGGCGGATATCGGAGGTGCGCAGGACCTCTTCGATCCGGGCGACGAAATCGGGGTCGCGAAACTGACGTCCGCTGACATTGACCGCCAGACTCAGGCCGGCCGTTTCGGGACTCGACGCCCATCTCTGAAGTTGCCGGGCAGCCGTTTCGAGCACCCAGTAGCCGATCGGAACGATCAAGCCGGACTCCTCGGCCAGAGGGATGAATTCGGCCGGTGAAACGACTCCCCGCTGGGGATGGCGCCATCGCAGCAGGGCTTCGGCCCCGCACGCCTGGCCGTTCTGGTCGACCTGAAGCTGATAAAGCACGAAGAGCTCGTCGTTCTCCAGGGCTTTGCGCAGATCCTTCTCAAGGCGCACCCTCGACTCCAGGGCGAACTGCATCTGCGGATCGAAAAAACTGATGGTGTTTCGCCCCGCTTTTTTCGCTTGGTACATCGCCGCATCGGTATGCTTCAGGACCTCTTCGGCCCCTTGATCGATGCCGTCGAAGACGGTGATGCCGATGCTGGAGGTGATCCGATGTATTTCGCCGTCGATTGAAAACGGCTCCTGAAGTCTTTGTCTGATCTGCTCGGCAAGGAGCCGAACGCGTTGTGTCACCACAGCCGGATCCCTCCCCAGCGACGGCAGCACCAAGGCGAACTCGTCGCCGCCAAGGCGTCCGAGCAAAGGAGTCTCTCCCTCCAACCCCTGTAGCCGACGTGCGACTTCGATCAGCAGCATATCGCCGCAGGCGTGTCCGGCGGTGTCGTTGATCGCCTTGAAATGATCGAGATCGAAATAGATCAACGCGCCGCGGTTCCCGGTGCCGGCGCAGTGCTGCAAGGCATGATTCAGATGCTCGCGGATGAGGCGCCGGTTGGGGAGTTGGGTCAGGCTGTCGTAACAGGAGAGATAGTGAGCCTCATTCTCGGCTTTGCGGCGATGGGCTTCCGTCTCGCGAAAAGCCAGAAGGCCTAGGGCGACGCGGCCGAACTCTCCGGCGGAACGTTGGGCCATCTTCTCGATTTCGGGCAAAGTGGCGGGATTGCGCTTATCGGAGATGGCCACCAAGGCTTCTGTGATGATCCGCAGCCGTCGGCTGACAAGGAGGCTGGAAACCCAGGCGAGCACCATCATGAAAACCAGACCGCATGCGCCCAGAAAGGCGATACGGGAGATGTGCTCATCGAGGTCACGCGACCCCTGCGCGCCGCGCGAATCGGCGCGGCTCGCCAGAAGCTCGGAAATACGGTGCGAATAGCTGGTGAAGCGAATGAAGTGCTCGCGCGCTTCGTCGACATAACGGTAAGCGGTGGAAGGGTCGATGGCGGCGATGTCCGTCGCCATGATGACGAAGCGGCGATATTCCCGAAAGCCCTCAAGAAGGGCTTTGGAGCTGTCGTGATTGACCGCCACAAGGAGCTCCGAAGCCGCGAGGCGTTGCGCACGTTCGCCGTAGGCATCGAGCGCATCGACAATCTCGGCATGGAGAAAATACAGCTCCAGCTCGGACAGCGTCCCCTCCGTGGCGCCTCTAAGGGCAGAGATCACCTTCTGATGCAGCTCTCCCATTCCATGGCTGAACTCGGCGGCGAAGCGGATCGTCTGCAGATCGTCGGTCTGAAGACGGCTTGACTGCAGGTGCTGCGCCCGAAGCGAGCCGAGCGACAGATACCCGATCGCCACCGCAAGAAAAAGCACCAGCAGCACGGGGAGCAAAAAGGCCAGCGTCAGGTTACGGACGGTGCCCATCCCGGCCTCCCCCGTGCAGGTTCAGGCTCGCCCACTGATCGGGCAGAATGGTGGCCAGATACTCGAATCGCCCCTCGTCCAGCGGACGAAAGATGACAAGCGATCCTTCGGGGGGGAAATACCCCATGACCTCGGCGAGATTGGGGCCGTGAGCCACCAGCACCCGATTGACGCCCGGCGTCCGCAGCGGCTGCGCAATCAGCTCACGGGTCCTGGCGACCACCGGGGCCTTCTCGGCGCTGGTCATGGCGGCGGTATACATCAGCAACGGCTCCACCGTCGGTTCCTGATTCTCGAACGCCGCCCTGGCGCTTTCGACGGCCCGGCAGAACGGGCTGCAAAAGAGCTCACCCACCGGCCAGCCGAGAAGAACCAACGTACGCCCGACCAGCGCCATCTGCTCACGCCCCTGCGCCGTCAGCGGGCGCTGGGTTCCGCAATCGGACAGGTCAACCGGAACCTCGTCCGGTATGGAGCTGTCCGTTATGCCATGGCGCAGGTAAAACACATACCCGCCCTGGCGTACTTCCTTCACAAGAGCCGAATCGAGCGTCCTTTCGATAAACGTTTCAGCACGTAACTCTTCCGGAAAGACTGCGACCCAAAGCGAGACGGCGGCCAGGGCGAGAACACCGAATGCGGGCGCTCTCCATCCCCGCTCAAAGGGGCGCATGTACGAAAAGTCGCCCCCATCTCCACCACCTGTGGCAGCATCGAGGGGCAATCCTCTGAAAATGAACCGAAACATCACACCTCCTTTGCGAAAATCCATTTCATTCAAAGACTGCAAGACATTGAAAAGAATATCGTATACGGAATTAATGAGGCAAGGAAAAAGCCGATCCAGACCGTGTTGATCAGCAGCGAGAATCGTGTACACTGTTCCGACAATTTAACTTGATTTCGATTAAAGGTTGAGCTACACAGTTACATATTTATGACCGTTTTTGTCTTCTTGCTCCAGGCGCGGCCCATCACGGCGGCACGCGACCAGGGGCCAACTCTCAATCCAAGGAGGAAGCTCAATGAAAAGAAGCGTATTGACCGTCTCGGCAATGGTGGCAGCGGCATGTCTCAGCGCTCCAACACTCGGGTCGGCGGCGGAACAGGCGGTGGCACGGATGGTCGACAACAGCGGCAAGGAGATCGGAGTCGCCACCATCATCGAAGGTCCCAACGGCATCGTCATCGACTTCGACCTGAAGGGACTCCCTCCCGGCCCTCATGCCGTCCACATCCACAGCGTGGGGACCTGCGCCGACCACGACCACGGCTTCACCGCCTCGGCCGGCCACCTCAACCCCGACGGCCGCAAGCACGGCTTCCTCAATCCCGAAGGCCCCGACGCGGGCGACCTCCCCAACATCTATGCCCATGCCGACGGCACGGTACGCGCCGAGGTCTTCTCCACCATGGCCTCTCTCACCGGCCGTGACGGTCGTGCGAAGATTCTCGACGAGGACGGCGCCGCGCTGGTGATTCACGCCAATCGCGACGACCACTACACCCAGCCCATCGGCGGCGCCGGCCCCCGCATCGCCTGCGGCGTCATCACCGCCAAGTAGCGCGGAAAAGACCCCATCATTTCCGACGAAAACGGCCTGCCGGGCAATCCCGCAGGCCGTATTTTTTTCGTCAAAGAGGTGCTCTCACTTCGCTTGGGCGATCATCTCGATCTCGACCTGCGACCCTTTGGGAAGGGCGCTCACCTGGATGGTGGAGCGCGCGGGGAAGACGCCGCTGAAGTGACGGGCGTAGATCTCGTTGACGGTGGCGAAGTTGGAGAGATCGGTGAGGAAGATCGTCGTCTTGACGACGCTCTCGAAGCCGAGCCCCGCCGCCGCCAGAACCGCCTTCATGTTGGCGAGGACGCGCTCGGTCTGCTCGGTGATTCCACCCGCGACGAGCTCGCCGCTCTGGAAGTCGAGGGGAATCTGTCCGGAGAAAAAGACGAGATCTCCCACCCTCACCCCTTGCGAATAAGGCCCGATGGCGGCGGGCGCCTCTTTGGTTTCAATCTTCTGGATTGCCATAGGTCGTCTCCTTTATCACGGTTCGGCAGGGGCGTTCTCGCGACAGCGGCCCCTGCGCAGGTTATCTGTCAGTTCCTCATCCGCTCGACCTTGTAGACCCCCTTCACCTTGAGGATGGCGTTGATAACGCGGTTGAGGTGGTCGAGATCCTGCACGTCGACCTCGAAGTTGTTGATCCCCTTGTGGTCGCCGGTCGAATAGACGTTGGCGTTGATGATGTTCGCCTCGCAATTGGTGATGGCGCCGGTGATGCCGGCGAGCATCCCCTTCTGATCGACGCAGTAGACGCGGATCTTGGCCGGGCGCGACGCCTTTTTCTTCATGTCCCACTCGACCTCGATGCGCCGCTCTGGATCGCCCTCGCGCGCGTGGGGGCAGTCGGTGGTGTGGACCGTCACGCCGCGACCGCGGGTGATGAAGCCGATGACCGAGTCGCCGGGGAGGGGGTTGCAGCACTTGGCGAAGCGCACCAGAATGTCCTCGACGCCGTGGATCTTGATGGCGGTGGAGGGCTTCTTGCGGATCTTCTCCAGCACCCGGTCGATGCGCCCCGGCTTGGGGGGCTCGGTCTTGAGCTTCTCGGCCGGGACGACGCGCCCGATGATCTGGCCCAGCGAGATCTTGCCGTAGCCGACGGCCGCCATCAGGTCCTCTTCGCTGCGAAAGCCGAGCTCCTCGACGGCGAACCCCATGTCCTCGGAGCCGAGGATGCGGTTGAGGCTGAACCCGTGCTTTCGCAGCTCCTTCTCCAGCAGGTCGCGGCCGAGCTGGACGCTCTTTTCGCGCTGCTCGGCCTTGATCCATTGGCGGATCTTGTTGCGGGCCTTGGAGGTGCGCACGAACTTGAGCCAGTCCTTGCTCGGCGTCTGCCCGGTGGAGGTCATCACCTCGACGACGTCGCCGTTTTTCAGCTCGGTCTTGAGCGGAACGAGGCGCCCGTTGACCCGGGCGCCGATGCAGCGGTGCCCCACGTCGGTGTGGACGCTGTAAGCGAAGTCGATGGGGCTCGACCCCTTGGGGAGTTCCTTCACGTCGCCGTTGGGGGTGAAGACGTAGACCTCCTCGGGAAAGAGATCGATCTTCACCGAATCCATGAACTCGCGCGAATCCTTGAGCTCCTGCTGCCATTCGAGCAGCTGGCGAAGCCAGGCGAAGCGCTTGTCCTCGCGCCCCGTGGCGACCTTCCCCTCCTTGTACTTCCAGTGCGCGGCGATCCCCTCCTCGGCGACCTGGTGCATCTCCTCGGTGCGGATCTGCACCTCCATCCGCTCCCCGTAGGGGCCGATGACGGTGGTGTGCAGCGACTGGTACATGTTCGCCTTGGGCATGGCGATGTAGTCCTTGAACCGCCCGGGGATCGGCTTCCACGACGAGTGGATGATCCCCAGCACCGCGTAGCACTCGCGGATCGACTGCACCATGACGCGAAAGGCGATCAGGTCGTAGACCTGCTCGAAATCGATCCCCTGGCGCTCCATTTTGAGGAAAATGGAGTAGAGGTGCTTCGAGCGCCCCGACACGTCGGCGGGGATGCCGTGCTCGTCGAGCTTGGTGCGGATCTGCGCCTTGACCTCCTCGATGTATTTCTCGCGCTCCTTCCTCTTTTTCTGCACCTTGCCGACCAGATCGTAGAACGTCTCGGGGTGCAGATAGCGGAAGGAGAGGTCTTCGAGCTCGGTCTTCACCCAGCTGATCCCCATGCGGTTGGCCAGCGGCGCGTAGATGTCGAGGGTCTCCTGGGCGATCTTGCGCTGACGGGCGGGGGGGTGGTGGTCGAGGGTGCGCATGTTGTGCAGGCGGTCGGCGAGCTTGACGATGATGACGCG
>JBJHBH010000061.1:0-21251 GCA_050485365.1 Desulfuromonadales bacterium | reverse complement strand
GATATAACATACTGAAGAACAATTGGATTGGTGATAGATGATTTTTCTTTTGCTTAATAATAGAGAATAGAACCATATTTGCCACGAATTCACACGAATACACACTAATGATTCTTTTTTATTGTCAGATTTAACATACTGAAGAACAATTGGATTGGTGATAGATGATTTTTCTTTTGCTCAATAATAGAGAATAGAACCATGTTTGCCACGAATTCACACGAATGCACACGAATTATTCTTTTTTCTCGTCAGATTTTACATGCTGGAGAGCAGTTGTGATTTGTGATTGATTGTCTTTTTCTTGGCGGCATTCTGGTTCTATGGTTTATTCGTGTGGATTCGTGTGCATTCGTGGCTAATAATTACATCTGAGGTCTTTCCATGATCGTCCCTGTCATCCTCTCCGGCGGTGCCGGCACGCGCCTGTGGCCTCTGTCCCGCGAGCTTTATCCCAAGCAGCTCCTCCCCCTGGTCGACGATCGTACCATGCTGCAGGAGACCGCCTGTCGGCTTGCCGGGCTGGCGGATCTTTCGTCTCCGCTGGTCGTCTGCAACGAAAGCCACCGGTTCATGGTGGCCGAGCAACTGCGGGCGGTCGGGCATGCGCCGTCGGCGATCCTCCTCGAGCCCGTCGGTCGCAACACCGCCCCGGCGGTTGCGGTGGCGGCGATGCAGGCGATGGCCGAGGGGTACGACCCGGTCCTGCTCGTCCTGCCCGCCGACCATGTGATCCGCGACGCTGCCACCCTTCGAACCGCCGTCGCCGCCGCCAAGCCGCTGGCCGTCGAAGGCAGGCTCATCACCTTCGGCATTGTGCCGACGGCGCCGGAGACGGGGTATGGGTATATCAAGGCGGGCGCTTCGCTTGGGGGACGCGGGACGCGGGACGCGGAAGGCAAAGCCCCAAACGCCGCACCAGAAGTCCTCGTCCCTCGTCCCTCGTCCCGCGTCCCTGGGACTGCGTACTCTGTCGCTGAATTTGTTGAAAAGCCGAACCTGGAAACAGCCCGAGGCTACCTCGACTCCGGCGACTACTACTGGAACAGCGGGATGTTCATGTTTCTCGCCTCGACCTATCTGAAGGAGTTGGAGCGTTTCGTGCCGGCGATGGTTCAGGCGTGTCGCGCCTCGATGGACGGTGCGGCACGGGATCTCGACTTCGTGCGTCTGGAGAAGGGGGCGTTTTGCAACTGCCCGAGCGATTCCATCGACTATGCGGTGATGGAGAAGACCGGCAATGCCGCTGTCGTACCCCTCGACGCGGGGTGGAGCGATGTCGGTTCGTGGTCCGCCCTTTGGGAGATCGGCGCGAAGGACGCCGAGGGGAACGTGGTGGCCGGCGACGTTCTGCTCAGGGAGACCCGCAACTCGTTCGTGCGTGCGCAGGATCGCGTCGTTGCGGCGCTCGGGGTTCACGACCACATCATCGTGGAGACCCCGGACGCGGTTCTGGTCGCTCATCGCGACAGAGTGCAGGAGGTGAAGGAGATCGTCGCCCGCCTCAAGGAGGGGCACAGGGAGGAGGCGCTGCTGCACCGCAAGGTTCACCGCCCCTGGGGGACGTACGAGTGCATCGACAAGGCCGAGCGCTACCAGGTCAAGCGCATCACCGTCAACCCCGGCGCCACCCTCTCGAGCCAGATGCATCACCACCGCGCCGAGCACTGGGTTGTGGTGAAGGGGACGGCAAAGATCACCTGTGACGACAAGGTGCTTCTGCTCACTGAAAACCAGTCGACCTATATCCCCCTCGGCATCACACACCGGCTGGAGAACCCCGGGAAAATCCCGCTGGAGCTGATCGAGGTGCAGTCGGGGAGTTATCTGGGGGAAGACGACATTGTCAGGTTTGAGGATAATTACGGTAGGAGCTGAAAGGCTGTCTTTACCGCGGAGCACGCGGAGGACGCGGAGAAAATCAAGATCTTGGTTTTGGGTTGAATCAAAGGCACTGGCAGGAGCTAAGAGAGTGGATTTATCCATGGAGATTGCATGAATCCATCTGTTCAGGAAAAGGTCTTCTCCGCGATCTCCGCGTGCTCCGCGGTAAATTGATTTTCCAGGGAGGGGGCATGAAATTCTCAGATTCGCTGAGTGATATCACCGAGGTCATCATCGGATCAGCGATAAGGGTCCACCGCGAATTAGGTCCAGGGCTGCTCGAGTCTGCTTACGAGCCTTGTCTGATGTATGAGTTGGTTGAGGAGGGCCTCCTGGTCGAACGACAGAAACCTTTGCCGGTGATCTATAAAGGCGTGTCCCTTGACTGTGGATACCGTCTGGATTTGGTTATAGAAAACAAGATCGTTCTCGAACTCAAAGCAGTTGAAAAGATATTGCCGGTTCACGAGGCACAGATTCTATCGTATCTGAAGCTTTCAGGCTGCCGCCTTGGTTTCCTCATCAATTTCCATGTGGATGTACTAAAAAACGGCATTCGCAGAATCGTAAACCAGCATTAAGGTTTTCTCCGCGTCCTCCGCGATCTCCGCGGTAAAAAAGGTTTATGAAATGAGTTTGAAATGTTTTAAAGCCTACGACATCCGAGGCCGCCTCCCAGACGAGTTGAACGACGACATCGCCTACCGCATCGGTCGCGCCTACGCCGAATTCCTCAAGCCGAAGCGGGTGGTTGTGGGCCGCGACGTGCGGCTTTCGAGCGAATCGCTCTGCCGGGCGCTGGCCGAGGGGCTCACCGATGGCGGGGCGGACGTGTACGACATCGGTTTGTGCGGCACCGAGGAGATTTATTTCGCCACCTTCGCCGAGGCGATGGACGGCGGGATCGTGGTGACGGCGAGCCACAACCCGATGGACTACAACGGGATGAAGCTCGTGCGCGAGGGGTCAAGGCCGATCAGCGGCGACAGCGGCCTGCACGCGATAAGGGAAATGGCTGAACGGAACGATTTCCCGGCAGTGGAACGAAAGGGGACCCTGTCCCCCCTCGACGTGAAGAAAAAATACATCGAGCACCTCCTCTCCTATGTCGATCCGAAAGGCCTGAAGCCGCTGAAGGTCGTCGTCAACGCCGGCAACGGCTGCGCGGGGCCGGTGATCGATCTGCTGGAAGCTCATCTCCCCTTCGAAATCATCCGCGTCCACCACGCGCCCGACGGCACGTTCCCCAACGGCATCCCCAATCCGTTGCTGCCGGAGAACCGCTCCGCCACCCGCGATGCGGTGCTGGCGCACGACGCGGATGTGGGGATCGCCTGGGACGGGGATTTCGACCGCTGCTTTCTCTTCGACGAGAAGGGCGGATTCATCGAAGGGTACTACATCGTCGGTCTTCTGGCCGAAGCGCTTCTGGCCGTAAACCCCGGCGCCCGCATCATCCACGACCCTCGCCTGACCTGGAACACGGTCGACATCGTCACGCAGGCCGGCGGTACTGCGGTCATGAGCAAGACGGGGCACGCCTTCATCAAGGAGCGCATGCGCCTGGAGGACGCCGTCTATGGCGGCGAGATGAGCGCCCACCACTATTTCAAGGATTTCGCCTATTGCGACAGCGGAATGATCCCATGGCTTCTCGTGCTCGAATTGATGAGCAAGAGCGCAAAACCCCTTTCGTCGCTTGTTGAAGAGCGGATGCGACTTTTCCCGGCCAGCGGCGAAATCAACAGGCGCCTTGCCGATCCCGCCGCAGCCCTGGCGCGCATCGAAGAGATCTGCCGTCCGGGGTGCCTCGCCGTCGACCGCACCGACGGGCTCTCGATGGAATTCGCCGACTGGCGCTTCAACCTGCGCAGCTCCAACACCGAGCCGGTGGTGCGCCTCAACGTCGAGTCGCGGCAAGATGTTGCGCTGATGGAGGAGAAGACGGCCGAGATCCTCGAGGCACTGCAGGCGTTCACGTGACTTTCGCTGCCCCCTCGCTCCATCGGTGCTTCAGAACCTTACCCGCAGCACCAGCCCCATCTTCTCCAGATCGTCCATTCGCCGAATGGTGGAGAGCCACTGGAAGTCGAAATCCATGAACCGGTAAAAGGCGATGAGCTGCGCCCATGGATTCAGGTCGAGCTCGGCCTGGACGATGGTGCTGCGCTCGACGCTGTCGAAGGCCGGATGATCGTGCTGAAACTGCGCGATCTCTTTCCAGACCAGCGGATCGATGCGGTCGATCTCTTCGTAGGTGACGTAGAGGCCGAGGCGATCCACCAGCCTCGCCCCGGCGGTGACGAACCAGCCGTCCTTGGTGATGTCCTTGCTCTCGATCGGCGTACCGTTGCCCTGCACCCCGTTTTCCGTCAGTCCGTCCTCGAATCGCGAGATCTGCCCCAGTACGATTATCCTGTTCAGATAGCGTCCGAGACGGCCGCTCTGGAGTCGTGCGCCGGCGACAAGGCGATTGTCGTTGTGTTTGCCGTTGAACAACGTCCCGGCGGCGCTGCCGGTCTTGTTGCGTCTGAGCCCCGCCGACAGGCGGACGTAGTCGCGCCAGTTCAGGGTCGCTTCCGCCTCGACGACAGGGGTATTGTTCCCCTTGGTGTTGGGATCCGTCTGTCCGCCCAGGTACCAGTTGTAGTCGCTGTCGGGACGGCCCCTGCCGCTCAGAATCGCTCCCTCCAGCCGTGCCCATGAGGTCCCCGTCGCGACGGAGACGCCGTTGAGAATTTCTTTCAGGCGAAAATGGGCGTGGGGGGAGTCGAGGCGTCCCCAGAAGGGGACCTCCTCCTCGTCGAAGCCGATGATGCTGACCATGCGTCCTGCGCGGGTTTCCCATTGCAGGAAGCGCCCGTCCCTGCGCCAGTAGGCATAGGCGTTGCGGGCCCTGAAATCGCCGTAGTAGAGCAGCTCTGTGCCGTAATTCTTGTAGTAATCGACATAAACCTGATTTCCGTCGACGCGTTTGGGCTCATCCGGCATGAAGTTGTATTCGAAAAGACCGCCGAAGCCGCTGTCGTGAGCGACCTCGAACCCCAGAAGGCCGCGCGACATCTTGAAGATCTGGGTCTCTCGTCCCGAGCTCGCCCTGAGCGCTTCATCGGAGAAGAAGCCTCCGATGAAATCGCCGAAGACCCGCACGCGGGTGTGCTCGGTCAACTCCAATGTGTACGCTGCCGCCTGCGTCGAAACGAAGGTGCAGATCACGGCCAGCAAAAGGATGCGTCTTGTCATCGTCTTCCTCGTAAATATTTAGAAGACTTTAATTGATGGCGATCTCCACACAAGGCTCTCAAACCGATTTCAAGACAAATTCAAACTTACGATTTCATCGTCTGCGAAACACCTCTTGTGACTGGCGCAAGGCGTCGGAAGCGGTACACTGGGTCTGTTTTAAAATTAAACAGAGCTAAGGAGAGGTGGCCAGATGAACATTACCGTGATCGGAACGGGTTATGTCGGGCTCGTGACGGGGACCTGCTTTGCTGAGATGGGAAATCGGGTGACGTGCGTCGATACGGACGCGCGAAAGATCGCCGGTCTGCTGGAGGGGAAACTGCCGATCTACGAGCCGGGCCTTGAGGCTCTTGTGAGCGGCAATGTGAGGGAGGGGCGGCTGCGCTTCACGACCTCGCTGGCGGAGGCCATGAGCGACAGCAATGTTTACTTCATCGCCGTGGGGACTCCGCCGGGCGAGGACGGCTCGGCGGATCTGCAGTATGTGCTGGCCGTCGCCGGGGAGATCGGGCGGCATATGACGGACTACGCGGTGGTGGTCGACAAGTCGACGGTGCCGGTGGGGACGGCGGAGAAGGTGCGGGGAGTGATCGAGGCGGAGCTGCTGCGGCGCGGCGTGGCGATCCCCTTCGACGTGGTGAGCAACCCCGAATTTCTCAAGGAGGGGGCGGCGGTGGAGGATTTCATGCGCCCCGATCGCATCGTCATCGGCACCGAAAGCCGCCGCGCACGGGAGATCCTTCACTCGCTCTACGCCGATTTTTCCCGCAATCACGACCGCATCCTGTTCATGGGGGTGCGCGACGCCGAGATGACCAAGTATGCGGCCAACGCGATGCTGGCGACGAAGATCAGCTTCATGAACGAGATCGCCGGTTTCTGCGAGCGGATGGGTGTCGATGTGGAAAAGGTGCGCCTCGGGATCGGCTCCGACGCGCGCATCGGCTTCTCCTTCATCTATCCGGGCTGCGGCTACGGCGGCTCGTGCTTCCCCAAGGATGTGCAGGCGCTCATCCGCATGGCCGAAGAGAAGGCGCTGGAGCCCATCGTCCTTCAATCGGTGCACCGGCGCAACGAGCGCCAAAAGGGCGTCCTCTTCGAAAAGATCGTCGAGCGCTTCGGGTCGGATCTCTCGGGGATGACCTTCGGCGTGTGGGGCCTGTCGTTCAAGCCTGGGACCGACGATATGCGCGAAGCGCCCTCGGTCGCGCTGCTGCACCGGCTGATCGGGGCCGGGGCGCGGGTTCGCGCCTACGACCCGCAGGCCTCCGAAGCGGCTCGCAGCGAGCTCCCCCGCAGCTGGTTCGAGACAGGGCTCGTGCATCTGGCGCGCCACCAGTACGAGGCGCTCGACGGCGTCGACGCCATGGTGCTGGTGACGGAGTGGAAGCCGTTCAGGCATCCGGATTTTCGTGCCATGAAGGAGCTCATGAAGTATCCTGCCATCTTCGACGGTCGAAATCAGTACGACCCGAACCGAATGGCGGAGGAGGGGTTCGAGTACGTGGGGATCGGTCGGGGGATCGTCGGGGAGGCGCAAGGCGTGACGCGCAAGGCGGGCGTCGGCAGGGAAGGGGGGGTGGTGCGCATCCCCCTGGCGGCTTCGGGCACGCCTGTTCAGTGATCTGGAAGGGACTCGTTCATATCCGCCATTGGCTCTCACCCCTCCAGGCAACGAAGGGGAATGGAACGCGGATTTTCGCGGAAAAGGCTCTGATAAAAATCTGATTTTTAAGGATTTGGCCTTGAGATCAGATTTTGATCCGCGCGCATCAGATTTTATCCGCGTTCGATTTGGATCTTACCTTGCTGAAAAGTTACGAATTTGTAAAGGAGAACGAAATGAGCATTTCGCAGATCAGCGGTCGTTCACCGCGGGTTTTCGTCACCGGCGGCGCCGGCTACATCGGCAGCCATGTCGTCAAGGCCCTTGGAGAGGCCGGGTGCGAGGTGGTGACCTTCGACAATCTGTCGACGGGAAATCGGTGGGCCGTGTTGTCCGGGGATTTGATCGTCGGGGATCTGGCCGATCGGGATCGGCTGCGCCGCGCCATGAGCGACTTTCGACCCGACGCGGTCATTCATTTCGCCGCCCACATCGAGGTCGCAGAGAGTGTGCGCGACCCTCTGAAGTACTACCGCAACAATACCGCGAGCGCCCTGAACCTGATCGAGATCGTACGCGACCTCGGCATCGGGCGCTACATCTTTTCATCGACGGCGGCCGTCTACGGCTGCCCGGACCGAACGCCCGTGGGCGAGGACGCTGCGCCCGCGCCGATCAATCCTTACGGCGCCTCGAAGATGATGAGCGAGCGCCTCCTGTCCGATCTCGCTTTCGCCGACCCCTCGTTTCGCCATGTGACGCTGCGGTATTTCAACGTCGCCGGCGCCGACCCGCAGGGGCGCATCGGTCAGGACTACCGCAATCCGACCCATCTCATCACACGGGCGCTGAAGACCGCCAAGGGGGAGTTCGAGCGCCTGCAGGTCTTCGGCACCGACTACGACACCCCCGACGGCACCTGCATCCGCGACTACATCCACGTCGAGGATCTGGCGGCCGCTCACGTCACCGCCCTGGAACATCTGCTGGAGGGAGGGGCGAGCGACGTCTTCAACTGCGGATACGGGCACGGCTATTCGGTGCGGGAGGTCGTCGCCATGGCGAAGAAGGTGACGGGGATCGATTTCGTCGTCGAAGATGCGCCGAGGCGCGAGGGCGATCCCCCCGAGCTGGTCGCCGACAACACCCGGATCCTGTCGCGCACGCGCTGGCGGCCCCGGCACAACGATCTCGAATTCATCGTGCGCACCGCATGGCAGTGGGAGCAGATCCTTTCATCCGGTGAATTCCCCGCACGGGTGCAGCACCTCTGATTCGCTCCCTTTTCCATCGATACCGTTGAAATCAAAGACCCGCTGCTGGTATGATGACCGGCGGCGGGTCTTTTTTAATCAGGCGCCCAGCGCCCCGAGCTTGATTTGTCCGGAGTTTGTTTATGAAAAGGTGGCTTTTCGTCGCTGTGGCTGCGTCCGTCATGGTCTCTGCGACGGCTCCAGACGCATGGGCGCGCCTCAGAACGCATGCCTTCTATCTCACGACCATGGGGGGAGGGTATCTTTTCGACAGCGACGACCGTCTGAAGAATGCGCCCGTGTACACCCTGGGCATCGGTTACAGCTTCTCGGAGCACTGGGTGGGCGAAATCGTCACCGGCTATACCCACACCCGTGATCGGGACAACCAGAACGAGACGATCGAAGGCTATCCCCTGCGGCTCGACGTGTTGTACAACTTTCGCCCCGAGAGGCGGTTCGTCCCCCATGTTTCGGTCGGACTCGGCGGGCTCCTGCTCAACGATCCGGGCGGCGAGACGGAGCTTGAATCGGTTTTGGGCTATGGCGCCGGCATGCGCTACTTCGTCAGCCGCACCCTGGCGTTTCGGGCCGATGTCCGTCACCTGCTCGTCAGAGAGAATCTTCGATTCGAAAAGGGATATTCCAACAATCACTTCATGGCCAATGCCGGGGTGACCTTCCAGATCGGCGGCGGGATGATTCCCCCGCCGCAGATCGATTCGGACGGGGACGGCGTCATCGACGCCTTCGACCGCTGTCCCGGCACGCCCCTCGGCGTCCCGGTCGACGTCTACGGCTGCCCGGCCGATTCGGACGGCGACGGGGTGCCCGACTACCGCGATCGGTGCCCCGACACCCCGTTCGGCGTCAAGGTGGACGAGCACGGCTGCCCCATCGACGCGCAGTCCCCGGTCGCCGCCTCGACCTTCGTCCCTTCGCAGCCGGGCTTCGCCCCGACGGCGCGTCCCGCCATCTCCCGCCTGCAGGAGACGGGCGCCGGGGGCAACGCCGTCACATCCGCTCCCCCCGCACAGCCTGTTCAGCCTGCACAGATCATCCTCTTTCTCCCCTTCGTCGCCGGGGAGGCCGAGCTTCGGGGAGATTTCGCCGACGCGCTGGAAGAAGCGGCGGCGTTCGTTCGCTCCCGGCCAGGGCGGCTCATCGTGGTGGAGGGGCACACCGACAGCATCGGCAACCCTGAGGCCAACCGCGATCTCTCCATTCGCCGCGCCGAGCTCGTGCGCCGTCATCTGCTGCAGGCAACGGGGCTGGCACCCGAGAAAATCGAGGTGCGCGGATACGGACAGTCGCGCCCCGTCGGGGACAACGCCACGCAGGAGGGGCGGCGGCAGAACCGGCGGATCGTCATAAAAGAGCAATTTTGAATTTTGGCATCTATTCACCTTGTGGGGTCGCGGCTCCCATGACAAGGGTGTCTGGCGCCATGGACGGCGCCAGTCAAGCGGCCATGGACGGCGAAAAGCGTCCCTTGGCATGGGAGTTGGGACCCCATGCTGAACAGTTACGAATTTGGAATGGAAGTTACAGCCTTGTGGAATCTTGTTGACGAGTTAATATTTCAGCCGTAGCCGATTTTCCTCGTACCTCATACTTCGTACCTGCGGGTTTCCCCCATGCGCCCCTCTTTTTTTCGCGACGTCATCTGGCAGCGCCTGAAGCACAATCGCATGGCGCTGGCCGGCGGGACGATCGTGATCATCATGTTCCTCATGGCGGCGGCCGCTCCCCTGACGGGGAAGGACCCCGGCGCCATCGACATCGTTCGCGCTCTGGAGCCGCCGAGCTGGAGCCATCCGCTCGGCACCGACGACCTGGGCCGCGACGTGCTGACGCGCATCCTGTACGGCGCGCGCATCTCGCTGCTGGTGGGGTTCGTCGCCGTCGGCATCGCCACGGTCATCGGCATCGTCGTCGGTGCCTTGGCGGGCTTCTACGGCAAGTGGGTCGATGCGGTGATCATGCGTTTCGTCGACATCATGCTCTGCTTTCCGACCTTCTTTCTCATCCTGGCGGTCATCGCCTTTCTCGAACCGTCCATCTGGAACATCATGATCATCATCGGGCTCACCGGCTGGATGGGGGTGGCGCGCCTGGTGCGCGCCGAGTTCCTCTCGCTGCGCGAGCGCGACTTCGTGCAGGCCGCCCGTGCGCTGGGCGCCAGGGACTCGCGGGTCATCTTCCGCCACATCCTGCCCAACGCCCTCTCTCCCGTGCTCGTCTCGGCGACCCTCGGCGTCGCGGGCGCGATCCTCACCGAGAGCGCCCTGTCTTTTCTGGGGATCGGCGTGCAGCCCCCGACGCCCTCGTGGGGGAACATGCTCATCGTCGGCAAGCAGACCCTCGGGACGGCCTGGTGGCTCTCGGCTTTTCCGGGTCTGGCCATCCTCATCACCGTCCTGGGCTACAACCTCCTCGGAGAGGGGATCCGGGATGCACTCGATCCAAGGCTGAAGGAATAGTCTTATCGCTCCCCGAGGTTATTGAAATGCCGGGTTTTTCAAATTCAACATTCAACATTCATCATTCAAAATTGCTTTGTCGATGACCCCTTCCGAGCTCATCATCGCGCGCTGCCGCGCCTTCGTCGACGGGGATTTCGGCTTCATCTACGACACCCATCATCCGGACTCCTTCTTCCGCCGTCTCTATCCCGATCGCGACGCTTACCTGGCGTACGGACGCTCGACTCTCGGTTCGGCCTTCCGCATCCGCGAGTGCCGCATCGTTCGCGAGGAGGTAAGGGGCAACCTGGCGCGGGTCATCTATTATCTCGACGGCGAGTTCAAAGGCGAGCGCATCGAGAGCTTCGAGCTCTGCCGTCTTCGGCGCACCGAGGGGCAGGGGTGGCTCTACCAGGCGACCCAGAAGATGGAACGGGCGCTCTTCGCCGGCGGGATCGACGAGATCGGCTGGGACGACTTCGAGCGGGTCGACGACAAGGTGGAGTTCTAAGCGATGCTCAAAGTAACGGACGCGCGGGCGCTGGACGATCTGAGCGCCGCGGCCCGGCGAAGCTCCCGGCGTCGCATGAACCTGAATCTGCACCTCGACTACGCCGATCCGTGCCAGCGCCTCTTCAACGCCGTGGAGCCCGATTCGTACATCCGCCCCCACCGCCACCTCACTCCACCCAAGTCCGAGACCTTCCTTGCCGTTCGGGGGCGTTTCGCCGTGGTGATTTTTGACGACGACGGCGTAGTGGCGCACGTCGCCTTTTTATCGCCCGGCGCGATGGCGGCGGCCGACATCGAGGCCGGCGCCTGGCATGCCGTCATCTCCCTCGAGGCGGGCTCCGTATTTTTCGAAACGAAGCCCGGCCCCTACGAACCTCTTTGCGACAAGGACTGGGCGCCCTGGGCGCCGGTCGAAGGGAGCGCCGGGGCAATCAGCTATTTGGAAAATCTAAAAAGATCGGTTTTGGGGGTCGAATGCTGAATGGTGCGATGGAAGGCTTTGGTTTTGTGATGCCGTACGAAGTGCGGGTGGCGGATGTGAATTACGGAGGGCATGTTTCGAACGCGGCCGTGCTGAACTTCTTCCAGGATGCGCGCATCGCCTACCTGAAGCATCTCGGTCCCTTCTCGGAGCTCGACCTGGGGGAGGAGGGGTGCGGCATCATCCTGCCCGAGGCGCAGGTGCACTACCGGGCGGAGATGTTTCTCGGCGACCGGCTGACGATGGGGGCGAGGGTGACGCAGGTGCGCAACTCCGCCTTCGTCATGGAATACCGCATCGAACGCGGCGGCGAAGCGATGGCCGAGGGGACGACGCCGCTGGTCGCTTTCGACTACGGGCGCCGAAAACCGCGACGCCTGCCGGAGGCGTTCCGGCAGGCGCTGCTTCGGTTCGAAGGGCTCTGAGAGCCCCTCCCTATCGTCGCCGGCGAAAAGGGGCGCTCCTCAATGCCGCGTGGAGTCCTTCATCAGCAGGGCCTCGGCGAGGGGGAGGTCTTCTTCGGCCACGTGAATCTGCTGCGGACCGATCTGGTCCACCGGCTCTTTGTGCAGAAAGTACTCGATTCCCCCCGTGCGCAGAATCCCCTCCACCCTCTCCAGATCTCTTTCGTCGACCGGGTCGTAGAAACGTACCATCGCGAGCCTCCTTTCTTCGTCTGATACCTATTTTAACCTGAAAAGATGCGTCGCTTGAAGACCGGTCAGAGAAAAAGCCGATACGCGGGGTTGTTCGTCTCGTCGACGTAGCGGTAGCCGAGGTCGGTGAGAAAACGGCGAAAGGAGGCTTCTTCGCCGTGCGGGATTTCGAGGCCGATAAGAACGCGGCCGAAGTCTCCGCCCTGCATGCGGTAGTGGAAAAGCGAGATGTTCCAGTTCTCTTTCATGGAGCTCAGAAAACGCGAGAGGGCGCCGGGGCGCTCCGGAAACCAGAACCGATAGAGGAGCTCGCGCGTCGCGGCGGCGCTTCGGCCCCCGACCATGTAGCGCACATGGGTTTTGGCCAGATCGTTGTCGGTCAGATCGACGTTCTCGAACCCGGCTTCGGTGAGGCGCTGCGAGAAGTCCGCGCGCTCCTGGCTCCCTTTAACCGAGATGCCCACGAAGATGTGCGCCTGCTCTCGGCCGGCGAGGCGGTAGTTGAACTCGGTGATGTTGCGGTCTCCGACGGCCTCGGAACAGAAGGTTTTCAGGGCGCCGGGGCGCTCGGGGATGGTGACGGCGAAGAGGGCTTCTTTCTTTTCGCCGATGACGGTGCGTTCGGCGACGTAGCGCAGGCGCTCGAAATTCATGTTGGCGCCGGAGTTGACGGCGACGAGGGTCTTGCCCGTCACGCCGCGCTCGGCGACGTACTTCTTCAACCCCGCCATCCCCAGCGCGCCGGCGGGCTCGACGATGGAGCGGGTCGCCTGGTAGATGCTCTTGATGGCGCCGCACAGCTCGTCGGTATCGACCCGAACGATTTCGTCGACATAGCGGCGGCACAGATCGAAGGTGAGGGCGCCCACCTCGCGAACGGCGACGCCGTCGGCGAAGATGCCGACCGACGCGAGGCACACGGGGCGGCCGGCCTCGAGCGATTGCGCCATGGCGTCGCTGTCGGCCGGCTCGACGCCGATGACCCGCACGTCGGGGCGAAGGGCCTTGAGATAGGCGGCGATGCCGGCGATGAGACCGCCGCCGCCGACGGGGACGAAGACGGCGTCGAGGCGGCCCGAGCTCTGACGCAGCAGCTCGTCGGCGACCGTCCCCTGGCCCGCGATGACGAGCTCGTCGTCGAAGGGGTGGATGAAGGTCATCCCCCGCTCATGGACGAGCGTTTCACAGTGGTCGGCCGCTTCCGAGTAGTTGTCGCCGTGCAGGAGCACGTCGGCCCCGAGCCCCTCGACGGCCGCGACCTTGATGCGCGGCGTCGTCACCGGCATGACGATGAGGGCGCGCAGGCCGAGCTTGCGCGCCGAATAGGCGACCCCCTGGGCGTGATTGCCGGCCGAGGCGGCGATGATCCCTCGGGACATCTGCTCGGGATCGAGGTGGGCGATGCGGTTGTAGGCGCCGCGAAGCTTGAAGGAGAAGACAGGCTGCAGATCCTCGCGCTTGAGAAGGATGCGGTTTTCCAATTCGAGGGACAGGCCCGGCGCCGCATCCAGAGGGGTCTCGACGGCGGCCTCGTAGACGCGGGAGGTGAGGATCAGTTTTAGAATGTGGTTCATGAGGATGGCAATTTTGAATGTTGAATTTTGAATTTTGAATTAGGGTCAAAAAAAAAGAGCATAGCGATGGTTGTTCAGCAGTTCAAGAGAAAAGCGGCTCAGAAATAGCCGCTTTCTCGAAAGGTTTTCAATTCAAAATTCAAAATTTTATAATTCAAAATTGGCGGCGTCCGTTGTTCTTGGCGGCTCAAGGCCGCTCAAGAATGACGGCCGCCGCCATCGCTCCTGCCGCGCAGACCGAGATGAGGGCGTAGCGGGCTCCTCGCCGTTTCATCTCGTAGGCGGCGGTGGTGAGGATGCGCGCTCCGGTGGCGGCGAAGGGGTGCCCCACGGCGATGGAGCTCCCCAGGGGGTTGAGCTTCTCGGGGGGGATCTCGCCGATCGCCTCTTCCTTCCACCCCTTTTTCCAGGCGGCGAGATTGAAGGCGACCTGTGCGCCGAAGGCTTCATGGATTTCGACGAAGTCCATTTCGGCCAGCGTCAGACCGGTGCGTCCCAGCAGGCGCGGGACTGCCAGCGCCGGAGCCATGAGGAGGCCGTCTTTCGGATCGAGGGCGGCGAACTCGACCGCCTTGACGAAGGCGAGCGGCTCGTACCCTTCGGCCTTGGCGCGTTCTTCGGACATCAGCACGACGGCGGCGGCGCCGTCGGTCAGGGGGCTGCTGTTGGCGGCGGTGATCGTCCCTTCTCCGGAGCGGTCGAAGACGGGGCGCAGCGTCGCCATCTTCTCCCGGGAGGCGTCGTGGCGGATGATGGTGTCCTGCGCGATCCCCTTCAGGGGGGCGATCTCTGCGGTGAGCCTGCCGTCGCGGGTCGCTTCGGACGCCCTGAGATGGCTGCGCAGGGCGATGTCGTCCTGCTCTTCGCGGGTGATCCCCCACTCCTTGGCGCTGATCTCGGCATGCTCTCCCATGGAGAGGCCGGTGGAGGGCTCCTTGAAGGCGAGGGGGACGGGGAGAAAATGTTTCGGGCGAAGTTTCAAAAGAGTGCGCAGTCTATCCTTTTTGCTCCTGGCCGTCGCCGCCTGCAGGAAGATGCCGGAGGCTTCCTTGCCGAACAGGACGGGGACGGACGACATCGCCTCGACGCCGCCGGCGATTCCGATCTCGATGCGCCCGACAGCGATAGCGTCGGCCACGTCGGCGGCGGCGTGGATGCTGCTGGTGCAGTTGTTCGAGACGAGATAGGCCGGGATGGAAGGGGGAAGGCCGAGATCGAAGACGATCTCGCGCGCCGGATTGGAGACGAAGGGGTCGTGCAGCACCCGACCCCACACGAGCTGATCAACCTTGGCGGGGTCGAGCGCGAGCCGATCGAGGACCCCCTTCACCGCATGGGAGGAGAGCTGCAGGGGGGTGAAATCCTTGAAAGCACCTCCCGCCTTGACGAAGGGGGTGCGCATTCCAGCGACAATGGCGACACGGGTCATGGGAACCTCAGGTGTTTAGGTTGTTAGGCTGTTAGGCTGTCAGGCTAAACCCCTTCAGCCTGACTTTGCTGCCTTTACTGCCTTTGCCGTTTTAATCATTATCCACCATTAACTTGTTGTCGACAAGTGTATACAACTTCTATATAATAGCGCGTCGGCTCGATTTATGGCGTGCACGGGGGTTTCCCTCTGTCGCAATTCACCTGAAAAGGAGAGAGAAAATGCCGGAATTCACGTACCAGGAACCTTTCCCCCTCGGTAAAGACACCACCAAGTACCGCCTGATTCCCGATTCGAAAAAGTATGTCGCCGTGGGCAGTTTCGACGGGCAGGACGTTCTTCGCGTCGATCCCGAGGCGCTGACCGTTCTGGCCAACGAGGCGCTGCGCGACGTCTCCTTTTTGCTGCGCGCCGAGCACAACGAGCAGGTCGCCAAGATCCTGCGCGATCCCGAGGCGTCGATGAACGACAAGGGGGTGGCCATCGCATTTTTGCGCAACGCCGAGGTCTCCGCCAAGTTCGAGCTCCCCATCTGTCAGGACACCGGCACCGCCACCGTCGTCGCCAAGAAGGGGCAGAGGGTCTGGACCGGCGCCAACGACGCCGAGCTCCTCTCCAAAGGCGTCTACAAGACCTACACCGAAGAGAACCTGCGTTATTCGCAGACTGTCGCCCTCGATATGTACAAGGAGAAGAACACCGGCACCAACCTGCCGGCGCAGATCGACATCTACGCCACCGAGGGCGATGAGTACAAATTCCTCTTCCTGACCAAAGGCGGGGGCTCGGCCAACAAGACGATGCTCTACCAGGAAACCAAGGCGCTGCTCACCCCCGAGAAGCTCGAGAAATTCCTGGTCGAGAAGATGAAGTCCCTCGGCACCGCTGCGTGCCCCCCCTATCACATCGCCTTCGTCGTCGGCGGCACCAGCGCCGATGCCTGCATGAAGACGGTGAAGCTCGCCACCGCCAAGTATCTCGACGAGCTACCCACCAGCGGCAACGACCATGGACAGGCGTTCCGCGACGTGGAGTTGGAGGAGAAGCTCCTCAAGGCGGCGCAGCAGCTCGGCATCGGCGCGCAGTTCGGCGGCAAGTACTTCGCCCACGACATCCGCGTCATCCGTCTGCCGCGTCACGGCGCCTCCTGTCCGCTGGCGATGGCGGTCTCCTGCTCGGCCGACCGCAACATCAAGGCGAAGATCAACAGGGAAGGGCTCTGGGTCGAGGAGATGGACCGCAACCCGGGTCGCCTGATCCCCGAGCAGTTCCGCGGCAAGCACAGCCACGGCGTCAGGATCGACCTGAATCAGGGGATGGAGGCCGTTTTGGCCGAACTGACCAAGCACCCGGTCTCGACCCCGCTGCTCCTCAACGGCACCATCGTCGTGGGACGCGACATCGCCCACGCCAAGTTCAAGGAGATTCTCGACGCCGGCCAGCCCCTGCCCGAGTACCTGAAGAAACACCCGATCTACTACGCAGGACCCGCCAAGACCCCGGCCGGCAAGGCCTCCGGCTCTTTCGGCCCGACCACGGCCGGCCGCATGGACAGCTACGTCGACCTGCTGCAGTCCCACGGCGGCTCGTTGGTCATGATCGCCAAGGGGAATCGCAGCCAGCAGGTCACCGACGCCTGCAAGAAGCACGGCGGCTTCTATCTCGGCTCCATCGGCGGCCCCGCGGCCCTGCTGGCCGAGGAGAACATCAAGAAGGTCGAGTGCATCGACTTCCCCGAGCTCGGCATGGAGGCGGTCTGGAAGATCGAAGTCGAGGACTTCCCGGCCTTCATCCTCGTTGACGACAAGGGGAACGACTTCTTCAAGCAGATCGGCTGCTGATCTTTTTGAAGGAAAGCAGAAGGGAAGGGGCAGGCCTTGTGTCTGCCCCTTTTTACATCCCAAAATCGGTCTCACGCGACGACGCGACGTAGAAGTCATATACTGGGTTGCACGTCGTCGGAATGTCAGACGGCTGAGCATTGCCGTCATGGTTTTTTAAATGCTTTTCGTTGCGCCGTCGCGTCGTCGCGTGATAATTTCTTGTTCATGTTCTACTATTTCGACTACGAAGAGCCTGTCTTTCGCCCCCCATCCGAAGCGAACTCCCTGATCCTTCAGGCCACCATCGGGTGCTCCCAGAACAGCTGCGGCTTTTGCGGGATGTACAAGATGAAGCGCTTTCGCGTCCGGCCGATCGAGGAGCTTCGCGCCGATATCGAGGCGGTCCCCCTCCATCACAGGGACTACGTCCAGCGCGTCTTTCTGGCCGACGGCGACGCGCTGGTCTATCCGCAGCAGGGGCTGACGGAGATCCTCGATGCGCTGGCGGACGCCTTTCCAAAGCTCACCCGTGTCGGCATCTATGCCTCACCGAACAGTCTGAGCGCGAAGAGCGTCGAAGATCTCTCGGTGCTGCGGCAGAAGAAGCTGCGCATCCTCTACTTCGGCCTGGAGAGCGGCGACGCCGAGACGCTGCAGCTCGCCCGCAAGGGGTTCGCCCCCGACGAGATGCTCGCGCAGTGCCGCAAGGCGCAGCACGCCGGGATGAAGCTGTCGGTGACGGCGATCCTGGGACTCGCCGGACGCGACCGCACCCGCGAGCACGCCGTGGCCACGGCCCAGTGGATCAACGACCTCTCCCCCGAATACTTTTCTCTTCTGACGATGTTTCGCCGCCACAACGACGCCTACTTCCAGTCGATCCGCCCCTTGAGCAACGGGGAGGTCATCGAGGAGGCGCTGACCATCGTTCGGCACCTGAACCCGTCGCGCACGATCCTTCGCTCCAATCACGTCTCCAACATCCTCAACCTCGCCGGAAGTTACCCCAAGGACCGCGAGCGGATCATCGCTCAGGCCGAGGCGGCTCTTGAGGCGGCCCGCAGGGAGCAGGGGTGGTTCGACACGGTGCCCGACTACCGGGAAGCGTATTACTGAAAGGGGCGTAAAGGGGTGGTGCTGCGTTTGGTCTTTCGGTATGCTACACTCCGCTTAAACGCAAGGAGTGGAGATGGCATCGGCTGAGAAGAAACATCTATCGCTTGTCGGCAGAATCGCGAGGCTGGGGCTGCTGCTGTGCGGTTTTCTTTTTACCGGACTCGGCGTCATCGGCATCGTCGTGCCGCTGGTGCCGACGACTCCCTTCCTGCTGCTCGCGGCGGCCTGTTTCGCCCGCTCCTCCGAGCGCTTTCACCGCTGGCTCCTGTATCACCCCCGGCTCGGCCCGATCATCAGGGGGTACATCGAAGGGACGGGCATCCCGCGGCGGGTCAAGGTCGTCGCCATCGCCATGCTTTGGATGAGCATCTCGACTTCGGCGCTCTTTTTCGTCCCCCTGCTGTGGGTGCAGATCCTTCTGTTCGGCATCGCCACGGCGGTGACGTTTCATCTGGTTCGGCTCCCCACCCGCTCGGAGCCGGCAGTCTGACTTTTGAAACCGGTTGATTTTCACTACATGCCAGGTGTATGCTCATTGGGTGTTTTAAATGTTTTTCGGCTCCGTCGCGTGCGGCGCGGGCTGTTCCCCCTTGACTCCGCAGACGTTTCGGATCTAAAGTTGGTGCGATGAAAGCGACGTTCGTTCGAGCAGTTGCCGTCACCCTTCTGGTGCTGCTTTCCCTCTCTTTCAGCGGAATCGTCTTCACTGCGTCGGCCCTGACGCATCCGGAGGTGGAGGATTCGTGCTGTGGCCCCGCCAATCAGAGCGAGGACCCCTTCGCTTCCTGTACGATTCCTGAGTGTCCCTGCTTCTCCTGTGCCATTCTTATCCTCAGCCCTCCCGTCGACGTCGCCTTCAGGGAGTCTCCACTCGAATTTCTCTTCTTTCAGATTCCCTTGCTGTCTCCTTCCGATTTCATCCGGCCCATCGATTATCCACCGGAGCACGCCTGATCCATGCGCAGGCCGAAATGACCGCGCGCCTCCCCGGCAGCCTGACCCGGCGGCGGCACCCTTGCGCCTGCAGGGAAAGGACTGCGTCTCATCTCGGCATCGCATGTAACGTGACCGAATTCGAACCACGCTCATGATCGGGTGCAGCCCGGAATCCGTCAAGCGTTTGCGGCAACCCGATGACCCGTTCTTACATCCTCAAGGAGAGTCACATGTTCAAATATCTGTTCGTTGGAGTCGCCCTCGTCGTGGGTATTTCCATGGCCGTTATTCTCACTCGCCCCGCCGATGTGGCGGCTCTCAACGTCAAGGCGGTCCTCTCCGACCCCGGTGCCTATTCGGGCACACTCACTCTGGCCGGCATCACCGCCGCTTTTTCGCAGCAGGACGGTGAGCTCTTCGGCATCATGGACGTGTCGGAGCTGGCCTGCACGAGCCCCAACTGCCACAAGCCTATTCTGCCGATCCGTTTTGCCGAAAAACTCCCCGCCATGGGGGACGAAGTACGGGTGACGGGGGAGTTCCGCCTGGTGCCCGGCGGTTATCTCTTTTTCGCCGAAAAGGTTTCCGTCGTGCGCAACCACAATATCGGGGGTTGAGGGATGACGTTAAGCAAGCTCGTCATCCGCAATCTCACCCGCCGCCGGGGGCGCTTTCTCTTCACCCTTCTCGGCATCACCATCGGCATCGCCTCTGTCGTGACATTCATCTCCTTGGGCGGCAGCCTCAAGTCGGAGATCCGGCGCGAGTCGTCCGCCCTGGGGGCGAACCTCATCGTGACGCCGAAAGGGTCGTGCGCCTACGAGCAGGTCTCGATCCTCACCGGCGAGCAGCTTCCCACGACGATCACCGGAGAGGAACTGGCCAGGATCCGCGGGGTCGAGGGGATCATCGCCCTGCCGTTTCTTACCGATCGCACCGCGATCCAGAACCGCCCCGTCTCGGTCATGGGGATTCTGCCCGCCGAGACGAAGCCTTTCAAGCGCTGGAACGTCGCGCAGGGGCAATATTTCGCCGACGACGACAGCCCCGGCCTCGTCATCGGAACGGTGGTGGCCGAGCAGTTCGGGCTCAACCCCGGCTCCGAGGTGACCATCCGGGGAGAGAGGCTGCCGGTCGTCGGCATTCTCGCGCAGACCGGGAGCAAGGACGACGTGACCCTCTTTTTGCCCCTCACCGTGGCGCAAAACATCTACGAGCAGGGCGACCGCGTCTCCTATGTCGCCGTTCGGGTCGACAACCCCGAGGATGTCGAGATGTACGCCCTGCGGATCAGCGAGGAGGTCAGCCTCGGCGTCGTCTCGGACAAGCAGATGCTCAGCTCGGTGCTGGCCATCGTCGGGACGGTGAACCTCACCCTGCAGCTCATCGCCCTCGTCGCCGTTCTGGCGGCGGCCTTCGGCATCATCAACACCATGATGACGGCGACCTACGAGCGAAAACGCGAGATCGGCATCTTGCAGGCCCTTGGCGCGCGCCCGCGGACGATCTTCTCCATCTTCCTCTTCGAATCGGCCTTCTACGGCATGATCGGCGGAACGATCGGCGTCATCTTCGGCATGCTCTTCTCGGCGCTGGCCGCCCCGCATGTGAGCCAGAACGCCTTTACCGCCTTTGTCGCAGGCTCGGGGGCGGGGATGCTCGACATCGGAACCATCGTCGGGGCCGTCGTCTTTTCGACCATCATCGCCGCACTGGCCGGACTCTATCCGGCGTGGCGGGCGTCGCGGCTCTCGCCGGTGGAGGCCATCAGCTATGAGTGAGATGATCATTCGCACCGATAACGTCACCAAGATCTACGGCAAGGGAGCGGCCGCTACGGCGGCCCTTCGCGGCGTCTCCCTCTCGATTCCGAAAGGGTCTTTCACCTGCCTCGTCGGTCCGTCGGGGCACGGCAAGAGCACCCTGATGCACCTCATCGGGGGGCTCGACCGCCCGACCGGAGGGACGATCCACATCGACGGCGAGGAGATCAGCGCCCTCGACGCCGCGGGGCTCTCGCGGCTTCGCAGCCGCAAGATCGGCTTCGTCTTTCAGTTCTTCAATCTGCTGCGGGGTTTGAGCGCTCAGGAGAATGTCGAGACGTCGCTGATGCTCGCGGGGACGGCGGAGAAGGACCAGCCTGGGCGCGCCAAGGCATTGCTGGCGCAGGTCGGGCTCGCCGAAAAGGCGGACGCCTTCCCCTCGGAGCTCTCCGGCGGGCAGCAGCAAAGGGTCGCCATCGCCCGGGCTCTGGCCAACGACCCGGACC
>JBJHBH010000060.1:0-21646 GCA_050485365.1 Desulfuromonadales bacterium | reverse complement strand
TCGTGGGTGCTCTGCTTGCCGCTGGGGGTGTTGACCACCAGCTGGATCTCGCCGTTCTTGATGACGTCGGCGATGTTGGGGCGCCCCTCGTGCATCTTCAGGATCGGCTCGGCGGCGACACCGTTGGCGGCCAGGTAGGCCTGTGTTCCGGCGGTGGCACGGATGGCGAAGCCGAGCTCGGCGAAGCGCCGCGCGACCTCCAGCGCCCCGGAGCGGTCGTGCTCGGAGACGGTGATGAGGAGCGTCCCCTGCAGCGGCAGCGGCGAGTTCGCCCCCTCCTGCGCCTTGAAGTAGGCCATGCCGTAGTTGCCGGCCATCCCCAGGACCTCGCCCGTGGAGCGCATCTCGGGCCCCAGGACCGGATCGACCTCGGGGAACATGGAGAAGGGGAAGACCGCCTCCTTGACGCCGAAGTGAACGAAGGGGCGGCGCTGCAACCCGAGATCGGCGAGCCTGGCGCCGAGCATCGCCTGCACCGCGATGCGGGCCATGGGGATGTTGCAGACCTTGGAGACGAGGGGGACGGTGCGGCTCGCCCGGGGGTTGGCCTCCAGGATGTAGACGCGGTCGTCGGCGATGGCGTACTGGATGTTCATCAGCCCCACCACCCCCATCTCGACGGCGATCTTGCGGGTGTACTCCTCGATGGTGTCGATGTGCTTCTGGGGGATGGAGACCGGCGGAATGACGCAGGCCGAGTCCCCCGAGTGGACGCCGGCGAGCTCGATGTGCTCCATGACCGCAGGGACAAAGGCGTCGGTGCCGTCGCAGATGGCGTCGGCCTCGGCCTCGATGGCGTCGTCGAGGAAGCGGTCGATGAGGATCGGGCGCTCGGGCGAAATTTCAACGGCCTTGGAGAGGTACTCGCGCAGCATCTCCTCGTCGTGCACCACCTCCATGGCGCGCCCTCCCAGAACGTAGGAGGGGCGAACGATGAGCGGGTAGCCGATGCGCGCCGCGATGGCGAGGGCCTCCGAATCGGTGCTCGCCATCCCCGACTCGGGCTGGGGGATGCCGAGCTTGACCATCATCTTGTTGAAGAGGTCGCGGTCTTCGGCCATGTCGATGACCGCCGGGGTGGTGCCGATGATGCGCGCCCCGGCCTCCTCGAGCTGGCGGGCGATGTTGAGGGGGGTCTGCCCGCCGAACTGCACCATCACCCCCTCGGGCTTCTCCTTGCGGTAGATGGAGAGGACATCCTCGACGGTGAGGGGCTCGAAATAGAGCTTGTCCGAGGTGTCGTAGTCGGTGGAGACGGTCTCGGGGTTGCAGTTGACCATGATCGTCTCGTACCCCGCTTCGCGCAGGGCGAAGGCGGTGTGGACGCAGCAGTAGTCGAACTCGATCCCCTGGCCGATGCGGTTGGGTCCGCCCCCCAGGACCATGATCTTCTTGTTGGCGCTGACCGGCACCGTGTCTTCGACGGCGTAGCTCGAAAAGTAGTAGGCCGCGTCCTCGACCCCGCTCACCGGCACCGCTTCCCACGCCTCGGCGACGCCGATCGCCTCGCGCCGCTCGCGGATCGCCTCCTCCTTGACACCGAGGATCTGGGCGAGATAGCGGTCGGCGAAGCCGTCGAGCTTGGCGCGCTTCAGAAGGGCGTCGGGGGGGAGGCTCCCCTTGTGGGCGAGGATCTCCTCCTCCAGCTCGACGAGCTCCTTCATCTGCTGCAGAAACCACGGCTTGATGTAGGTTTTGGCATAGAGGGCGTCGACGTCGGCCCCCTTGCGCAGCGCCTCGTAGAGGATGAACTGACGCTCGCTGGAGGCCTCCGCGAGAAGCTCCATCAACTCGGGAAGGCTCTTTTTGTTGAAGTCCTTGGCGAAGCCGAGGCCGTAGCGGCCGTTCTCCAGAGAGCGGATCGCCTTGTGCAGCGCCTCCTTGTAGTTCTTGCCGATGCTCATCACCTCGCCGACGGCGCGCATCTGGGTGCCGAGCTTGTCCTGCACCCCCTTGAACTTCTCGAAGGCCCAGCGGGCGAACTTGACGACGACGTAATCCCCCGACGGGGTGTACTTCTCCAGGGTGCCGTCGCGCCAGTAGGGGATCTCGTCGAGGGTGAGCCCCGCGGCGAGCATCGCCGAGACGAGGGCGATGGGGAACCCAGTCGCCTTGGAGGCCAGCGCCGAAGAGCGCGAGGTGCGTGGATTGATCTCGATGACGACGACGCGCCCCGTCTTCGGGTCGTGGGCGAACTGCACGTTGGTGCCGCCGATGACCTCGATCGCCTCGACGATGCGGTAGGCCTGCTCCTGCAGCTTCGCCTGCAGCTCGGCGTCGATGGTGAGCATCGGCGCGGTGCAGAACGAGTCGCCGGTGTGCACCCCGACGGCGTCGACGTTCTCGATGAAGCACACGGTGATCTTCTGGTTCTTGGCGTCGCGCACCACCTCGAGCTCGAGCTCCTCCCAGCCGAGGATCGACTCCTCGATGAGGACCTGGCTCACGGGGCTCGCCGCCAGCCCGCGGGCGACGATCGTCTCGAACTCCTCCATGTTGTAGGCGAAGCCGCCGCCGGTCCCCCCCATGGTGTAGGCGGGGCGGATGACGACGGGGAGCCCGATGCGCGCGATGCTCTGAAGCGCCTGGTCCATGGAGGTGACGATCTCGCTGCGGGCCGTCTCGATGCCGAGGCGCGTCATCGTCTCCTTGAACGTCTCGCGGTCTTCGCCGCGCTTGATCGCCTCGAGGTTCACCCCGATGACCTTCACCCCGAACTGATCGAGGATGCCGCGCCGGTTGAGCTCGCTGGAGAGATTCAGGGCCGTCTGCCCCCCCAGGTTCGGCAGCAGGGCGTCGGGGCGCTCCTTGCGGATGATCTCGGTGAGCGTCTCGACGTTGAGCGGCTCGATATAGGTGGCGTCGGCGATGGCCGGGTCGGTCATGATCGTCGCCGGATTCGAGTTGACCAGCACGATGGTGTAGCCGAGCTGTCGCAGCGCCTTGCACGCCTGGGTCCCCGAATAATCGAACTCGCAGGCCTGGCCGATGATGATGGGGCCCGATCCGATGATCAGAATCTTCTTCACGTCGTCGCGTCTTGGCATGAATCTCTCCTTGTGCTGCCGATGCTGAATTTTTGCGCGCCAAACTATGTCAAAAATTGAGGGCCGAAGCAACAATCTTGCATCGGGCCGGGTGAAAAAAACGCAGGGGGAGCTCGCCGGAGCCCGTCCGCCTCAGTAGATCTTGCGGCGCGAGAAGGTCGAGCCGATGACGTTGAAGGTGTTCTCCACGATGAAGAGGGCCTCGGGGTCTTCGGTGAAGACGACCTCTTCGAGGCGTTTGAGCTGGATGTTGTTGATCACCGTCAGAAGGACCTCTTTGCGGCGGTTGTGGTAGGCGCCGCGCCCGTCGAGGAAGGTGCAGCCGATCTTGAGCCGCTTCATGATCTCGGCGGCGATGCGGTCGGTGTGCTCCGAGACGATGATGGCGAGCTTGCGCTGGCTGAACATGGAGAGGAAGTAGTCCATCGCCGCCGAGGAGACGAAGACCATGATGAGCGAGGCGATGACGAGATCGACCTCCAGATGAAAGAGGGTGAAGGAGAAGAGGACGAGGTTGAAGGCGAAGTAGAACTTGCCGAGCCCGATGTTGAAGCGCTGCCACAGGATGACCCCCACCACGTCGAGGCCGCCGTTGGAGCCCAACGAGCGCAGCACGATCCCCGCCCCCGCGCCGATGAGCGCCCCGCAGCTCACCGCCGCGTAGAGCTGGTTCTGGATGCCGAAGTCGACGTCGACCAGCGCGTACGCCCCGCCGGTCAACAGCATGGCGTAGAGGCTGTAGAGGAGGAATCGGCGGCTGATGAAGAGCCACCCCAGGATGAACATCGGGATGTTCAGGATGATGTACCACACCCCCGGTCCGAGGGTGTCGGTCAGGGTGTGGATGAGGACCGAGACGCCGAAGAGCCCCGCGGGGACGAAGCCGTGCCCGGCGGCGATCCCCTTGAGCGAGACGGCGAAGAGGAGTGAGCCGACGGTGATGAGGAAGAGATTCCAGGGGATGGAGTACGCGATGCCGTGAGGGTGCCGTGCCAACTGAACCGCCCTTTCGTCATTGGACGGCCCGCTGCGGTACTGCGGGCCGTCGACGGCGTTGCCGCCTTGGATGAAAGTCTCAATCGACCACAGACGACAAAAAATGTCAACCCGCACGGGCGCCCGAAGCGCTTGCATTCCGGCCGTCTTGGTCTATACCTCGAAGCGACCCACTCGAGGAGACGCCGATGCCCCTGTCGTGGTCCAACTGGTCCGGGAGCCTGCACTTCGAACCCGCGGAGATCCGCTCTCCCGCCGACGAGGAGGAGCTCGCCGCCCTGGTGCGCCGGGCGGCGCGCGAAGGGCGCTGCGTGCGGGTCGTCGGCTCGGGGCACTCCTCCACCCCCCTGGTTCGGACCTCGGACACGCTCGTTTCGCTGGAGCACCTGCGGGGGATCGAAGGGTTCGACGCCTCGGCGCGCGAGGCGACCCTGCGGGCGGGGACGACCCTCAAGAAGGCCAACGCCGCGCTGCTGGGCATCGGGCTCGCCGTTCACAACCTCGGCGACGTCGACTTCCAGACGGTGGCGGGGGTCGTCGGCACCGGCACCCACGGCACCGGGCGCACGCTGCCGATCATCCCCGACGCCCTCACCGGCGTGCGCCTCGTCGACGGCACCGGCGAGATCCGCGAATTTCGCGTCGAGGACGACCCCGACTTCTTCCGGGCGGCCCGCGTCTCTCTGGGCGCGATGGGGATCTTCACCTCCCTGCGAATGCGGATGCTCCCCGCGTATCAGCTGCGTCGCCGCGAGTGGTGCACCCACGTCGAGGACTGCCTCGAACATCTCGACCGCCTCATGGACGAGAACCGCAACTGCGACTTTTACTGGTATCCGCGCAGCGACCTGGTCAAGATCCGCACCCTCAACATCCCCGGGCAGGGGTCGGCCGATCTTCCCTTCGCCGAATGCATCCAGGACATCACAGGTTGGATGGGCGATGTGCTGCCGAAGCAGCGCGAGCTGAGATTCGACGAGATGGAGTACTGGCTTGCGGCCAAGGACGGCCCCGAGTGCTTCAGCCGGGTGCGCCGCCGCGTCAAGGAGACGCACCGGCGCGCCGTCGCCTGGCGCCTGCTCTACCGCTCGGTGGCCGCCGACGACGCCTGGCTGAGCGGCGCCCACGGTCGCGACACGGTGACCATCTCCCTGCACCACAACGCCGGCCTCCCCTTCGACGACTACTTCAACGACATCGAGCCGATCTTCCGCAAATTCGGCGGACGCCCCCACTGGGGGAAGAAGCACAACCTGTCGGCCGACGCGCTGCGCCCCCTCTACCCCGGGTGGAACGACTTCCGGGCCGTCCGCCGCCGCCTCGACCCCGGAGGGACGTTCCTCAGCCCCTATCTGAAATCGATCCTGGGAGAAGACGAAGGACCGGGCGAAAAGAAAAAAGAAGCGCAGAGCTGAAAGGAGCGAAGAGATGAGGGAGATCGGACGCACCGTGTGGGCCATCGCCGGGGGGCGCATCCCGCTGCACAGTCGGGGGCGCGAGCCTGAATTCACAAGCCGAGACGAGCTTTGCCTTCTGAACGCCGGGCGCAGCGACGCGACGGTGGAGATCACCCTCTTCTACAGCGACCGCGACCCCGTCGGCCCCTACCGCATCGGCGTCGGTGCACGGCGCACCCGCACCGTGCGCGTCAACGACCTCATCGACCCCGAGGCGGTCCCCCTCGAGACCGACTACGCCGGGATCGTCGAGTCCGATGTCCCCATCGTCGTGCAGTTCAACCGGCTCGATTCGCGCCAAGCCGAAAACGCCATCGCCTCCTCTCTTGCCTATCCGGTTTAAAATCGAAAGAATTCTTCCTTTTTCCCACAGCAAAATGTAGTATGGCGACCATGTCGTGAAATGCATTTCCATGCTTCCCCGAGGGGGGTGCTCTCCTCTGGCCTCCGGTTGCTGTGAACGAGTCGACCCCTTCCAAAACGGCCAATGAGCCGACGATCCGCCCGAAGGTCCTCCTCCCTTTGGTGCTGACCCTCCTTTTCGTCCTCTCCCTCTTCGTCTTTTTCGGCCAGCGTTTCCTGGAGCGCGACCTGCGCGCCGAGCTCAATCAGCACATGGCGACCGTCGCCGCACTCTTCGACGAGCTGCTTGTGCTGCGCGCCGAGACGATGAGCGCCGCCATCTCCCAGCTGGCCATCAGCGACGAGCTTCAAGACGCCATGCGACGCGGCGACCGCGACCTGCTGATGCAACGGGCGCAAAACCATTACCTCCCTTTGCTTCGCAACCACGGCATCGGCCAGATGTATTTCCACCTCCCCGACGGGACGGTTCTGGTGCGCATGCACCGCCCCGAGCTCTTCGGCGACCCCATCGAGCGCGCTTCGCTGATGCGCGCCGCCGCCAAGCAGGCCCCCGCCTCGGGGATCGAGCTCGGCGCTCTCGGCGAGCTGTCGCTGCGCACCGTCGTCCCCTGGCAGGTCGACGGCGAGTTGATCGGCTACATCGAGCTCGGCCGCGAGATTCAGTCCCTCATCCACGAGTTGCACGAGATCGGGCAGAGCGAGCTCATCTTCTTGCTCTACAAGGAGCATCTGGAGCAGCAGGCCTGGCAGGGGTGGATGGAAAAACGCGGTCACCCCCCGTTGTGGGACCTGCTGTCCGATCAGGTCGTCATCGACAGCACGATTTCCCCCTGGGACGCCCATGTCGAGACCCTCGTCGCGGCCAGGGGGCAGATCCAGATCGAGATCGCCGGACGCACCTACCAGGGGGCGCGCCTGCCGCTGCGCGACGCGGGGGGCGAGGCCATCGGAACGATGGTGGTGCTGAGCGACGCAACCGAGCGCCTCCACGAATTTCGCGGCGCCCTGCTGACGCTCGTCGTCTCGTGCCTGGCGCTGGGCGGCGCGCTCATCGCTTCCTCCTACATCACGTTGGGGCGGGCCGACCGCCGCCTCGCCGAGTCGCGACGCCTCCTTCTCGATCAGATCGAGAGCACCGGACGGGCCAGAACGGCGCTGGAGGGGGAGATCGCCGAGCGGCGCCTCGCCGAAAAAGAGCTGGAGCGGGCCCGCGACGAGCTCGAATATCGGGTGGAGGAGCGCACCGTTCAACTCAACGACTCGCTCCACGCCGTCAGCCGGGTGAAAGATCAGTTGCAGGGGATTTTCGAATCGGTGCAGGATGTGCTCATCGCCGTCGACGGGCAGGGGCGGATACTGCAGATGAACGCCGCGGCAGAAGAGCTCCTCGGCGCCTCCCTCGCCGAGACGCGCTGTCGACCCGTCGAGCAGATCGCCCCCCCTTCGCTTCGCGAGACGTTCCGGGAGGCCATCGAGGCGAAAGGGGCCGCCGCCCCCTTCGATGTCGAGATCCCCGTTTCACCGCGCGGCGGGGTGAAGATCCTGCAGGTCGTCACCTCGATCATCGGCCGCAGCGAGGGGACCTTCGGCGGCATGATCTTTTTGGCCCGCGACGTAACGCGGGAGCGGCAGATCGACCGGATCAAGACCGAGTTCATCTCCACCGCGGCCCACGAGCTGCGCACGCCGGTGACCTCCATCCTCGGCTTCTCCGAGCTGCTGCTCCAGCCCCACGGCTTCACCGCGAAGGAGCAGACCGAGTTCCTCGCCATCATCCACGAGAAGGCCGACGCCCTCTCCGAGCTCATCGACGATCTGCTCGATGTCAGCCGCATCGAGGCAGGCCGGGCGGTCGAGCTGCACCGCTCCGTGCTGCCGGTTGAAACGCTGATCGCCCCGGTGGTGCGGCACTATCAGAAGATGACATCGAAGCACGTCATCGAATTGAAGCTGCGGCGTGCCGACGCCCTCGTCGACGCCGACCGGGCGAAGGTCGGTCAGGTGATGGAGAATCTGCTCAGCAATGCGGTGAAATATTCGCCGCACGGTGGAACGATCCGGGTTTCGGGGGAAAGGACGGACGGCGCGTACAAAATCGCGGTGAAGGACGAGGGGATCGGGATGAGCGCGCAGGAGGCGGGCCGGATCTTCGAGAAGTTCTTCCGGGCCGACACGACCGATTCGGCCGTTTCCGGGACGGGGCTCGGAATGACGATCGTAAAAAGCATCGTCGAGGCCCACGGTGGAGAGATCAAGGTGAAGAGCGCGCGGGGGAAGGGGACGACCGTGACCTTCACCCTGCCGCTGGGACGCGAGGGGGACGAGAGCCCGCCTCACCCCTCGTAGGAGATGATCGTCACGTCGGCGGCGCGGTCGCGAAGGGCGATCAGCGCCTGGTAGTCGGCCGAGGCGAACCAACGCTGAAGGGTAAGGTGGTCGGCGAATTCGATGACGACAGTCTGCTCGTGCGCGTGCTCGCCGGCAAGGACCGCGACGCGCCGGCCGCGAAAGACGATCCGCGCCGCGTAGGGGCGAAGCGAAGCGGCGACCCCTTCGACGTACCTGCGCCACAGCTCCGGCTCCTTCACCGTGATATGTCCGATCAGATACGCCGCCATCGATCCTCTCGCCGCCTGATTTTTTCCGACGCCCCGATCGCCCGCCCCTTCCCTGCGCGCGGACAATCCTCTATGATGGGATGTTTTTCCCCGATGGATTGCTGGAGCGACGGTGACTGCCCCCCCTGTACTGACCCAGAAAGAGATCTCCCTCTTCTTCTTTCCGCTGCTGCTCAACGTGCAGCTGATGAGCGTCTCGCACTCCATCATAAACGCCGCCCTGGCGCGGCAGGAGGAGTTCGTCACCGCCCTGGCCGCCTTTTCGGTGGCGATGGTGCTGCACCTTTTTCTCGCCTCCCCCTCCTACCAGAACCACACCATCACCATCGCCATGGTGCGGGGGCGCCGCTCTCTGTGGGGGACCGTCGTCTTCGTCGTGCTGGTGGCCGCCGGCGTCTCGGCGGCGCTCGCCCTGGTGGCCTTCACTGTGGTCGGCGATTTCATCGTCGAAGGGGTTCTGGGGGTCACGGGGGAGGTGGCCGATGGGGCGCGCGAGGTCCTCGGCATTCTCGTCTTTCTCCCCTTCTTCACCGGCTTTCGCGGCCTCTTTCAGGGGCTGGTGATGCGCGAGCGGCGCACCGCCCTCGTCTCCTTCGCCACGGGGGTACGCATCGCCGCCCTCTTCGCCTTCTTGGCGCTGGGGGTCAACTGGTATACCGGCCCGGCCCTGGGGGCCTTCGCCCTGCTGGGGTGCGTGGCGACCGAGACGCTCCTGATGGCGTGGTTCGCCAGCCGCTGCACCGTACCGCGCGCCTCGGAAGGGGAGAAGGGGGCGTGGGAGATCATTCGATTCGCCTGGCCGCTGGCCTTCTCGTCGTGCCTGCAGCAGAGCATTCCGCTCGTCATCAACGCCATCATCAGCCGGCTTCCCGACGGAACCCTCGCCCTGGCCGCCTTCGGCGTGGTGCGCGGCTTTCTCTTTTTGCTCGCCGGGCCGATGCGCAACCTGCAGCAGGCCTATCTCACCCTGGTGCGAAATCGCGACGACTACGCGGTGCTGGTGAGCTTCTTTCGCCGGGTCGCCGCCGGCATGGCGGTGCTGATGGTCGTCATCGCCTATCCCCTCAACGACGCGGTGCTGGGGGGCGTCATGGGGCTCGATGCCGAGATGCGCCGCTACATCGCCCTCCCCCTCGCCTCCTGCGCCGTCTTCCCCTTCCTTTACGGCGCCGCCAATCTGCTGCGCGGATGCTTCACCGGCGAGCACCTCACGGGGCTGCTCGGCTGGTCGACCGTCTTCAAGCTCGCCTATCTTCTGGGCTGCTGGGGAGTGGTCCTCCTCGTCGCCCCCACCGTACCGGGGATCGCGCTGGCCATCTTCCTGCTCATCTCCAGCGAGTTCTGGGAATTCTGGTACCTGCGCCGCAAACGCCGCCGCCTGCTCGAAGAAGCGTGAGTCGCTCGCGCGAGCGCGGCGCACCGCTCATTCGCCCAGAGCCTCGAGGCGAGGCCCCGCCCCGTCGCTGCCGCGATGATAGCGGTAAATGGGACAGTCCCGATTGTCCGAACTCTGACAGCACTGCCGAACGAAGGGGTCATTCATTTGGCTGTAGAGCTGATAGATCCGGCACCGCGCGCTGAACTGGCAAGAATCGGTAATCACACGAAAATCCCCGACGAAAAGATGATGGACCGCTGCGTATCGCCTGTATACGCCACCTATTGACTTCACGTTGCGTGCCAAGGGCGCCATCCGTTCGCCGCCAGCTCAAGGGTCCCGTCGCACCGCGCCTCGACGCGGCTCCCCAGCGTCTTCCCTTCCCGGTTCAGCACGCCGAGAAGCCACTCCTTTTCCCGGTTCGAGGCCCGCACGAGGCGAAATCGGCGCATCGCGGCGGGGATCATCCGAAGGGACACCAGCTTCCCCTCCGGGCGCATGAGGCGCGCAAAGTACATCACTCCCAGATCGCCCCGGAACGCCTCGAATCCCGAGATCCCCTCGTAGTCCGTCAAAAGATCGCCACAGCCGTAAAGGATGAGCTTCCCCCGGTGGACCTCGATCCCTTTGGCGTGGTGGGAAGAGTGGCCGTGCACCAGGTCGATCCCCCCATCGTCGATGAGGGCGCGGGCGAAGGCGCGCTGGGCGGGCGGGATCGGATACCCCCAGTTCCCCCCCCAGTGGACGGAGGCGACGGCGAGATCCCCCTCCTTCCTGAAGGCCCGCACCAGACTTGCGACGGCTTCGACGGCGGCGGGCGAGAGGTCGGCGAGAAGATGCACCCCGGGGCGGCCCGGCGCCGCTCCCCACGCCCGGGGGATGCCGCTCGATACGCAGCCGAAGGAGAAGAGCAGAACCCTCCCCTTGCCCGGCACGCTCAGAACGGCCGGCGCCTGCGCCTCGGCGAGATCGCTCCCCGCCCCGGCCGCCGCGATCCCGAGCGCTCCAAGGGTCCGCAGGGTCTGCGCCAGCCCCGCCTGCCCCCAGTCGAGGACGTGGTTGTTGGCCAGGGCGCAGGCGTCGATGCACGCCGCCCGCAGGCACCGCGCGTTCTCGGGGCTCATGCGGTAGTGGATCGCCTTGTCCGGCCACCAATCGTCACTGCGGGTGATCGCCGTCTCCAGGTTCACGATCCGCAGGTCGGGGGCGCTGCGATCCAGCTCCTCGAGGGCATCGCCCCAGATATAGTCGACGGGGACGGGGTGCGGAATCGGGCCGTTCACCTCCTCGGCGAGCTCGCGGTACGCCGTGGCGAGCTTGACGTACGGCTCGTGCAGATCGGGATCGCACGGGTGCGGCAGGATCTGGTCGATCCCCCGCCCCGTCATCACGTCGCCGCCGAGAAAGAGGGTGATCGTGTCGTCCATCTTTCAAGTTTAGCGCAAGAATTCGGTTCGCTTCACCTCCAGAAGGATGCATGGACGGGGCTTTCGAATCCGGGCGCAACTTGCATTCAGGCGATCCCCTGAGATGATTTAATCCAGGATTCATCATTAAGGGAGGATCTCCCCAGTGACGATTCCGCTCATCCCGCCGGCGCTGCGAAGCACGCAGCGGCAGATGGAGTGCGAGATGGGGCAGGGCTACCACTTCGGCCGCCCTCAATCGGCGCGGGATCTGGAGCGGTGGATGGGGGAGTGGAGCGAAAGCAATTTACTTACGCCGAAGCTCGCAGTAATTTATCCGGACGACAAGCCTGCCCCGACTCCCTCGAACGAACCGCCGGAGGTGCATGCATGCGAACGAAAAAGAAGATCCGCCGCCCCCGGGCCAAGCTCGGAGCGCCCCCCGGAACGCTGATCCACGTCGGTGAGCGAAAGGCGGAGCGTACGCGCATTCGGCTTATCGACTACGACGCAGAGCGCCTCGACGAGCGCGAGGTGCAGGAGATCCCCGCCTGCCGCGAGTATCGTAAGCGCCCCTCCGTCACCTGGCTCAACATCGACGGCATCCACGACACGCGGATCATCGAAGAGGTCGGCCGATGCTTCGACATCCACTCCCTCGCCCAGGAGGACATCCTCAACACGCAGCACCGCCCCAAACTCGAAGAATACGACGACTGCCTCTTTCTGGTGCTGAAGATGATCCACGCCGATCCGGGCGGCGAGATCCACAGCGAGCAGGTCAGCCTCGTCCTGGGGCACGGCTTCGTCGTGTCGTTCCAGGAGGCCGAAGGGGACGTCTTCGACAGCGTGCGCGAGCGGCTTCGCACTGCAAAGGGGCGCATCCGCAAGCTGGGGGCCGACTACCTGGCCTACGCCCTCATCGACTCGATCGTCGACAACTACTACAGCGTCCTCGAAGAGCTCGGCGACCGCATCGAGGCGCTGGAGGACGAGCTGCTGCTGCGCCCCTCGCCGTCCACTCTGGAGAAGATCCACCGCTTCAAACGCGAGATGATCGCGCTGCGCAGATCGATCTGGCCCCTGCGCGAGGTCGTCTCCGCCCTCCAGCGCCAGGAGCCCACCCTGGTGCGCGAAGGGACCCGCCTGTACCTGCGCGACGTGTACGACCACATCATCCAGGTGATCGACACACTGGAGAGCTATCGCGACATCATCGCAGGGTTCCTCGACCTCTATCTCTCAAGCCTCAGCACCCGCCTCAACGAGGTGATGAAGGTCCTCACCATCATCGCCACCATCTTCATCCCCCTCACCTTCATCGCCGGCGTCTACGGGATGAACTTCCACTACATGCCCGAGCTCGAATGGAAGTGGGCCTACCCCGCCATCTGGACGATCATGATCGCCCTGGCTGTGGGGATGCTCATCGCCTTCAAACGCAAGAAGTGGTTCTGAACCCCCTTGCCCGCAACCTCGAGACGAAAAAGCCGCCGAACCGCGCTGCGGCGGTCCGGCGGCGCCGGTTTCAAGTCGAGATGTTGCGAAGGGGCGCTAGAAATGATGCACGAATCGCACAACGAAGCGATCCCCTTCGGGGCGCAGCCGGGCCTGCGACTCGAAATAGGCGTTGAAAAAGAGGTGGCTGTCTCTGGAGAGATGCAGCAGGGCGCCGGGGCCGACGGCAAAGACGCGCTCGCGCCCCGGGACCTTTGTCCCGTTGACCTCCGAATCGCTCACCTGCCGCAGATAATAGCCGTTCACCCCCAGGCGCAGCATATTGGGGATCACCTCGTACGCGGCGGCGAAGTTACCGTGCACCGCCTGCCCCGCGCGGGTCGAATCGAGTCCGCCGCCGGGCTTGTCGTTCTTGTCGTTCCACAGGTAATGCAGGCGCCATGACGTGGTCAGCCTCGGCGCGAGAAAGACGGTGGCGGCCCAGTAGGGATTGAAGGAGACGAAGTTGCTGCCGGGGTTCAGCATCTTGTCACGATCGTATTTTCCGGTGGGAAGGATCGTCTGCAGCTCGATGCGGTGCATGAAGACGGGGCCGTTCTTCCCCATGACGGGATCCCACTGCAGAAAGGGACCAACCACGATGTCGCCGAGGCCCGTTCCGTTATCGGGAAGGTTGGTGTCGAAGGAGACCACCGGGACGATGACGTTCATCCCCCATTTGCCGCCCAGGAGCACCGGGGTGTCGGACTGGTAGATGAACTGGGAAAGAGAGACCCACACATCGACATCGGCGCCGGGGACGAGGTGGTTTCCGTCGTTGTCGGCCAGTTTGTCGGCGGTGTAGTACTGAAGATACTGGCTGAAGTAGAATCCGGGACCGGCCGGCGGCCCGCCGTCGAGAAAACTGGTGAAGCCGAGGTTGACCGCCGGCTGATCAAAGGCGATTGCCGGGGCGGACAAGAACAAGCTGAAGGCCAGCGCGGCCAAGGCTCTTTTGACGAGATTCATTGCAAATTCCTCCTTAGGGTCAATCCATCAAGATTGCATGAAAATATCCGTTTTTAATCCGCCGTGTCAAATGTCAAATCGACCCCTTGTGAATAGGTGGGCTCTTCCTGTAAAAGACAACCCCGACCCGCCCGATGTGATCGAGGAGATCGGGGTTCTTGATGGTGTGCAAGCGCGAGAGGTCAATGGTGTAAGGGAGGAGGAGGTCGTCGAGCCGTGATTCGATCACCCGAATAGGCCCCTTTGGCAGATGAAGTTCAAGAAATCTCTCCCCCTTCGCCGCTCCTCACCGTCCCCTCCATCTGCGCCGCACGATCCGCGTGGCCCGGCCGCAGGCCGAAGAGGGCGCGGATGTCTTCGAGCATCATGTAGAGGCAGGGGATGAGGATGAGGGTGATGACGGTGGCGAAGAGGATGCCGAAGGCGAGCGAGATCGCCATGGGGATGAGGAACTGCGCCTGCACGCTCGTCTCGAGGATCATCGGCGCCAGGCCGATGAAGGTGGTGAGCGAGGTGAGCAGGATCGGGCGGAAGCGGCGCTCGGCGGCGGCGCTCACGGCGCGCTCCAGGGCCACGCCGGCCTCACGCCGGTTGGTATTGATACGGTCGATGAGCAGAAGCGAGTTGTTGACGACGACGCCGGTGAGCGCCACGATGCCGAAGAGGCTCAGCATCGAGAGATTGAACCCCATGATGAGGTGACCCAGGATCGCCCCGACGATGCCGAAGGGGATGACCGCCATGATGATGAGAGGCTGGGTGTAGGAGCGAAACGGGATCGCCAGCAGGGCGAAGATGGCGAAGAGGGCGAGGGTGAAGCCGCTTCGCATGCTGCCGAGGGACTCGCGCCGCTCGCGCTCCTCCCCCTCGAGGTCGAAGGCGAGCCCCGGATAGTCGCGGACGAGCTCGGCCAGAGAGCCGCGCTGCAGGTCTGCGAGGATCTCCCCGGCGTTCGCCTCGCGGCTGTCGACGGTGGCGGTGACGTTGACGACGCGCTTGCGGTCGGTGCGCTGGATGACCGAGTAACCGCGCCCCTCCTCGACCCATGCGGCCTGCGCCAGGGGGATCTCCCCCCCCTGCGGGGTGCGGATGCGCATCGCCTCGAAGTCCCACAGGCTCGTGCGCTCGGCCTCGGGGTAGCGCACCATGACGCGGACTTCGTTGCGGCCGCGCTGCAGGCGCAGCGCCTCGGCGCCGAAGAAGGCGCTGCGGATCTGGCGTCCGAGATCGTCCTCGGTGATGCCGAGGGTGCGCGCCTCGGGCTTCAGGCGGATCAGGAGCTCGCGCTTGCCTTGCGCGTAGCTGTCCTCGATGTCGCCGACGCCGGGATAGGCCGCAAGCTCCTCCTTGATGCGCGCGGCCGCCGCGGTGAGGACGGCGAAGTCGTCGTGGGCGAGCTGCACGTCGATGTTCGCCCCCATGCGCACCAGGTTCGACTTGAAGACGAGGGACTCGACGCCGGGGACCTCCCCCACCTTCTGCCGCCACAGCGCCGTGATCTCGGAGGCCCGCACGTCGCGCTCCTCGCTTCGGGTGAGAAAGAGGGCGAGATCGGCCAGGTGCGCGCCGCTCGACGCCCCCGCCCCCGCGGGCCCCCCTTCGGCGATCGTCCCCCCGACGACGGCATACAGGTGACGAAGGACGCTCTGCTCCCCCGGTCTGCGCGCATCGATCTCGGCGACCGTCTCCATCCCCTTCTCCTCGACGAACCTTCGGACACGGTCGGTCTCGGTCACCGGGGTCCCCGGCGGCATCTGCACCGAGGCGGTGATCACGTCGCCGTCGACCTCGGGCATGAAGGTGAATTTCACGATCCCGCCGCCGACGATCCCCACCGAAAGAATCAGCACCGCCACCGCCGTCGCCAGCGTCACGTAGCGCCACTCCACGCACAGGCGCAGAGCGCGCCGATAGGGGCCGGCGACGAAGCGCTGCAGCCCCCCGCCGAAGGCGAGGCGCACCCGCTCCATTGCCAGGAGGACTCCGCCCGTGGCGGGACGCGGCCTGCCGAGGGAGAGGTGGGCCGGGAGGATGAAGAGGCACTTGATGAGCGAGACGAAGAGGATGGAGATGACGACCAGCGGGATCGCCTGGATGAACTTCCCCATCGTTCCGCTCACGAAGATAAGGGGGGTGAATGCGGCGATGGTGGTGAGGACGGAGAAGACGACGGGGATGCCGACCTCGCGGGTACCGTCGACGGCCGCGGCGAGGTACGGTTTTCCGAGCTGGCGCTGCTCGTAGATGTTTTCGCCGACGACGATGGAGTCGTCCACGACGATCCCCAGGGCAAGGATGTAGGCGAAGAGGGAGATCATGTTGATCGACACCCCCAGCGCGGGCATCAGGAAGAGGGTCCCGAGGAAGGAGACGGGGATGCCGAGCATAACCCACAGGGCGAGGCGGATCTCGAGAAAGAGCCCCAGGACGATGAAGATGAGCACCAGGCCGATGGCGGCGTTCTTCAGCAGCAGATTTCTGCGGCTCTCGAAGAGCTCGCTGGTGTCGTTCCAGGTGGCGATCCGCACCGTCGGCGGCAGCAGCTCGCTCTTTCGCTCCACATAATCGTGGACGATGCGCGAGATCTGCGTCGGCTTCTGCTCGCCGACCCGGAAGATCTTCACCATCGCCGCCGGCTTGCCGTCGAAGGTGGCCGACGTGTCGGTCTCCTGGAAGGTGTCGCGCACCGCGGCGATGTCGCCGAGGCGTACCAGGGTGCCGTCAGGCCGGGTGAGGACGACGATGTCGGCGTACTCCGGGCCGATGTAGCGCCGCTCTTTGGTGCGCAGCAGGATCTCCCCCCCTTCGGTGCGGATCGTCCCGCCGGGCAGGTCGAGGGAGGCGCGGCGCACCTTCTGCGCCACCTGATCGAGGGTCAGATTGTAGCGGCGAAGGTTCTCCTCGGCGATCTCGATGGAGATCTCGTAGGGGCGCACCCCGCCGAGGTCGACCTGGGTGATCTGCTCGTAGGCGAGGAGCTCGTCGCGCACGACTTCGGCCCATTCGCGCAGGCTGCGCTCGGAGACGTCGCCGTAGACGACGACGGAGATGACCTCGCGCCGGGTGAGGAGCTTGGTGATCTGCGGCTCCTCGGCGTCGAGGGGGAAGGTGGTGATGCGGTCGACCTCGCTCTTGACGTCCTGCAGCACCGCGTCGGGGTCGGCCCCCTCGCGGATCTCGACCAGCACCCGCCCCACCCCCTCGGCGGCCGTCGACTTGATCTGCTTGATCCCGTCGATCCCGGAGATGTTCTCCTCGATCTTGAGCAGGATGCCGTCCTCGACCTCCTCGGGGCCGGCGCCGGGATAGGCGACGGTGACGGAGATCCAGTCGAGGGTGACCTCGGGGAAGACCTCCTGCTTGACCTTGGGGCCGAGGACGAAGCCGCCCACGACGAAGACGAGCATGAGGAGGTTGGCGGCGACGTGGTTTTTTGCCATCCAGGCGATGGGACCGCTCATCTCACTGCTCCGTCGCGGCGGCTTCGGTGCGCGAGCGAAGCCTCATCCCCTCGGCGGCTCCGGCGACGGGGGTGAGGACGACTTTATCTCCCGAGGTGATCCCTTCGCCGATGACCACCTCGTCGCGGGTGCGGCGCACCACCTCGACGCTGCGCACGACGAGGCGCTCGTCGTTCATGACCCAGACCGTCCCGTCGTCGCGCAGGGCGCCGGCCGGAAGGACCGCCGCGTCGGGCAGGGTGCGGCCGTGCAGGATGACCTGGACGAAGGTGCCGACGGCGAGCTCGGGGCGATCCTCTGCCCTTTTCAGGCCGTAGGGATCTTCGACGGCGACGACGACGCGGGCCATGCGCCCAAGCTGATCGACCTCTCCGAGGGAGCGCACGATGCGCCCCGTCCAAAAGAAGGTTCGCCCGCCGGTGGCGAGCTGTACCGTCGCCTCGGAACCTGTGCCTCCGGCGCCGCGGGGGATCTGCAGCCAGCCGAGCTCATGCAGCGGAAGCGGGACGACGATCTCCGCCTGCTGCGAGCCGGCCAGGACCGCCGCCGTGGCGCCCGTGCGCACGATCTGCCCGAGATCGACGTTTCTGGAGAGGACGACGGCGTCGAAGGGGGCGCGCACCGCCGTGCGCTCCAGGTCGAGCTCGGCCTGGCGCAGCGACGCCCGGGCCGACAGCAGAGCGGCCTCGGCGTTTTTGAGCTGCGGCTCGAAAAGAACGAGGGGGTTGGGGGCTTCGGCGCCCCCCGAGAGGTCGAGGCGCCCCCACTCCTGCCGGGCGACGCGGGCCTGCCCCTCGACGGTGGCCAGGTCGAACTCGGCTTTTGCGAGGGCGGCACGGGCGCGGTCGAGGGCGAGGCGGTAGTCGGCCTCCTCGATGCGGAAAAGCAGTTCCCCCTCGGCGAAGAAGCCCCCCGCCACCAGGTTCGGCGACACCTCCGTCACCCGCCCTCCGACCTGGGGGATGATCTCCACCTGATTGCGCGCCTGCACCGTCCCGGTGCCGTAGACCCGCACCTGCCGCTCGCCGCGCTCCACCGTCAGCGTCTCGACCAGAGCGCCGGGGTTCTCCCGCACCGTGCGCTGGGGCTCGGGGCGGTTGGCGATGAGGGTCTTGGCCGCCACGATCCCTGCGGCGAGGATGAGGAGCGGAAGGACGATGCGGACGATCTTCGATTTGACGGACATGGTGATTTCCTTAAAGTGTTTCTATAGGTCCCATGGGATCCATAGGTCGTATGGGACCAAACCTCATCTTCGCTTCTCCATCGCCTCGTCCATCCACTCTCCCCCCAGCGCACGCGCCAGGGTGATGCGCTCGGCGACGAGCTGACGCCGCGCCGCCAGGAGTTGGCTCTGGGCGTCGAAGTGCAGCCCCTGGGCGGTCAGGACGGGGAGATAGTCCGAGAGCCCCTGCAGGTAGCGGTCGAGGGCGATTCGCAGGGCGGCGGCGCTCGCCTCCTGCCGCGTCTCGAGGTGCCGCAGGCGCTCTTCGCTGGTGCGGTTGGCGGCCAGGGCGTCCTCCACCTCGCGAAAGGCGACGAGGACGCTCTGGTGGTAGCGGGCGAGATCCTCGCGGAAGACCGCTCGGGTGCGCTCAACTTCCGCCTCGCGCCGGCCGCCGTCGAGGACCGGTTGGGCGATCCCCAGCAGCAGGTTCCAGAAGATCGCCCCTGATGAGAGGAGATCGCCGAGCTCGGTCCCCGAGGCGCCGTAGCTGCCGGTGAGACGCAGCGCGGGGAAGCGCTCGGCGATGGCGGCGCCGATGCGCGCATCGCTCGCTTGAAGGCGATAGAGGGCCGCCTCGATGTCGGGGCGCCGAGCGAGAAGCTCCCCCGGCACCCCGGCGGCGAAGGGATGAATCGTCGGGAGCGTCTCCGGCGCGTCATCCTCGGGCGAGCGAGGGTAGCGCCCGAGAAGGACGGCCAGAGCGTTTTCGGCCACGGCCAGGGCGTTCTCGAACTGCGGGCGGCGGGCCTGCGCCGTCGCGAGGTTCTGCCTCGACTGGTAGACATCGAGAGGGGGAACGAGCCCCTCGCGGTAGCGCAGTTCCACCCGCTCCAGGGTGTCGGCGAAGGCGGCGATGGTGCGCTCCGACAGGGCGATCTGCGCGCGCTGCTCCGCCGCCAGGTAGTACAGGTCGGCCACCCGCGCCGTGACGGCAAGGGTGAGGGCCTTCACCTCCTGCCGCGCCGCCAGGGCGTCGAGGTGCGCGGCCTCGGTGCGGCTTGAGAGCCTTCGCCACAGATCGATCTCGTAGGAGGCGACCGCCGAGAGACGGTAGGTGTCCGCCGTCGCCGGGGCGAACGGCGCGCCGACGGGGGCGCTCTGCCGCCCTCTGCCTGCGGCGCCCTCCACCGTGAGGGCCGGGCGCTCGGCGGCCGCCGCGGTGCGCAGAAGCGCCTCGGTCTGGGCGAGGCGCGCATGGGCCTGCTCCAGATCGAGATTGGCGGCGAGGGCCTCCTCCATGACGGCGTTCAGGCGCACATCGCCGAAGCTCTCCCACCAGCGCCCCGTGAAGGGCTCCAGCAAGAGGGTCGGTTCGGCGAAGGCCGCAGGGGGCTCCACGGGGAGGGGGGTAGGCTGGGGGCGGTGAACGGCGCACCCGGCGACGAAAACAAGAAGAAGGGCCGGGGCGACGAGGAGACTCAGGCGCATGGGCTCTCCATTCCGGCGACGAGATAGTCCAGAAGGATCTGCGTCAGCGACGCGGCGTCCGAGGGGGGCTCCACCCCCGGCGGAACGATCTTGAAGCGCCCGTTCATGCACATGGTGTGGCTCATCGCCCCGAGGGTGAAGTGCAGGCGCCAGAAGACGAGATTCGGCGAGAAGTCGGGGAGGGCCTCGCAGAGCGTCCTGTACAACTGGAGAAACAGAGGCTCCATGTGCCGCATGAAGATTTTCCGGATGGTGTCGTCGGGCTCGGCCAGCGCCCGCCCGACCAGAAGGATGAAGGACTCGGCCCCCGCGCCGCTTTCGCGAAAATGGAGGGTCGGCTCGATGAAGGAGCGCAGCACGTCGGCGGGGCGCGGGAGCGTCTTTTGGCGTCGGGCCGTCTCGATGACCTCGTCGAGCCTCTCTCTGCGCTCCCGGTTCAGCGGCACCAGGCGCCGCTCGAAGACCGCTTCGAGGAGCGCCTCCTTCGAGCCGAAGTGATAGTTGACGGCCGCCAGATTGACGTCGGCGGCGGAGGTGAGCCGTCTCAACGAGGTGCTGTGAAACCCCTCCGCCGCAAAGAGATGCTCGGCGGCGTCGAGAATCCGCTCCTTGGTGTTGCTTTGAATCATCGTCCTCTCCTGTCCTCAGACGATCGATTAAAACAAACGTATGACCATCAGTCAAGGTGCCGATGCACAGAAGCAAAAAATGGTATGCTCTTATCATGAAGAGCACAATCGTCACGAAGGAGCACCCGATGAAAGACAGACCGGATCGAGAGAGCCCGCAGAAACGAGCGACGGGCGCCGAAGACGGCGCTCGCTACCCGGAAGAGGCCGTGGTCGACGCCATGCTGGAGTCGGATGAAGGGGACGAGATCCCCCCGCCCGAGGAAGACATCTTCGCCCTGCCGGTCCTGCCAAGGGAGGACGGCAAGCCCGGGCCGCGCAGGTGAGGATCCATCGCTTCGAACGCAGTCAGTTCCTCCCGCTCCCCCTTGCCGAGGCGTGGGAGTTCTTCTGCGACCCGCGAAACCTCCCCCTCATCACCCCCCCTTCCCTCGCCTTCCGCATCACCTCCGAGGTGCCGCAGCGGATGCATCCGGGGATGATCGTGACCTATCGCATCAAGCCCTTCCCCCTCTGGCAGGCCGACTGGGTGACGGAGATCACCCACGTCGACGAGCCGCATCTCTTCATCGACGAACAGCGCTTCGGTCCGTACGCCTTCTGGCACCACCAGCACCACTTTGCCGCATCGCAGGGGGGGACGCAGATGCGCGACATCGTCCACTACGCCCTCCCCTTCGGCCCCCTGGGGCGCATCGGTGCGCCTCTGGTCGGGCGGCAACTTCGACGGATCTTCGATTTTCGTCGGGAGTATTTGTTGGGGCGGTTCGGGAGAGGAGGTTAAAACCGCGGGCGCTGCGCCCCGATCCCCGCCTTACTTTTGACCGCGCAAAAGTAAGCATAACGCGTTTTTCTCCTGCGGAGGGCATGACTGTCGCGCGGTTTTCTGCGACTGCGAAATGGTTGAGCTGTACGAGCGACTGCGCTTCGTGGCAACTCCCCTGGTGCCGGCATTCAAGAGGGCCGTCGACGGCGGTGCAGGCCACGCCGGTAGTGCATTGGCTATTTGGGGGTTAAAACCCGAAGCCCGAAACCCGGATTTTCCTGCCTCCCTCCCATCTGACGCAGCCGGAGCGAAGTGGACGTTTGGCGATAAAGGCGGAAAAACTGTCTGAGCGAAGCGAGTTTTTTTCCGCCCGACAAACGTCTGCTTCGCGGAGGGAACC
>JBJHBH010000059.1:0-22748 GCA_050485365.1 Desulfuromonadales bacterium | reverse complement strand
CGATGCATTTCTATCGGAACACCGTCATCGGCGACATCGCGTTCAACTTTCTCGACAGCAGCAACTGCGGGAACTTCGGGCCGTTCAATCTCTACAACAACGTCATCATCAACCCCAACTCCAATAACGGCAGCATGTACCAGACAAGGGACTTCATCTCCTTCTGGGGCGGCTCTTCCCCCTGGCTGTGCATCAACGACCGCGACAACCTCAAAGCCCTTCCGAGCGCCAACGCCGTCGATTCCAACGGAAATCTGACATCGTCCTACAGCTCTTACCTCGGCACCCACGGTCACCAGGTCCAGGCGACAAGCGCCCCCGCGCCCTCGGAGCCCTCCACCGAGCCGTCCGCGCCGAAAGCGCCGACAGGCGTGCGGATTCAGAACGTAACGCAATAGTTCTGCGATGAATTGAACAATGGAGGTTGTGGACAGGCCGCCGGGCTCACCGGCGGCCTGTCTTTTTTCAGGCCGAACGGGGCAGGACGATTTTGAAGAGCGCATTCACCCGTGCGGCAAAATAGATGAGGTAAAGGAAGGCGAGATGGAAAAAGTACGTTGCGTTGCCGAATTGAAACACCCGGTAGAGCGAGGTCGTCAGGGGGACGGCCAAAACAAGCCATAGGGCGCTCAGAGGCCTTCCGGTCACGATCATCCCCATGGCCGCGATCGTGCACATCAGAAAACCGAACGTCATGGCGACGGGTTTGTCGAGGCGTGAGATTCGCATCGTTCCGAACATTCCGAGCCCGTGCCAGACCTGCTGCCTGTAGAATCGAGGCAGAGTCTTCGGATTTCCCAGATGGACGGCCCTGATCCGGGGTTCTTCGTACACCCGGTGCCCGTTTTTGTTGAGGCGAAACCCCAACTCCGCATCCTCGCCGGTCACCAGCGTCTCGTCGAACCCGCCCACCATCTCGAAGGCGCCTTTCCTCACGATCAGGTTTCCCGAGTTGATGTAGTTTACGTTCCCACGGCGCAGTCTTCTCTGCGAGAACCAGACCTTCTCGATCCAGCACGGGTCGTCGGGCAGATCGTATTTGGAACCGGTGGCGGCGACGCCGGGGTCCCTCAGAACCTCTTCCACCGCACCGCGCCACCCTTCGCAGAGCAGGCAGTCGGAGTCGACGAAGGCGAGGAGCTCGTTACGGGCCGTCGCGGCACCGCGGTTGCGCAGCGCCCCGACCCTGAGCCCGGTGCCGTCCAGAAGCCTGACGTTTCGAAACTGTTTGACGACTTCTAGCGTCCCGTCGGTGGAACCGTTGTCGACGACGATGATTTCATCGTGCGGCAGCGCCTGCCCGCGGATGTGCGCGAGGCACCTGCCGATGAGCTTCACGTCGTTCAAGACCGGCACGATGAAGCTGATGGCGTAATCAGACATCTCGACTCCTGTTCGGTGCCCCCATCGGCGAATCGTCGATTTGCTGCGCACTGCGGACGATATCTCGCAGCAGTCTCTCCTCCCCCCGAAGCAGCTCGGCGTACTGTCGCCCCTTTGTCGCCGTCGCCTCGCGAAAGGCCCTGTCGTGCCATACCTTGAGAATCGCCCTGCTCAGCGCAGCGGCGTCTTCGGGCTCCACCAGCACGGCCTCCCCCCCGGTGAGCAACTCCTCGGCCCCCGGCCCCTTCGAGAGGATGACGCAGCGCGAGGCGGCCATGGCGCACAGATAGGTGCTGATCCCGGTGGAGGCGATATCGTCGCGGAATCTGGGGATGACGACGGCGGCGGCACCGGCGATCCAACGCAGGAACGTCTCCTCGCGGCCGTCATCGTGTGTGGCCACTTTCAGGTTTTCGGGGAGCCTCTCGGTGATCAGCTCCGTTCCGTGCGATTTCATGACGCTGTCTCCCGGCGTCAGGAGCACGGCGGGCACACCGCAGGACCGGACGGCCTCGATGAAGGTCCTCAGATCCCTGAGCGTCTGCCCGGCGCACAGGACGTAATCCCCTGCGAGCGGGTCCAGACGGCGATGTTCGAATCTCTCCCACGCATTGACCTTGAAAGGGACGTAGGAGATCTTGTGCCGCGGAATCCGATAATGCTTCTGATATCCGTCCGTATTTTTGAAATAGAGCAAGAACTGATCGACCTGCGTCAAGAGCATCGATTTCACCAGGGCGAGCGCCGACGACTTTGCGCCTGTCGGTTTTCTCAAGAGGATATCGATGGAGATGAGCTTGAATTTTTTGAAGGGAAGGATGAGCTTCAGGGCGCAAAAAGAAAGCAGACGCGAGCTGTCGATGTTCAAGATGACGATGTCGCCGTCGCGCATCGCAGAACAAACCTTGCGCGGCGACCATCCTTTTTCACCGTTTTCGATGAAAACGTGGTCGAGCTCGTCCGAACCCCTTAAAACCGCATCGAGCCTCGGCAGGTTGCTGTAGATTGTCCTTCGGCGGTCGGACTTCATTTTCCATCCCTGATCCAGGTCGTCAGACCCTGCAGCGCTTCCTCGATCTCCCCAAAGCAACGATGGAACTCCTCCAGCGGCTTTCCGTACGGGTCGCGGATTTCGCATAGAGGCGGATCGCGCCACAGCCCGAGCAGCGTCAACTGGCTCTCGAAGCGCCGAGCCGCCTTTCGCGCATCGGGCAGATTCGACGGGTCCATGACGACGAGACAGTCCGACGGGCCAAGGGTCAGTTCGACGATGCTTCGCGACCAATGCTTCGACAGATCCTTCCCCTTGATCTGCGCAGCTTCCATGGCCGTGGGCTCCGCGGGTACGCTGCGCGAAACCGAGATTCCGCAGCTGGCGCTGCGCCACCCCAGCGACCGGGCCAGAGCTTCGGCATACGGGCTGCGGCACACGTTCCCCTTGCAGACGAAGACGAGGCGTTCGATCCGCCGGGGATCGAGCGCTTTCAATTTCTCGAATCGTCCGAAAACCAGATGCAGTTGCCGGACTTTCCGTCGCAGAGCGGCTTTTCGACTCATGGCCTGATCGCTCCGGGTATGGATCGCTTTTTCCGGGGCGGCATCGGCTCCCTCGGCGCAGCTCCCTCCGACCCTTCCCGGCGACAGATGGCTGAAGCGCACAAGGTGAACGCCAACAGGAACCAGACCGTCGGATAATAGAGGACCGACATGAAGTAGCTCGGGACCATGAAAACGATGAGGCTGCCGTTCAGGCCCGCGGCGGTCGATGCCAAAAATCTGTCGTTTCGCTTCAGGGCGATTCTCCGTGTTTGCCTGTTGAGAAGTAAAATCTGAGCCAGAATGGCGCCGTAGGCTGCCAGCCCCAGAAGCCCCAGCTCGGTCGCCGCTTCGAGGTAGGTGTTATGGATGACCTCCACCCGATCTCTCGCGCCAATGAAACCGATGAGCTCGGGGTGCCGGTCGATGACCCAGAGGCGCCAGTTTTTGTAGCCGACCCCCGTCACCGGATTATCCCTGACCGCTTCCTTGCCGTATTCCCAGTACGTCATTCGCGAAACCGAGGTTCTGTCCGTCCCTGCGGTCTCGAAGCGCGCCTTGAATTCGGGGGGCATGACGATGTAGACCAGCGCCGCCATGACCGTTACCAGCGCGAAGGCCTTGATGCGCTGCCGCGAATAGGCCAGACACCACAAGCCGACGATCACCAGACCGAGGACCCCTCCGCGGGAATTGCTCGCGACGATCGACGCGGCGGCCATCATTGCGAACAGGTAGAAAAAGACCCGGACGCCGATCGACCAATCGCGCTGATATGTGGCGATGTAGGCCAGAACGAGAGGGAGGAAAACCCCCATCTGCATTGCAAACTCCCCGGAATTCTGAAACCATCCCGGCGATCCCGTCACCCCCCAGCTGGAAAACCCGAAGCCGCTCCCCGCCCAGGACCTGAAGCCGTGCTGCGCCATCTTGAGGTGGCTGAGGAAATAAACCGTCATGATGAGCAACAGCCGTTTTCGGCTGTTGATGACCGAGGCGAAGAGGATGACGACCACGAACCAGCCGAAAAAATCGACCCAGGCATTGAGGGAGTAGGCGGGTGAATACGCAAAGGCCATCGACAGCAGAACGGCGAGTGAAAAAAACGCCATCGGACTGATCTCCGCCAGCGACGGGAGCTTGAATCTGGCGTCGGTAAAGGCCAGCACGATTCCCGCAAAGAGCAGGGTTTTGCCCCAGGGAATGACATCGAGCCCCGAATAGATGAGATGAAGCCGATTGAATTCGAAGACGAGATAGACGCAGAGAACGAGAAAGGCGAGATGTTCCCTTCGGAAGTCATGGAAGAGCGTCCTCAGCGAGTTGCCGACACCGCGACACGGTGCATCGGCCCCGGGAGCGTGAGGGATCTTCGCGCTTGGAGCCGCTTCGAGAGCGGCGGAAGAAGCGGAACGACCGGTGGATGTATGCTGCATGATGATTCCTGTCCTCGAGAAAAGACGGGTAGTAACTGTTCAGCATGGGGTCCCACCTCCCATGCCAAGGGACGCTTTTCGCCGTCCATGGCCGCTTGACTGGCGCCGTCCATGGCGCCAGTCACCCTTGTCATGTGAGCCGCGACCCCACCCAAGGTGAATAGGTACGACGGGTTTAAGAATGTCCTGCATTAAACTCAGAGGTTCGGCTGTCCGGTCCGCTGCGGCTCTGTCGGACCGCCGTCGGCCAGAAGCTCCAGATACCGATCGGCGGTGCGGTGAATCGACCAGCTCTGCGTAACGATCGCCTGCGCTTTGGCCGCCAGAGCACGGCGCAATTCGGCATCGCTCGCCAGTCGGATGAGGGCGTCGGCCAGGGCTTTCGCATCGCCCGGCGGAACGAGCAGGCCGCTTTGACCGTCGGCAATGACCTCGGGAATGCCGCCGGTCTGCGATGCGACGATACAGCGGCCTGCGACCGCGGCCTCGAGGAGCGCCAGAGGCAATCCTTCCGAAAGAGAAGGCATGACGAAGATGTCCAACGCGCTCAGCAGCGCAGGCGTATTCTCGATGTAGCCTGTGACCTGAACGTTCTGCCCCAGAGCGCCATCGGCGATCTGTCGACGCAGATCGCCTTCCAGCGATCCCTGCCCGACCAGAAGGAGCTTCGCCCCGGGATGGGCGGCGACGACCTTTTTCATCGCCTCGATCAGATAGCGGTGCCCTTTTACCGGGTAGTAGCTTCCGATGCTCCCGAGCAGCAGGTCGCCCTCTGCGATTTTGAATCTGTCCCTCATTTCACGACGCCCCGCCGGGTCGAACCTGTAGCGGTCGATATCGACTCCGTTGGCGATGACGATCGTTCTTTGCGGATCGACCCCCACCGAATCGATCAGGTACGTGCGGATGTCCGCCGATACCGCGACCATCCTCGTCCACCGGGCCGTTGCACGATACGCGAAGCGGCGGCTGCCTTTGGCGTCGACGTACCCTTTGCCGTGCACTGTGGCGACGGCCGGCACGTCGAGCCACCGGGAGAGGATTCCGGAGCGAACATTCATCGCGAACTCGTGGGCATGAATTGCGCGCACGTCGCAGCGACGAACGAGAGCGCGCATTTTGCGCATCCACTGCAGATCGGGCAAAGTCCCCAACGGCATGATCTCCAGATCGAGGCTGCGCCGTCGAACCTCGCCGGAGAGCCACCCCTCCTTCCTGAGGCAGACCAGTTGAGAGAATCCTCTTTCGGCATATTCATCGGCCAGGCGAAGGAGCATCTGTTCCGCGCCTCCAGGCCCCCCCGTTTCGATCAGGTGCAGGATGGTCATCGAGCCGACCTCGCCAATTGCCGCAGATAGGAGCGGACCTCCAGAAGGAAGGGAGCCGGGTCCTTCACGTCGAAGACGTCAAACGAAGTGTCCTTCTCCCAGAGCTTGAGGAAATCGAGGAAACACCGGGCTCTGGAAGGCGATCCCTGTGGGAGATTGAGCTTCTCGGGGCTGTGCCTCAGGCAGATCAGAAGATGGTCGAGAGTCCCCAGAAACCACTTCAGCTTGTGCCCCACCTTGTACCCGGCGGGCGGCTGCGGAACGCTCTTTCCCAGAAGGAAATCGAGATAGAGCGCAGGGAAATCGACGCCGCAGGCGATCGCCAACTGCAAAGATCCCCAGAACCGCCCGTTGATCTCCATCAGCCTCGCCCTTCCGTCGCGCTGGTCCCGTTTGAACTCCACCATCGCGATACCGCTCCATCCGACCGCCGAGAGGAGCCGCTGCGATGCCTCGACCATCTCCCGATCGAGCGGAACACTTTCGGAAACGACGCTCACCCCCCCCGATGGGGGCTTTTCCCGCAGGCGATTGTGCGAAAAGAGCGCCAGGTGGCATTTGCCGTCATAGAGGGTGAAAAGACCCGTTCCCGCTCCGACGATTCTCTCCTGAATCATCGACGGGTATCGCAGCGCTTCGCTCGAGGCGTAAAGGCGTTCCAACTCATCCGCCGAACCGGCATAACGGACGTTTGCATACAGGAACCCCTCGGGAACCGGAATTTTCGACAAGGCGGGCTTGACCACCACCGGATACCCGTCGATCTCCCCCATCACCCGAGAAAGGTCATCGGGGCCGCGCAGATGGAGGGTCCGGGGGATCGACACCCCGAGACTCTCCGCCAGTCGGAACAAAATCGATTTGTCGGAGATGGCGCGCATCTTCGCCGCAGGCGGACAGGCGAGGAGCGTCCCCGGGGGGAATCGGTCCCGGGCGTCGTTGAGCAGATATATCGATTGCTCGGTCAGGGGGAAGATGACGTCGATCGCCTCTCTGGCGGCGACCTCTGCGATGGCCGAGGCATAGTCGTCTCCGCCGCTCATGGGATCGGGGACGCAAACCCCGCCGCGACAGAAGGAAGAGCTCGATGAAAGATTGGGCATCGCCGCTGCCGAAACGATGACGCGGCACCCCCTTCGCCCCAGCGAGCGGGTCACCGCCAAAGCGGAGCGGTTGTCTCCATCGGTCACCAGAACGTTCATGGCTCCTAGAACCTTTTCAGAAGAATACGCCCCCAAAAAAGCGGCTCGCTCCGGCTGACGTCCTCGTGCACGCCGATCCGGGGGATCTCGAAGAGCGGAACCCGGGGACCGATCCATCCTCTTCGGGTCGTCACCGCGCCCTTGAATCCGTTTTTGTGGAGGAGAGCCTGGACCCCGCGGCTGACGTTGCCGTTGGGGTAGGCGAAGAGTCTCGGACGCACACCGAGGTGCCGCTCCATCTCGAGGCGCGATCGAACGATTTCCTCCTCGGCCTGCGGCAAGGGCAGTTTGTCGAGCATCTCGTGGCGCGAGGTGTGCGACTCGAAGCGGATCAACCCCCCGGCCTGCATCCGTGCGGCCTCCTCCCAGCTCATCAACGCCCGACCCGTCGGGTGTACGGAAGAGACGGAGCGCACGTGGGCGAGGATGTTCTCACGCTCCGGCACAGGGCGCCCTTTCATTACGGCGATGGCGCGATCGAGAAACGCCCCTTCGTCGCCTCCGCCGTCGCCGACTTCCTCCAGAAATCGGCTCACTGCCGCACTGCTCTTCGCCGACTCACGAACGGCGAGCCGACTCAGATAGAAGGAAAGCTCCTCGGGCCAGAAAAGCCTCCGGGTGCCGACAAACCCCGTGGCGAGAAAAACGGTGGCCGGCACCTGAAGCTCGTCGAGGACGGGAAAGGCGCACGTGAAGTTGTCGCGCCAGCCGTCGTCGAAGGTGATGGCGCAGCACCCTCCGACGCTCTTTCCGGCACCGATCCGATCGACCAACTCGCCGAGAGGCACGATGTCGAACCGCTCTTTGAGCGCGAGGAGCTGGCGCCGGAAGTTTTCCACCGAAACGTACATGCCGGGCTGCACGAAGAGCGCCTCCTTTCGGCGATCGTTCAGCACTCTGTGATAGGTCAGGACGAAGGCCTCGGCCCGGTTCAGACGCCGAAGGATCGCGAAGACGCCTCCCCGCTCGAAAGCGAGAGCCAATCGTTCCTTGATCGCGCCCTTCATGCCGTCTCCTGCGCGATCTTCGCCTTATCGGAGAGGATCGCGTCGAAAGCACCGAGCAACGCCGCGTACGTCGTCTTCAGACTGTAGCCGCGCGCCATCTCCTTGGCCGTGGAGCACATCGCCGCATGAAGCTCCCGATCGTCGAGGAGCCGCTCGACGGCACGCGAGGCGGCATCGACGTCCCCTTCGGGAAAGACGATGCCGCTGACGTTATGCACCGTCGCCCCGCAGACCGAGGGATTGTCGGGGACGATGACGGGGAGACCGGCCCGCATGTATTCGAGGATCGAGAGGGAATAGCCGACCTCTCCGCGGGAGGGATGGATGGCCAGATAAGCCCCCGCGAGAAGGGCAGGTACGTCATCTCGTTTGCCTGCGAAGGTGCAGTAGCCGTCGACGCCGAGCGCCCCGGCCATCTCGATGAAATCAGGCAGATCCGGACCGTCTCCGATGAAGAGAAAGTGCAGGTCGGTGCGCGATGCCTCGCGCAGCGCGGCCATGCACCGAAGTGCGAAATCGACGCCCTTGTAGCGGGTCGCCCTGCCGGTCATGGCGAGAACCTTTCTGTTTCGCGGGATGGCGAAGAGGGAGCTCAGATCGGCAGCCTCCCCTCGATACTCCACCGCGGCAAGCCCGTTTGGGGCGACATGACATCCGGCGGGCGGAAAGCCGTTCACCTCGATCAGGCGCCGTCGTACGAACTCGGTGGCCCCGATGGCGGCGTCGGCCCGGATCAGGGGGGCTCTGTTCGCCATCCGCTTCAACAGGCGTTTGAGGCCGTTCGGGGTCGGGCGGCAACCGGGCGTGTGATCGTGAATGATGATGCGCTGCACACCGCAGAGGCGGTAAAAGGCGTAGCGCCAATCCCACGTCGATCGGTCGGAGAAATAGATGATGCGTACAGATCGGTCGCGCAGAAAACGACATTGCGCCAGAACATTTCGCAAGCCTTTCGCGCTGAAGTCTTCCTCCACCACGCGCAGCGGTGCTTGGGCGATGTGGGGCGGCACCGTGCTGATGGCGGGATAGGCGAGGATGACGTCGGCTCTAGCGCGATAATGCTCGGCAAGCCGGACCCAGAAGCTCTCCATGAGCCACCATGCGTAGCCGACGGCCGAATCCCAATTCGCCACCAGCAGCAAGGCGTCCGCGTGCACGGCAGTGCGGTTTCTTGAATCCTCTACGCCCCTTGTCATGCTCTCACCGGATCGGCGACGGAGAATCGGCGCTCGGCATCGCCGGCGGCAACGAAAGATTCCCGGATGAGCGCCTCGTTGATCCGCCGGATATCGTAATTTTCTTCGACGAATTGCCGCCCCGCAGCCCCCAAGGTGCGCAGTTGATCCGACCCCGCCTCCAGGAGCCGGGTGAGATTTTTCGCCAGGTTCAGATGGTCGTGCGGCGAGAAGAGGTACTCTCTCATCGGCTCCGGAATCGACTCGCCGACCCCGCCGGTGTCCGAAGCGACCACAGCCGCACCCATCAGCATCGCCTCCTGCATGACGCACCCCTGGTTCTCTTCCCACGTATTTCCAGGGATGCTCGGGAGGATCAAGACGTCCGCCTGTGCCAGGCGAGAGATGACGTCACGGTTGCGCAGCTGCCCGGCGAAGGAGACGAGCGCCGAGATCCCCAACCCCTCCGCCAGGGACCTGAGCGCCTGCATCTGCGGCCCGTCGCCGATCAAGGTGTAGTGAAGGTGCGAACACCCCTGCCGGCGCAGTTCCGCAACGGCCTTGAGGGCAATGTCGAACCCCTTCTCGGGGGAGAAGCGCCCCACCGACATAAAGTACATCCGCCCGTCCCTCAGGTATTTCCGCTCGCCCCTCGGCGCGTAATCGTCGAGCCTGAAGCCGACCGGCACCTTCTTCATCTTCTCGGCCGGCGCCCCTCGACGCACTGCGTCTTCGATCGAATAGCGCGTATTGGAGAAAACAACATCCGGCGCCGCAAAGGCCCGCCTGGCCTTCTCTGGGTGAACCGGAGGGACGCCGGGGATCTCCCCGCCGTGATAATAGAGAGAGAAGGGAACGCGGGGGAAAATCCGCTTCAGATAGGCGAAGCGGGATCCGGCGGCAAGATTGTGGACGAAGATGAGGTCCGGAACCGATCCGGCCACCTGGCTGTCGGTGGCGAGCACTTTCATCCTCTGGAAAATCGACCCCTCGCTCCTGAGCACCTTCAGCGCCCGGCGTGGCGATTTCACCGCCGCGACGACGATCCCGAAGCCGACGTGGAGCGGTCCGGTTCTGAAGGTCTTGATCACCCGCACCGGGACCGGACTGACCGAACCGGCGATCTCTGACAAGGAGAAGATTTCCACCGAGTGCCCCGCCTTTTGCCATTCTTCGAACTGCACATCGAAGTACGACTTGAAGGGGTGCGGATAGACGTCGACGAATACGTGGATGTTCATGGTCTCCTCGGTCGAATCGGCTACGACATGGACGCTCTCAAGCCCCAGGGGCGATCGCTCTCAGCCGCTTTCGCCAGAGCTCTGAACCGCGTCGAGGATCGGGAGAGCTCGGCGTAGGTCCCCGTCTCGATGACCTCGCCATTTTCCATGATGAAGACGAGATCGCAATCCCGGAGCGTCGTCAGTCGATGCGCAATGGTGATGATCGTTTTCTTGCCGGCGAGATTGCGGATCGCCTGAATGACGGCCTCTTCGGTAATGGTGTCGAGGGCGCTGGTGGCCTCATCCATGATGAGGACCTCCGGGTCGTGATACAGCGCCCGGGCGATGCCGATGCGCTGGCGCTGCCCGCCGCTCAGGCGCACACCTCTCTCCCCGACCTGCGTCGCATAACCGTCGGGGAGCTCGTTCATCACGAAATCGTGGAGATTGGCGATTCGGGCGGCGCGCTCGACCGCCGCCGTGTCGATGCGGCTCGGATCGACGCCGAAGGCAATATTGGCGGCGAGGGAATCGTCGCAAAGGAAGATCGACTGGGGGACATAGCCGAGGTTACGCTGCCAGCGCAGCATCTTCCCGGCGGTGACCGACTTCCCGTCCACGGCGAGGGTGCCTTGTTCGGGCGCCAGGAGACCGAGGATGATATCGACCACCGTTGTTTTCCCCGATCCGGTCGCGCCCGCGAGCCCGATGCTGGTATTTTTTCGGATCGTCAGATTCAGGTCTCGGATGGTCGGACTCTCCGACCCCGGATAGGTGAAAGTCACCGAAGAAAGCTCGATCTTCTCATGGAAGGGCAAAGGGGCGACTTTTTCCATCTGCCAGTCGGACGGGACCTCCGTGATCCCGCCGAGATCCTCCGCGAGCTTGTCGAGAACCGGCAGGTTGAAACGCAGCAGGGTCACCGCGGAAAATGTCCCCTGAAGAGCCGGCATCATTCGGTAGCCCGCGAAGGCGTACAGGGCCACCACAGGCAGCGCCTGTCCGAAATCCTGACGCACCATGAGAAAATACAAGACGATGATGAGTATCCCTCCGAAGGCCAGAACCTCCATGACGTAGCTGGGCAATTGGCCGATGATGCCGCCGTAAACCATCTTGCTCTCGCACTTTTTGGCCTGATGCGAAAAGCTGTCGAAATAGAATCTCTCTCGATTGAGGATCTTCAGATCCTTCACCCCACCGAAAACCTCTGCGGCCGCTTTCGACCTTTGCTCATTGGCTTCGAAACGCTCCCGTCCGAGGCGCATGACGTTTCGCTGGATGATGTAATAAAGAAGCAGATACGCGCCCCCCAGAATGGAGGCGATCGTCACAGCGAGAACCGGGTCGACGATGAGCAGGAGGATCAAAATGAAGAGAATGATGACGATCCGTGTAAGAATCTGGGTGCATGGCCTCAGCACCTCGTGGGAAAACTTCGAGACCTCTTGAAGAATGTTTTTTCCAAGGACTGACGTATTGTTGTTCAGATAAAACGTGTACGGCTTGTTCAAATAACTGAACAGAAGCCTTCGAGATACGCTGTAAAGCCTTAAATGAACGAATCTCAACTCTAGAAACAACACGGTGGCTTTCAAAATGTTGCTGATGAGGATGACGGAGAAAACCACCAACCCAAGAAACACCAAAAAGCTTCTGGTCGAATCGAACCCCAACGTTTCATATGCGTAGTTGAGGTAGGCGTTGGTCTCAACGACCTCCGGGTTCGCCACCACGGCCATAAAAGGCATAATGGAAGCGATTCCGGCCACCTCGATGATGCCCACGGAGAGAACGACGAAAACCAGCAAAAGGAATTCTCTTCTTTCCTGTCTGTCGAGAATCGAATGTATCTTTCTGACAACCCCTAACATCCAACCTCCTGCTCCATCGAGCGTCTTTGCGAATCGAACACCGATTCGAAACGTGTCAGGGTCATCGGTTCAATCCCGGCGTCGGTGGCGAACTCCAGAAATTTTCGGATCTTCAGCAAAAATGCGCTCTCTTCACTCTTCGAGGAAACGAACGGCGTCAGCCCGGCCAGCAAGCTGCTTGAATGGAAAGACATATTCAGGCAGGACGACTTGCGACCCATCAGCTCGCCGAGCCGGATCATTTCGCCGCTGTCGGACAGCTCCGGCGACAGCCACACCTTGTTCAGAAGCTCAAGACGCCACAGAATCCCCTTGAGATGAAGAGCTTTGGAGAGACGGGCCTCCGAAATCGCCATCAGGCGCCTGGCCCGCTGAAAGTTCGACTGAAGAAATCCAACCGTCGCCGGAACCTGCAGCAAGGCGCCATCCTCGACCTCCTCGGTGATATCGTCCGGCTCGAACCGATAAGGAGCGAATTTGAAATCGGTAAAGTCCGGGCCCCCATAAACGTTCCAGTTCACAAAGGGCGATACCGACGTGTCGATACGGTAGCCGAGGCGCCGGATCGAGCGGGCCACCCCTTCACTGAATCCCCATCGACCGGCCCGGAAGGATGACGGAACGACGCCCAAGTTGCTGCAGATCGTCTCGTGAAGGGTCTTCAGCTTCCGGTATTGCAACGGCTCGGGCAGATGGCACAGCATCGAGTTGCGCTTGTTGAGCGGCTCCTCGAACGGAGGGGTGTTCCATGGGTGGCAATGCATGCCGATTTCGCATTTGCCTTCCGAGAGATAGGCTGAGAGGAGCTCCACTCCCCATGGATCGGTCGCAACGGGATAGGTGATCAGGTATGTCGGCTTGACGCCGAGCTCATCGAAGAGGTTCTGTAGCTCCGGAATTTTCTTCAGGTTTTCAACCGTGGCGCCTTCTGCACGATAATCCGACCAATCGTCCTCCTCGACATCGATGGTGACGACAAGGCTCTTCCCGTTCGTTGATCTGCCCCCGGCGGCATCGAAGCGATTGCGCGATTCCAGATCGTGTCTTTTCAACGAGAACATCACCCCCCTCCTTGGCTTCGTCTGCCCAGATAGGGTCGCAGTTTGTAATTCATGTTGAAGAGCATTTTGCTCACCGGATGAGACGTTGTTGAGACCAGACGCCCTACCGGATACGAAGTGGTGGCCCAACTCTCCATCCACGGCACCAAAGGCCCGTGAAAATCGAGCACCGGAGCATCTTCGCGCTCGCGAAGGTATTGAAGAAACTGCAGCAAAAGCTGATGCGTCGGTCCAAATTGCCTGAATGCCTCGTCGTAGCCGAATTTCGGCGTATAGCGAACGCCCCTGGAATTGACGCAGTACAGAAAGGAGATCGGCTTTCCGGCGTGCTCGAGAAAGACCAGCTCGAGCATCTCCAGATCGGCGAGACGAGCCGCCTCCCTGCAGAAAAATTCAAACATCCCCTGCGACTTGAGTACGGAGCTTCCCTGATCCCCTTTCCAACTGCGATCTTCAACCTCGAAGCCTCGCTGCAACAACGGGACGAGATCGTTGGCGAGGATCGTCGAATGAACCCGAAGCGTCGCCCCGCCGCCCTCTTCAAGCAGTCTTGCCTGTTTTCGACGGTTGTGCCGATGGTTTCGAGAGAGCCCCGCTTCGTACTGCGCCCAGCTTTGCCGAAGCTCGATGCGGCCGATCCGATGGTCCTCGGAGAGGTGAACGGCCAGCCCCTCTTCCTCCATCGCACCGATCAGCGCTTTCCATCTCGGCTCATCGAAAGGGATCCCCTCAAAGGAGAGGAAGACGAAAGGGAGGCGGCTCAATGCGGAAACCAGTACGCGCAGCGCGCTGCGGGTGTCTCCGGACGAATCGAGGAGAAGGTCCCCCCCCGTGGCGGCGGAATTCGATGCGAGGGCGCCGTAGTTGAAGACCCCCCGGTACTTTTGCGTCACCAACGGTATCCCGGTCAGCAACCGACCGTCCTCCTCCACCGCCAATGCGAGAAATTCGCTCTGTTGCGCGAAAGCTTCGTGCCACAAAGCGAGCAGGTGAGCGCGCCCTCTCGGCAGCGGCGCATCGCTGCGCCTCCACAGATCGTCCCAGGCATCGGCGGCAAGGACGAGCTCATCGATGGAACGAAAGAATTTCACCTTCAAGCCGATCTCCTCTGTCGCCACAGGACTCCTCATAGTCATGAGTGATGGTTCCCGAGCCCCAAGCACTCTGGGCCGCCGGTTCGACGCAGATGGCTTTCGAGATCGGTGAAGGGGAGATATCCGTCCCGCAGAAAAAAAGGCAGGCCCAGGATGCGAAAAAAACCGATGGTGCCGATCGGTGCGAATCCGGCTTTGGAGAATGTTTTAATGGATGGGAGATTCCACAATTCGATGTGGCAGAGAATTCTCTCGAATCCCATCTGTTTCAAATACCTTGCAGCCGAAACAATGGCGAACAACGCGATATTTTTCCCTCTATATTCCGGCAACACGAACGTGTCGTAGATAAAGGATGTCCTATGATCGAAAAATATATATTTGTCAAAATCACCGATATAGGTAAAATCCTTTCCTATCTTAATGAAACCGATTATTTCATCATCGCACTGAATGCTCAGATAGGGATGATCAGAACTCTTAGCACAATGAATCTCTTTTTCCACATAGATCCAAGGAAATTTGTCTCTTTGCCTCTCAATCCAGGAACACAAGGCGTCCCTGTCTTCGAATGAGGATTTCACATCGATGTCGGCCTCAATGTCGGGAAACGGTATGGAAAGATCCAACTCATACCATGTCGAGGTTGTATTGAAGTAGGCGTTTCTTATCATTACGTTGAGGTATTTTTTCAAGAGGCCTACCACCCCTCTACTTGAATAATCTGACTTGATCTTTTGAATCATTTTTCCCGATTTCATACACGTCTACGTCCAAATACGATCGATTTGCGGCATCAGGCGCGACAGGTAAATCCTCTGAATTGACTTTAAAAGGCCGTGATTCCATTGAACTCCCAGAATGCAACTCCGGCACATGGGCATACGGCCGGAGTTTTGGGACTCCCTGAAAACTCTGTGAAGGTGACCGTTCCAGATATCGTTAAACCTCGATTCGAGAATGTTGCCCATTTTATAATTTGTAATGAAGGGACAGGCGACGACATTCCCGTAAGGATCGATCGATATCTCACTCCTCTCGATATAACATTTGTCATGCGGGATGGTTCCCTCATACATATTTTTCACCGATATGGAGTCGATGTTCAATGTAGCGACATTCATCGGGTCGTTTCTGTGTTTTCTCTTGATCGACTTCAAACTCCTTTTTATATTCCTCGCCTGATCCCTGTCGGCGAGAACGGATTCCCCTTTTCTCACATAGTGCGGCTCCGGAATCACGTCTCCTATCCTGGAATTTTCAATATCTTTGGAATCGAACTCTCCCGCATATTCGAAATGAACTTCATCGAAGCATTTTCGCGCAGCGTAGGCGGCGATTTCCTCGAGGCGGTCTGCGTTGAACCTGGAAACGGTACAGTTGCATACGATCCGCAATCGCCCCCGCGGCCTCTCGGCGTCTCTGCGCAACCGAAGCAGACGGTCCACGGCATCTTCGCCAACGGAAGACGCTCCATCGATCCCGCGAATTTCATCGTTTTGCCTTCCGACTCCATCCGTCGACAAATAGACCGTATCCAGATACCTGACCATGGCCTCCGCAATTTCCTCGTCCAACCCAAGCTGGTTGGTCGGCATATGGATCGCCGCACCCTTGTTGTAAAGATGTTCCGCCAGTGGAATAAAAACATCTTTTCTGAGCAAAACATTGCCACCAAACAGCTCAAACACTCGTATGCCCACGTTATCGACGAGCTCATCGACGATCGTTTTCCAGTGAGACAAGCCGATCTCCATCGAAATCTCGGCATCCGAATCGCGCTTCCACATAACGCACGTCTTGCACCGCGAGTCGCATCGATAGGTCAATATCAGAATGGCTGTCCTCGGCTTTGAGGAATAGAAGTCGATCTCTCTGACAGCCATATGTCTCAGATCAGAGAAAATTTGACCTGAAAACTTAAACGCCTTCGACAACATATTCATTTGAACACCCAATTATTAGTTAAGCGCTATTACGAATCACCTTTTTAATCGTCGGTATGAGATCGTATTCAATACGATGCAATGTTTTCATTTTGATACTTTCACCGAAAATCTCGATATCATGATAATCTTTAACATTTTCCGTCCAGTTCATTAAATATTTATATGTATGTCCACACGAATCATATTCAAGGCTTTTCTTGCCGTTGAATGTCTCTTTAATTATCTCAAACTCAAGAATAGATCCTGGCGACAGTTCTTTATAGCATTCATCATAATCTGCTCTAATTGGATATACTGTCCCCTCATGCTCAATGTGGAATTCAAACGCAATTGGATCTCCCTTCAGTCGCAACATCCATATATGGATATAACCCTTTGGCCCCAATACATCGCACAAGCATTTATAGAACATCGAGTTCTTGGGTTTCGACAGCAAATCCGACCCCGCCTGCCGCTTCCAACTTTTTGACGAAACCATGAACATCTCTTTTACTTCCTGACATTCCCTTGAGCTCACCTGTATCTTTTCAATCGATAGATCTTCTATTTTTTTTGATCTGTTTATTTTGTTTCTAATCGCTTTTCTGAAGCGCTGTGATTTAGAATTCCAAAAATCATCCCAACACATGTCAATCGTTATGTACGGACTTTTTATATTTTCCTTGACACCAAATCTGAATTTGTTTCTCGCACTTAATTCATTGAATATCTTTGACGTATCGCTCAATCTATCCAGCTTTTCAAGATTTACAAGCTCCCATGATTTGAAAGTGTTCAAGTATTTAAAAATAGAGGTGCATGCTTCTATCTCCGTCCCACTTCTCAGGATAAAATCGTTAGCTGGGTTCTGGTCATTATGAACAAACTCAATCGTCCTGACATTAACCCCTCGGAAGAAAGCTGTTTTTATTGCCAAAGGAACGATCGCGATAAGCTGTCCGTCATTTTCTTTAACAAGCACTATATGAAGTTGCTTCTCCTCATAATATATTTCACACGTTAAAAACACCCACTCGTAGATCAGATATATTCTCCGGGTCTGAGCCCTCTCATAGAGGCCCTCCCATTCGCTCCTGATCGCCCTCAATTCGCGCAACGTCGTCAGAACCTCAATCTTCATCATTCACCCCTGCGATCACACGGGTTGCACCTTTCATTTGCCGTCTCACGCTCCCCTCCTCGGGCCAGTGATCCGGCAGGTATTCCAAGATTTCCTTGGCGAATTCGTAAACGATGTCCATCGCCTGTTGAATATTCTGCTCACGAACGAACGTGTTCACCTGCACGTAGGCGCCGTCGTTACGGTTTTCAAGGACCCTCCCCATGAATCTCTCCAGATTCTGTTGAACACCCGTGCTCAAGATTCGCGTCCCCCCACTCTGGTACCAGTGCAGCATGACATTGTAGATATCGTCTTTGACGGAAATGACATGGTTCAGAGTCACTCCTTCTGGACGGTAGCTCGGAAAGTGCTCGATCTTGTCCCTTTCAACAATCAACCAACCGCCATAGGGGAGGCAGTCATATGGATTGTGGTACGTTCGCCCCCCTTTTGCGGTCCCGTAATATCCGATATACAGGCTCACCTGCTTGCCATCGGGCGAGCGATAATGACGGTAGAGAGATTTATCGACATCAAGAAGCTCGTAGACGGAAGCGGAGAAATAATCCTCCGTCCCCGTATACCCCGAGATCTCCATCGGAATCCGTTCAAGATTCGTCTGCAACACCACCGGATCGCCGCGCAGCGAAAGCGTAAACACGAAGACCATCGCTGCAGCCATTGTTGCCAGTGCCAGAAGGAAGCTGCGGTTTTGCGCCATAGGACTTTCCCTCATCTCAGAATGAGCTTGCCCGTGTGTCTCAGCAGCCTGTTGAGCCCGGAGACGAGAGCGACCGGCTGGCGCTGCCAGAGGAAGAACTGCACGCTCGTTTTCCCTCCCGTGGCCCAGTGAAACTTGTAACTCTCATCCCCCTTGAGGAAATCGTAGGCGCTGTGTCCTGCTTCGATGGAATTCTTGAGGCACAGGCCCACCAGAAGATTTCCCAGGCTGATTTTAGGATTGAAGGACTTGTCCACCGCCATCAGGTACATGGCCAGAGTGTTCTGATATTTAAAATGCAAAAGCCCCGCGACGGTCCGCCCTTCGATGGACAGCAGGTCGAGTTGAACCGGCTTTTCCGCACTGCATTTTTCAAGGAATATCCTGAGAATCGTTTGAAGGCCCTCTGCTGACGAAACGCCTTTCTTCTCATACAGGCGAAAGAATTCTCCCAACCTCTCAGACACCTCATCGCCTTGAATGACCGAATGAACGACACCCTGGACGCGATGGAGGACCCGAACATCCTGCTTGAATTTTTTCCTCGTTCCGGGTGAGAGCCTCGCCATCAACTCCTCATCGGTCTGCGGGATTTCCACGATCGGACAATAGGAGCCCTGGGCCATCTCGGCATATTTGCCATCGATCTCGACCCTCTTCATCAGATGGAGCAGAAAGAGCGAATCGGACGGGATATCCTGCAGGTGAATGAGGTCCCACGCGTCGCCTCCGGCCCCTGTCAGGAACTCGTAGACGGCGTCGGCAACCGCCTTCTCCCTCCCTCGTCTGGAAATGACGTCGAGGTAGTCGGAACCGGCCTCGGGCGAGCCGAGGAGACGCAGTTCGCGAAGGTTCAATGGACCGTGCTTTCTGCGATGGACATAGAAGGGGGCGACCCCGACAAGGCTCTCCTTTTCCCGGACGATCAGGACGAAAAGGCTTCGATTGTCGTCCAGATAGCTCTCTGCCCAGGCTGATTGCCACTCCCAGGTCAGAAAAAAGGACCCGCAAGCGGACGATTCGAGCAATGGCGGCCACTCTTCAGCCAATTGCTGCCAGCGCTCCGGCGTATCGATGATTGAGATGGAGAGATCCGTCATCTGGAAATCGCCCGTACCTTATGCGAAGCGTTCTGAAACCGATGATCTTCCAACGACAGAACTCTGGAGTCAGACGGATCGAAATTCATCGATTGCCACTCTTTTTTCACTATCTGCGCGATTTTCAGGATGTCCGATTCCTCCAGATCCTGATGGCAGGGCAGTTCGAGAACAGTACGCCGCAAGGAATCCGCATCCGGATACTCTCCCGGTGGCAACATCGGATGGTTGTAAAACCAGAAATTGATAGCTTCGACCCCCCGGGCATGAAGCCGTCTGATGAATTCTTCTTTCCCGTTCGGCACCCGCAGTGGATAAAAGAGCGGACAAACCCCATCGGGCAGAGTGTCAAAGACGGGACTCGACAGACAGGAGAGTTGGCGAAGGAGAAAGAGAAAGTTCCGGCGACGGCGCTTGATGATGCTCTTGAAGTTTTGGCCGGCCAAAATGGTATGGTTCAGACGATTCATGCCGAGATGGGCGCGCTCGATTTCAAATTTCTGACCGCCTACTCCGACCCATTCGGTACCTGCGAGGCGAACGGCGGGTTTGGCCATGACTCGGGCCGCATTCAAGGCTCCCTTGGCAAGCACATTGCCGTAGCGATCATAATGCCGGATAAGGGAAGAGACGAGATTGCTCCAGGCTGCACGCCTCGGCGCCGAGACGGTAGCGACGGGAGCCGGCGCGTCGGCAAGGACCAAGGCCCCGCCGGTGGGTACAGGCAACGACTTATAGAGACAGAAAACCGCCGCATCCCCGAACGAGCCCAAGGGTCTTCTATCAAGGCTGGAAAGGAGAGCGAGGGCGCAGTCCTCGATGAGTTTGATATTGCGTTCTCTGCAGATTCCACGCAGGGCTTCGACAGGACCGGGAAACCCGAGATAGTGAATCAGATATATGGCGCGCGTTTCTGGTGTTATCCGCGCCACCAGTGCATCGATATCGATCTGCATCTCGGTATTGACAGGATAAAAGACCGGGCGGACCCCCGAAGCCAGAAGAGCATCGAGCTCGACTCCGTGAAAGTAGGATGGAAAGAGCACCTGCTGCCCTTCGAGCTGCCAGTGCTTGCACAGCGCAAAAATCCCGTTTCGTGCCAAGTAGAAATAGCTGATTCCCTTCGCATCGAAGGGAAAGAAGGAGCCCAGAGGTCTTTTGAGAGGCAGGAGCATCCCCGGGCGAACGCCGGGAAGATCCGGCGCACTCCACTTGCCTGGCCCTGAATTTTCCCCCCTCGGGTTTTTACCGGAGCGATCAATCAACGTGTCCAATCACATACCTCCCTTTTGCCCGCTGGGGTTTTCGATCTCTTTCAATCGCGTTTTGCACATGCGCCATGCCGGCCGCAGCGTCCGGCGGCCGTATTGAAGAAGCTTGAAAACCCCACCCAGAACCACATGAGGTGAACCTATTCGGATCGTGTACGTTTTGTATGTTTCAGTCGCCCAGTTGCTCATGTAGGGCATTGCCGCTCCGGCGAAATCATAGACATCGACATCCGGGTCTTCGATGCAGTGCCGGACAGCGTCGCGGGTCATCAGTGCCCCCGGCCCATACTGTCTGTAGTTCTCGGCGTATCCGATTTTCAGGCAGTAATACGTCCTGCCGAAGACAATGCCGATCTGCCCCGCGATCACATCCGGCCCCAAACGAAGAAGGTGCAGCCGCAACGCGTCTGTTTCAGCCGCGCCGCGGGCCAGCGCCCTCCAGAACCGCTCTGAAGAAGGATTATTCCGGATCGCACTGCCGCTGCGCCCCTTCCAGCCCGATGCTTCGACAAAAAAGAAGTCATCAAGCACTACATCCAGCCCCGATGGGTTCCGGTGAAGCTCAAAGTGAAGGGAACCGATCTCTTCCAGTTTCTTTTGACGCCTCCTGAGCTCCCGACGGTATTTTCCGTCCAGCATCTCCTCCGCCGCAGGAACCTCCCCGGCAGTGGCGATGAATGGGACCTGTCGCCCTGGAGAAAAATGGAACGGAACCCCCTTGCGATGACATTCCGAACGAATCGCTTCCAGGGCGCAGGAGCCCTCCCATACGGCGTCCATTCTCAACTGGAACCAGTGTTGACCGTTCTGAGCCATGTGATCGATCACAGCCGCTGCGAAATCGGCGGAATGATCCGGATGACAGATCCAGTTGGATTCGTACTCTCCGGTGGAGTGAACGCATCTCCAACTGGACAACAGGGGCACGGCGTCCTTAGCCATTCTGGAAACGGGCAGAATTCCTACAATTTCATTTTTCGGGCTCACCCCCAGAAGAAGGGCCATGTCCTCACGTTGCTCGAATCGGTGCTTCCAGTAATTCAGTACCCACAGACCGCTTTCGAATAGCCTGGCGTTCACGTTGGATTTCAGAATGTTGTCCCAATGCGGTATGAGCCAGCGCAGATCGCTTGCGCCGGAGACCACCTCCAACTTCAAGGTCTGATCCATGGTCATCTCTACCTGACGGCTCATCCTCATTTCTTCTTCCCGATCCGCTCGAGAAGCCGGTATTCCAGATAGAGCATCGCCATCCCCAGAGCGAAGACGGCCATCCCCGAGAAATCGTGCAGAAAACCCTGGGCGGCGCGATCCCCGACGAAGTGCGCCAATATCCCCGTCCCCGTGACGCGGATGATGTTGGCCAGCAAGGCGATGGGGATCGCGGAGAGGACGAGGACGATCTTCTTCCACCGCCCCGACTCCGACAGGTAGGCGAACAGGACGCCCAGCATCGTCAGCGCCATGATGGAGCGGATGCCGCTGCACGCCTCGGCGACTTCCAGGCGCGTCTGCAGGAAATAGAGTATGTTCCCCTCGCGGTAGACGGGGATGGCGCACAGGCTGATGAGATCGGCGGAGATCTTGCTGGCCATCAGTTGAAGGGGGAACGAGACCATCCGCAAAAGGGTGTCGGGGACCGGCACCATGAAGACGAGAAAGGCCAAGGGAAAGGCGAGCAGGCGCACCATCGCGATGCCGAAGCAGCACCACACGAGGCCCAGCAGCGAGGCGACCATCATCAGCCTGGAGACGACGGCGATCCCTCCGGCGAAGCTCACCAGGTACACCAGCAGGCTCGCGACGAGGATCGCCCAACCACACAGGGAGCCGCTTGTGGCGACGCGCCCCATCTCCTCGCGCTTTTGCCACACGAAATAGAGCGAGATCAGCGGCACCAGCAGGGCGTGGGAGTTGTCGGAGTGATTGAGCCACGTCTCGATCATGGGCGGAATGACGGGGTAGAACAGAGCGGCCCACCCTGTCAGCAGAATCGCGATCTTCCATTTGTCGTTCAGGCTGACAGCGGCCATTGCATCTCCACATGCGACAGAAGCTCGAGGATCTTCTTTCGGTCGTCGCCGGTGACGAAGGGGTGGACCGGCAGGGTCACGAGGCGCCGCGCCACCTGTGCGGCGGCCGGGAACGCCTCCTTGGCGTACTGCGCCGCCAGCGCGTCGATGGCGGCAACGGCGTCCGGGTAGGCGGCCGAGACCCCGAGCCCTTTTCGCGCCCCGGCGGCGCGCAGGCGCCCGGCCCCCTCGGCGGTGGCGGCCATCCCCGGCA
>JBJHBH010000058.1:0-23294 GCA_050485365.1 Desulfuromonadales bacterium | reverse complement strand
GCGCAAATCCGCGTACCATTCAGCCTTGAGTCTCGCCCGCAAACGGTCAGAGCTGAATCCCTGAAAACGCCATGAACGCCATCGACATCAGCCCCACGACGATGAACGTCATCCCCAGCCCCCGCAGCCCCTCGGGGATGTTGCTGTACTTCAGGCGGCTACGGATGCCTGCCAGGGCCGTGATGGCGATGGCCCATCCCGTGCCGCTCCCCAGCCCGAAGACGATGCTCTCGCCCAGGCCGTAGTCGCGCTCGACCATGAAGAGCGATCCGCCGAGGATCATGCAGTTGACGGTGATGAGCGGCAAAAAGACGCCGAGGGCCGCGTAGAGGCGCGGCACGTGCTTGTCGAGGACCATCTCGAGGATCTGCACCATCGCGGCGATGACGCCGATATACGAGATCAGCCCCAGGAAGGTCAGATCGACGTCTCCGAGCCCCGCCCAGGCGAGCCCCCCCTCGCGCAGCAGATAGCGGTAGATGAGGTTGTTGATCGGCACGGTGACGGTCTGCACCACGATGACCGCAATCCCCAGCCCCAACGCCGTATCGACCTTTTTCGAGACGGCCAGAAAGGTGCACATGCCGAGAAAGAAGGCCAGAGCCATGTTCTCGATGAAGACCGCCCGGATGAAAATGCTGAGATAGTACTCGAGCATCTATTCCTCCACCTCGACCTGGTCTTTTTTCCAGACGCGTAGCGCCCAGATGAGCAGGCCGATGATGAAAAAGGCGCTCGGCGGCAGGAGCATCAGGCCGTTGGTCTCGTACCACCCCCCCGCTTGGGTGAGCGGCAGGACCGAGGTGCCGAAGAAGGTCCCCGAGCCGAAGAGCTCGCGAAGGGTCGCCACGAGAAGAAGGACGACGCTGTAGCCCAGGCCGTTGCCGATGCCGTCGAGAAAGCTGCGCCCCACCGAGTTCTTCATGGCGTAGGCCTCGGCGCGCCCCAGCACGATGCAGTTGGTAATGATGAGCCCGACGAAGACCGACAGCTGGCGGCTGATCGTCGGGCTGACCGCCTGGATCACCTGATCGACGACGATGACGAGCGAGGCGATGATCGTCATCTGCACGATCAGCCGGATGCTCTCGGGGATGTAGAGCCGGATCAGCGCCACCGATCCGCCGGCGAAGGCCGCCACGAAGATGACCGCCAGCGACATGACGAAGGCCGACTCCAGCCGGGTCGTCACCGCCAGGGCGCTGCAGATGCCGAGGATCTGCAGCGCGATGGGGTTGTTGTTGAAGACCGGTCCGAAAAGGGTCGAGCGGATATCAGTCATTGAAGCCCTCCGTACGCAGCCGGGCGAGGAACGGTCCGAAGGCGTCCTCGCCGAGCCAGTAGTGCAGCAGATTGGTCACCCCCCGCGCGGTCACCGTCGCCCCCGAGATGCCGTCGACCTGGAAGCGGGCCTGCGGGCTCGCCGCGTCGACCCGGCCTCGGATCACCTCGATGCGCGGCTGCCCCTCGGGGTCGAAGGCCTCCTTGCCCGGCCACTGGGCGAGCCAGGCCCGGTTGTCGATCTCGCCGCCGAGCCCCGGCGTTTCGGCGTGCTCGTAGAAGCCGAAGCCGGCGATGGTGACCAGATCCGATTCGAGGGAGATGTAGCCGTAGAGGGTCGACCACAGCCCCCGGCCGTGCACCGGCAGCACCACCTGGATCACCTCCCCCGCGTCGCGGATGAAGTAGACCGGTGCGACGCGGGCGCGGGTGCGGATTCCGGCCCGATCGACGTCCGAGGGGATGGGGCGCGCCAGAGCCGGATCGGCGGCGGCCCGTCGCGGATCGAAAGTCGCCGGGTCGAAGGCGTCGGTGTACGCGCCGGTGTCGAGGTCGACCAGCCTCGGGTCGACCACCGCGTGCCACAGCTCGACCACGTCGACGCCGGGCTCCAGCAGCCCCGTCACCGACAGGACGTTGCGGTAGTGGATCGTGAGGACCTCGCGCTCCTGGATCGCGCGCAGCCCGATGGCCGATCCCGACACGAGCAGGGAACAGACGAAGCAGACGAGAAACGCCACGAGGAAGGTTCTGCCCGTCGATTCAGCGGCCATAGCGAACCCTCCTGCGGCGGATCTGCGCCTTGAGCACGAAGCGGTCGATCACCGGCGCCAGCACGTTGCCGAAGAGGATGGCGAGCATCGTCCCCTCGGGGAAGGCCGGGTTGAGCGAGCGCACCAGAACGATCATCGCCCCCACCAGAAGGCCGTAGCACCATTTGCCCGTGTCGGTCAGGGCCGAGGAGACGGGGTCGGTCGCCATGAAGACGAGGCCGAAGGCGAGGCTCCCCAGAACCAGATGCCAGTGCGGGGGGACGCTGAAGAGGAGATTGACCTGGCTGCCCACCGCGTACAGCAGGCTCGACAGGGCGAGGGCGCCCAGAAGGACCGCCGTCATGGTGCGCCACGAGGCGACGCCGGTGAAGAGCAGGAGCGCGGCGCCGACAAGACAGAGCAGCGCCGACGTCTCGCCCGGCGCGCCGGGGATCGTGCCGACGAAGGCCTGCATCCAGGTGAACGACTCGCGCACGTTCTCCACCCCCCCCGTGGCCGCCAGAGCCAGAGGGGACGCGGTGGTCACGCCGTCGGCCGGCACATAGGAGTCCCCGGCGGTGAATCCCCCCGGATAGGCGAAAAAGAGAAAGGCGTAGGCGGCCAGCGCCGGGTTCATGAAGTTTCGCCCCGTGCCGCCGAAGATCTCCTTGGCGATGATGATGCCGAAGCTCGCCCCCAGCGCCGCCTGCCACAGCGGAAGGGCGGGGGGGAGGATCAGCGCCAGCAGCAGGGCCGTCACCCCCCACCCCTCATTCATCGGAAGCCCCCGCACCACGGCGAAGAGGGCCTCCCAGAAAAAGGCAAAAAACGCGATGACCAGCAGCAGCGGGACGAAATGGATCGCCCCCAGCAAAAGATTCGCCGCCGTGCTCGCCGGATCGTGCACCCCGCCCAAGGACAAAAAGAGCTCGCCGCGCCAGCTGAAGAGCTCGTCGAGCCCCGCGTCGTGCATGGCCAGGTTGGTCTGGTAGCCGGTGTTCCACATCCCGAAGATGACGCACGGCACCAGCGCCGCGATCACGACGAGCAAAATGCGCTTCAGGCTCATCGCGTCGTGCAGGTGCGGCGCGCCGGTGCTGACCCCCGGCGCGGGTCGCCAGTAGCCGCCGAGGGCGCGCTTTATCGGTGCAAGCCGGTCCCGTGTCGGTGCGGCCATCAGACCTCCTTCTCGATCTCATCCAGAACGGCCCGAAGCATCGGACCGAAATCGTTTTTGCCGGGGCACACGAAGCTGCACAGGGCCAAATCCTCCTCGGCGAGCTCCAGACACCCCAGCGCCAGCGCCTCCTCGGTGTCGCCCGCCGCCAGCGCCCGCAGCAGATAGGTGGGGGGGAGATCGAGGGGGAAGACCTGCTCGTAGGTGCCGATGGAGTAGATCGCCCGGCGCTCCCCTCCCATGGCCGTGTCGAAGGGGCGCGCGCGGCGCCGCTCAAAGGCCCCGGCGAAGAGTCGACGCACCGAAAAGGCGCCGAGCCCCGGGCGCAGCCACCCCAGCGGGGCCGCACGGGGCGCCCCCTCGGGCAGGACGCACGCCTGCAGGTGATAGCGCCCGAGAAAGGCCGTCTCGGCGTGTGCGGCATGGCCGCTGAGGAGCGACCCCGAGACGATGCGCTGCTCCCCCTCGCGCAGATCGTCGCGCAGCAGATCGCCGAGATGAGCGCCGAGGCGGGTGCGTACCAGACGCGGGTTGCGCACCCCCGGCCCGGCGACGGCCGCCACCCGCTCGGTGAGGATCTCGCCGGTGGTGAAGAGATGGCCCACGGCGATGACGTCCTGGCATCCGATGTGCCAGACGCTGCGCTCCTCGTGCGGGGGGAGGAGAAAATGGATATGGGTGCCGACGAGCCCGGCGGGGTGCGGTCCTGCGAAGGCGACCGCCTCGGCCCGTCCCCCTGTCGGGAGGGTCGCTCCGGGGGCCTGGCACACGAAGAGGGGGCCGTCGGTGAGGGCGCCGAGGACGCGAAGGCCGTTGACGAAGTCGCGCTCGCGCGCGGCGATGACGGGGGCCGGATCGAACCCGAGCGGATCGGTGTCGATGGCGGTGACGAAGAGGGCGGCAGGGGTCTCGGCCGGATCGGGGACGCTCTCGAAGGGGCGGCGCCGAAGGGCGGTCCACATCCCGGAGGCGAGCAGATTCTCGACCACCTCCCGGCGCGGCAGGCGATCCAGCTCGCCGTCGCCGTAGCGCGCGAAGCTCTCCGCATCGTCCCCCTCCAGGGCGATCTCCACCGACAGCAGCACCCGCTTCTCTCCGCGGTGGATGGCGCTCACCCGCCCGCTCCCCGGTGCGGTGAAGCGCACCTCGGGGTAGCGCCGGTCGGTGAAGAGGAGCTGCCCAGTGCGCACCCTCTCCCCCTCGGCGACGGCCATGCTCGGCTTGAGCCCAGGGTAGTCGCCGCCCAGAAGAGCCGCGCGCCGCACGAAGGGGGCCGGCTGGATGGTCTGCTCGGGCCTGCCCGCGATGGGGATGTCGAGGCCGCGGCGAATGCGAATGGTCTTCATCGGTTCTAAATGTCCTTCAGGCCGAGCGCACTGCGCACCAGCACGTTCTTTTCCCGCGTCTCCTGCGACAGCAGGCAATTGAAGATCTCCTTCACCTCGTCCGAGGGGCTGCGCTCACTCATCTCTTCGTAGAGCTCGATCAGCTTGGCGTCGAGCTCCACGGCGAGGTCGAGCACGTCGTCGAACTCCAGGTCCGCCGTCGGATCGATCTGCCGCAGCGCCTTGAAGATATCCTCGTCGTGGGTGTACTTGAACCACCCCGACAGGACGCGCTCGGAGGTATCCTCCCGGAACTCGGTGATGCGCCTCACCAGCGCGTCCTCGTGACGCACCATGTAGTCGAGGAGCATCCGCACCCGCTCGCTGCTCGCATGCGCCATGAGCTGCCGGAAGAGCGCCCCCGCCTGCCGATGAAACTCCACGACGTGATCCAGAACATCCCTGGTCTGCTCATATCGCATCTTCGTATTCTCCTGGAGACGGATCGAAATGCCCCTTGGACAGGGCTCACGACACCGGACGAAGCAGCTCGGCCAGCTCCAGCAGGGCCGTGCGGCAGTCTCCGGCAAAATAGGAGCCGTGCATCAGCGCCAGCCCCTTCGGGTTCAGCTCGGCGAGGCGTCGCAGCGCCGATGCGCCCTGCGACGTGCGCGCGAAGGCGCCGTGCAGCGGCCCCCCCTCGAATCGGTCGAGCGTTTCGCGGGTCCGCGCGAGAAGATCGCCGCTGAAGACCGGCTCGACGTCGCCGCCGTGCAAAAAGAGATCGGAGCAAAAGAGCACTCCGCGCGTCTGCTCGAAGAGCATTCCGGCGTCCCAGCCGTGGGGCAGATGCGGCGTCTCCAGGTAGCGCAGCCGCGAGCGCCCCGTACTCAGGATCTCGTCGTCGGCCAGGGCGCGCGCCCGCCGCTGCGCGAAGTCGTTGACGTTGATGGCGGCGCCGATCTCGCCGCACAGCGGCAGCGCCTTGGGCGCGAGGTCGAGCCACTCGTTGAGGGCGCCGCACTCGTCGGCCTCGAAGTGGCTGAAACCGATCCAGCGCAGGCGCCCCGGATCGATCACCTCAGCGACCGCCTTGCGCAGCACGGGGAAAAAGGTGCGCAGCCCGGTGTGGTAGAGCAGCGGTTCGTCGTCGCACACCAGGAAGTGATTGAACTGCAGGTCGGCCTTGGCGAAATAGATGGAGAGCCTGAAGATGTCCGGAGCGACCTCGTGCACAACACTCTTCATCGATCTGTCCTTTCGGCTGCCGCTTTCACCCTGGCGCCTTCGACTGAATTAAAATAGCATCAATGAGATCTGCGTCAACCGCTCCTTTTCATTTCCCCCTCCCCCAGCCCGGGCGCATCGCCGTCGGCAGACGGGGGCGCAATAAAGGAAAAAACAAGGAAGCCTTGGCCCCGTCGGATGAATCTGATAAATTTGGTGGGTTGTCTATTCGATCACGGAGGCGAAATGCGCAGATTCATTCTCCCCCTGTGCGCCCTTGTTGTTCTGGCGGGGTGCGGCGACAGGGATAACGGCCCCCAGCAGGCCGGGCCCCCGCCCCGGGCGGTGGAAACGGCCGAGGTGCAGGTGCGGCCCATGTCCGAAACGATCCACCTCGTCGGCTCTCTGGCCGCGGCCGAAAGCACCGAAATCCGATCCGAGATCAGCGGCCGGATCGAGGAGATCCGCTTTCGCGAGGGGGAAGAGGTCCGCCGGGGCCAGGTCCTCTTTCGCCTCGACGACCGCGAGCTGCGCGCCCAGCTCCACGAGGCGCGCACCCGGGTGAACCTGGCGCGGCAGGAGCTTGAGCGCGGACGGGTTCTGCTCGACGAGCGCATCGTCTCGCGCGCCGAATTCGACCGCCTGCAGGCCGATTTCGAGCGGGGCGAGGCCGAGGTCGAGCGCCTGAGCGTGCGGCTCGATCTGACCGTGATCCGCGCCCCCTTCTCCGGGGTGCTCGGCGCGCGCAACGTGTCGCCGGGCAGCGTCGTCTCCACCGACACCGTCCTGACCCGCATCGACGATCTGAGCCGGCTGCAGATCGAGTTCATGGTCCCCGAGCGCTTCCTGCCGCAGGTCGCCCTCGGAACGGTGGTGCGCCTGCAGGACCAGACCCTCGAGACGCCCCAGAGCGGCAGCGTCTTCTTCATCAGCCCCCACCTCGACCGGCAGCGCCGCGCCGCCGAGGTGAAGGCCTACATCGAAGATCCCTCGCCTGTGCTGCGTCCGGGGATGTTCGCCAACGTCGAGCTCGTCCTGCGCACCGTCGACGACGCCCTCACCGTCCCCGAGGGGGCGATCCTGTCGCGGGCCGACGGGCACTTTCTGGTGGCGGTGCGCAGCAACGAGGGGAGCGCCGTGGCCGATTTCATCCCGGTGGAGCTCGGGCTTCGCCAGCGCGGCATCGTGCAGGTCATCCCCCGCAACGACGAGCCCTCGGCGGGGCTGACGATCGTGTCGGCCGGCGTCGGCGCCCTCCCCCTGTTCCCCGGAGCTCCCCTGCAGCCGCGCCCCGCAGACGCCGGAAACTGAGAAGAGAAGATGGTTCTGTCCGAATTTTCGATCCGCCGCCCCATCGTCTGCACTGTCATCAGCCTGCTGATCGTCCTGGTGGGCCTGCTCGCCTTCAATCTGCTGCCGGTGCGCGAATATCCGGATGTCGATCCCCCCGTCGTCTCGGTCACCACCGTCTACCCCGGCGCCTCGGCCGAGGTGGTCGAGTTGCGGGTGACCGAACCTCTGGAGGAGCAGCTCTCGACAATCGACGGCATCCGCGTCCTCAAGTCGGTCTCGCGCGAGCAGGTCTCGCAGATCACCATCGAGTTCGAGCTGGTGCGCAACATCGACGAAGCGGCCAACGACGTGCGCGACCGGGTGGGCCGGGCAAAGCGCCGCCTGCCGACCGAGGTGCAGGAGCCCTCGGTGGCCAAGACCGAGGCCGACAGCCGACCGTTTTTGTGGATCTCCGTCAACTCCGATCACCACAGCCGCACCGAGCTCACCGAGCTGGCAGACCGCTACGGCAAGCGCATGCTGCAGACGCTGCCCGGAGTGGCCAACGTCATCATCGGCGGCGAGCGGCGCCACGCCATGCGTATCTGGCTCGATCCACAGCGCCTGGCGGCCCACGAGATCACCGCCGGCGACGTGGAGCGCGCCCTGCGCGAGCAGAACGTCGAGATCCCCGGCGGACGCATCGAATCGCAGACGCGTGAATTCACGGTGCGCGTGCAGGGAGATCTGGCGACGCCCGAGGAGTTCGACAACCTCGTGCTTCTGGCCGAAGAGGGGCGCCAGGTGCGCCTTGCCGACGTGGGGCGCGCCGAGCTCGGGTCGGCCGACTACCGCACCGTCACCTTCTTCAACGGCCGCCCCACGGTGGGCCTGGGGATCGTGCGCCAGTCGCAGTCGAACCTGCTCGATGTGGCCGAACGGGTCAAGGAGCGCATCCCCGACATCCGCGCCCAGCTCCCCGAGGGTGTCGAGGTCACCGCCGCCTACGATGCGAGCCTGTTCGTCCAGCGCTCCATCAACGAGGTGATCCTCACCATCTTCTTCGCCTTCTCCCTAGTCATCGTCGTCGTCTTCGCCTTTTTGCGCAACCTGCGCGCCACCCTCATCCCGCTGATCGCGGTGCCGGTCTCGCTCATCGGCTCCTTCGCCGTCATGCAGGCCCTGGGCTTCTCGATCAACATCCTGACCCTGCTCGCCCTGGTGCTGGCGGTGGGGCTCGTCATCGACGACGCCATCGTCATGCTCGAGAACATCTACCGGCGCCTCGAAGGGGGCGAGGAGCTGATCGCCGCCGCCTATTCGGGGAGCCGCCAAGTCGCCTTCGCCATCATCGCCACCACCTTGTCGCTGATCGCCGTCTTTCTCCCCGTCGCTTTCCAGAGCGGCGCGACGGGGCGGCTCTTCTACGAGTTCGGCATCACGCTGGCCATCGCCGTTTCGGTGTCGAGCTTCGTTGCGCTCACTCTGACGCCGATGCTCTGCTCGCGCTTTTTGAAAAACCCCAAGGAGAAGAAGCACTCGCGGCTCTATTTCGCCATGGAGAACGCGCTTGAGTGGCTCAACGTGCGCTACAGCGCCGCCCTCAAGGTCGTTCTGGCACACCGCTTCAAAGCGATCGCCTTCGCCCTCATCTTCACCGCGGCGGGGATGAGCCTCTACCCCTTCCTGCAGCGCGAGCTCGTCCCCGAGGAGGACCGCGGGATCTTCATCTCCCTGTTCAAGGGTCCCCTCGGCTCGACCCCCCAGTACACCCGCTCCTATGTCGAGCAGATGGAGCGCATCGTCCTCGACATCCCCGAGGTTCAGCGCAACTTCAGCATCACGGCGGTGGGGTTCGGTTCGCCCGGGGTGGGGAACGAGGGGCTGATGTTCACCGGCCTCGTCCCCTGGGAGGAGCGTGAGCGCAAGACGCAGCAGGTCATCGGCGAGCTCTTCGGCGCCTACGGACGGGAGATCACCGGCGGCATGGCCTTCCCGGTGCCGGTGCGTCCCCTTGGGCGCGGGCTCGGGGGGAGCCTCGAGTTCGTGCTGCAGGGGACGGATTTCGGCGAGTTGCAGCAGGCGGGCAGCGCCATCGTCGCCGCCATGCGCGAAAGCGGCATGTTCAACCAGCCGCGGGTCGAGCCGGCCCCCAACAAGCCCCAGCTTGACGTGACTATCGACCGCGCGCGGGCGGCCGACCTGAACATCCCCGTCGCCACCGTCGCCACCACCCTCGAGACCCTCTTCGGCGGTCGGGAGGTGACCCAGTTCCGGCGGGGGAACGACCAGTACGAGGTCATCGTCCAGGTCGAGGACATCGAGAGGGCGACGCCGGCGGACCTGGGGCGCATCTACGTGCGCAGCGGCGGCGGGGGGCTCGTCCCGCTGAGCTCGCTGGTGCAGATGCACGAGACGGTGATCCCCGAAAACTACCCGCACTACGACCGCTTCCGCTCGGTATCGGTGGTGGCTCAGATGGCCTCGGGATACACCCTCGGCGACGGCGTCGATTTTCTGGAGGAGACGGCCGCCGGGCTCCTCCCCGGCGGGGTGCGCTATGCGTGGGACGGCGAGGCGCGCGACTTCATCGAGGGGGTCGGCGCCACCTTCTTCCTCTTTCTGCTGGCGCTCCTTTTCACCTTTCTGGTCCTCTCGGCGCAGTTCGAGTCGTTCGTCCACCCCGTCACCATCTTCTCGGGGGTGGCGATGGCCATCGCCGCGGGGCTCATGGTCCTTTTCGCAAGCCGCTACATCGGCGCGCCGATCACCGACAACCTCTTTTCGCGCTTCGGCCTCATCATGCTCATCGGGCTGGTGGCCAAAAACGGCATCCTCATCGTCGAGTTCGCCAACCAGCTGCAGGTGCAGGGGAAGAACGCCATGGACGCCGCCTTCGAAGCGGCGCGCCTGCGCTTTCGGCCGATCCTGATGACCGCCATCTCCACCATCTTCGGCGTCATGCCGCTGGCGCTCGCCATCGGGGCCGGAGCCGAAACACGGAATGCCCTGGGGATCGTTGTGGTGGGGGGGCTGAGCATCGCCACCTTCTTCAGCCTCTTCGTCGTGCCGGCCGTCTACGTCACCCTCGACGCGGCGATGATGCGCCTGACGGGGCACTCCAGCGCCTACGGCCTCATTCGCGCCGCGAAGATCCGCGAACGCATGGAGCGCAGGCACGGCCGGCTCCCCGGCGAGTGAGCTCCTTGAGATCCACGAAAAAAGCCGCCCTTCGCCGGGCGGCTTTTTTCGTGGATCTTCGGCACAGGGGCGCTACTCTCCGATCAGAGCCTTCCAGTTGCCCTTCGTCAGAAAGCTCTCGTCGGCTTCCTGCTCCAGTTGCAAAAAGAGCGCGAATGGCATGCTGACGCTCAGCAGATTGTCCCCCAGGGTGCTTTTGGCGACCTTCCGGGCGCTGATGTCGAAGAGGCCGAGGACGGCCTTGGGGTCGGCGGCGTCGCGTTGACGATAGGTCAAAATCCCCACCGACTGGCACCCCGCGGCGAAGGGTGCGACGACGTTTTCGATCCCCTTGCGGTGGTAGTTGCTCAGCACCACCAGGGCCGAGAGCTGATCGGGGGTGCAGAAAAAGGTGATCGAAACGGGCACTTCCCCCGCTTCGAGGGCGCCCAGGGGCTTGAAGACGGTGACGTGGGGGATGTCCATGAAGCCGAGCGCGTCGATGAAGTCGTCGACCAGCGGCGGACTCTTCACATATCGCTCGCCGTCGAGATACTCCTTGACGAAGTGCTCCGGCGCCTTCCCCGCCATCTGCGCCGCCACCGCCTCCCCTTTGGGAAATCCCCTGTTTCCGCTGGAGAGAAAGTGCGTGAAGCACTCGACCCCTCCGGGGAAATTCTCGTACTGATTGCCGTACCCCAGAGCGACCCCGCCCCCCGGGCAGCCGAAGGTCTCCCGGTCGACGGCGCAGACCTTCCCCTTGGCGGCGGCGGCCAGCAGCCCCATAAGGCAGCCGCGCTTCCCCTTGGCGAAGCGGACCGCCTCCGGCGGCGCGGTGTCGCTCCAGAGGGTGACGACCGGTTCGATCCGCATCTTGAGGTACGAGCTGAGCTTGCTGTCCATCGGCGTCTCCTCGCGTGTGTGATGGTCGGTAGACGAAATGACGGATGAAGTGTACTACATCCTCGGAATTACGGGCAAGTTTGACATCCCCGGCGTTGGATTTACCCTTTAAGATAGAGCCGGAGGTTCGCCCCGAGAGGGTCGCGAGACCCGCGGATGCGCCTGGACCCCGGCAGAAAGGAGGAAAACCATGCGCAAAACGGTAGTCGGACTTGTGGACTCCTTCGACGATGTCAGGGATCTGGTGGACGAGCTGATCGACGACGGCTTTTCCCGCGAATCGATCGGCATCATCGCCAAAAAACAGGACGAAGGGGCGCAGGCGCGACGCGAGAGGCTCAGCGACGAAGAGATCAGGGGGGTGAAGGTGGGGCTCGAAGCGGGCGCCGCCGTCGGAGGGGTGGCCGGTCTGCTGATCGGCGCGGGGGTCTTCACTGTTACCGGTCTCGGTGCAATCGTCGCCGCCGGACCGCTCGCCGCGGCCCTCGCGGGGGTCGGACTCGGCGCCCTCACCGGCGGCGTCTACGGGGCCATCCGGAATCTGGGGATCTCGGAGGAGGAGGCCGAATATTATTCGGAAGGGATCCGGCGCGGCGGCGTCCTGGTGAGCGTCGAGACCGACGAAAAGGGGGCGGGGCGCGCGGCCGACATCATGGAGAGTCACGGCGCCGTCGACATCAACGAGCGCGCGAAGGAGTGGAAGCGCTCGGGCTGGAAAGCGCAGGACGAGACGCGCGAAGGCCCTTCTCACTGACCCTGTGACGTCTTCTCCCAGACCGCCACCGGGCCGGGGACGATGCGAAAGAGGGGGTGGTGGTCGGGCAGCCCCGAGGCGGGCAGAGCGGCGAGAGTCTGCGGGCTTCGCACGGCGAGCTTGGCCGCCAGATGACCCCCCTCGAAACGGAGTTGCCCCTCGGTCTCCTCCAGAAACCCGTCATAGTGCGGCGACGCGATCCGCGAACTGTCGTAGGCGTAGCCGCGCTTGTGCGCTTCGGCGGCGACCGCCGCCAGATAGGCGCCGATGGCCCCAAGCGGATCGGGGCTGGCGCGAAAACGCACAAGCTGGGGGTGGTTGCGATACCCTCGCGTCCCCCCCTGCAGCACCTTCTGCGCAAGGAGCGCCTCGCGCCACAGCGCCGTCAGCCCCCGAACATCGAGATAGCGCGGATGGAGCGTCCACAGCCTCACGGCGCAGGCGCAGCGTCGGACGCAGCAGCTTTGTGCCGGGACCAGGCGGCAAGGAAGCGCCGCAGAATCGCCTGTTCGAGGCGGCTCTGGCGGCGCACGGGGGACGGGATGCGCAGCAGGAAGTGAATCCGGTTCGGCTCCGGCATCTCCACCATCACCCGCGGCTCCACCGAGATCGGCTCGAGCCCCTGGCGCGAGGCAACAGCGTTCATGTGCGCCCGGGCCTCCTCCAGAAAAGGGGCGCATTCGGCCTGGGCCGCTTCGATGAGGAAGGTTTCGGCCAGCGCCCATTCGTTCTCCAGGCTCCAGGGAACCGTCACCACGTGCACCAGATACTCCCCCATGGCCGAGTGGTTCACCAGCGGGCTGTTCAGCAGCATGCTGTTGGGGATGGTGACCGAGCGCCCCGTGTACTGGTGCGAGCTCTTCCCCGGACCGACCTCACGCAGGGTGGCGGCAAAGACGTTGATGTCGACGACGTCGCCGCGCACCCCTCCGATCTCGATCAGATCCCCGAGGGAGAACGCCTTCGAGCCCGCCCGAAGGACCGCCCCGCTGAAGCACAGGATCAGCTCCTTGGTGGCGATGACCAGGGCGGCGGCGATGGCCACCAGCGAAACGGCCAGGGTGAAGAGCTCGTTGGCCCAGATGAAGACGAGGCCGACGAGCGCGGCCATCAGCACCGCGTTGCGGCTGTTGACGATCCAGCGCCGCCGCGCCTCGGCGCTCATCTCTTCGCGGTCGAGCACCTTGCGCAGCACCGCCACCCGAAGGCCGATCACGGCCGCGAGAAACGCGACGGAGACGATGGCGTTGGCCAGAATCGTCCCCCCCAGCCTGTCAACAAATTCCATCATCGGCAAACCTCTCGGTGACCCTCGGCGCTGAACCGGGCGAGGTGAAATAGAGATTTAAATTCCAGTCAAGTTGTGGCACGCTCTGTCGGCAAATCCTGGGGAGCTCCGCCTGCGGCGACAGCGCGCGGCGTTCCCAGGGAACGAAGGGACGCACGGGCGTGGACGCAGCCATTCTCATCATATTTCTGGGCGTTTATCTCGGAATGGTCCTGGGCCGGATTCCTGGGCTCGCCCTCGACCGCACGGGGGTGGCGTTGCTGGGCGCCATCGCCCTTCTGGCCCTCGGCAAGGTGGAGCTGGAGGAGGCCTGGGCGGCCGTCGACGTGCCGACCATCGCCCTGCTGCTGGGGCTGATGGTCGTCTCGGCACAGTTTCGCCTCGGCGGGTTCTACAGCGCCGTCACCCGGCGCCTTTCGGCCGCCGACGTCTCCCCCCCGGCGCTGCTGGCGCTCCTCATCGGCGCCGCGGGGCTCATGTCGGCCCTGCTGGCCAACGACATCGTCTGTCTCGCCATGGCGCCGGTGCTGGCCGAGGGGTGCGTGCGGCGCGACCTCGACCCCAAGCCCTTCTTGCTGGCCCTCGCCTGCGCCGCCAACGTCGGCTCGGCCGCGACCCTCATCGGCAATCCGCAGAACATGCTCATCGGGCAGGCCCTCGATCTCTCCTTCGCCGGGTACATCCCCGTCGGCGGAGTGCCGGCCCTGCTCGGGCTCGCCGTGACCTGGTGGGTGATCTGCCGCATCACCGGCGACCGCTGGCACCGCCGATGCACCATCGCCCCGGTGCAGGCGCCCCCCTTCGACCGGTGGCAGACCGGCAAGGGGATGCTGCTGCTGACTCTGCTGGTCGGCGCGTTTCTCTTTGCCCCCTGGCCCCGCGAAATCGTGGCGTTGGCCGTCGGGGGGCTCTTGCTGATGAGCCGACGCATGCACACCCATCAGATGCTGGGGCTGGTCGACTGGCAGCTCCTGGTGCTCTTCATCGGGCTTTTCGTCGTCAATCACGCCCTGGCCGCCTCGGGGATGCTCGCCGCCGCCATGAGCGCCCTGGGCGCTGCGGGGATCGAGCTGGCCAACCCCGCCTGGCTTTTCGCCGTCACCATCCCCCTGTCCAATCTCGTCTCCAACGTCCCGGCGGTCATGCTCCTGCTGCCGGCCGCCGCGCATTCCCTCGCCGGACCGGTCCTCGCCCTGGCGAGCACGCTGGCCGGCAATCTCTTCATCGTCGGCAGCATCGCCAACATCATCGTCGTCGATCAGGCCGCCCGCCTCGGCATCGTCATCACCTGGCGCGAGCACCTGCGCATCGGCGCGCCGGTGACGATCCTCACCCTCGTCATCGCCGCAGGGTGGCTTCTTCTGCTCGCCTGATCGCCGCGAATCAGAACAGGGCGACGCCCCTCATCGCGGCGATGAGGCAAAAACCGCCGAACGCCATCGGAAGGGCGATGTAGAAGAGAGCGTGCACGACGGTCCCCCCCTTCTCTCCCAAAACCGCCTGCAGTCTCTCGTGCTTCTTCAGGCGGGCGGGGTTGGCAACCCTCAGGGCGAGGGTGAACAGGGCGAATCCCAGCGCCAGCACCCCTATGATCGTCGTCGACATATCCATCGTTCATCTTCCTTTCTCATCTTGCCCGGGTTCGGCCGAAAACGCCGAGCACCAGGGCATCTACGCACGATATCGATTTCTAGCAGAAACGCCCCGCCGCGATCCACCATAATCGCACCCCCGCACCATATTCCGCCCGCTCAGCGCGGGGTTCGACGCGTTAATGCGCTGAAATAACGGTTTCGCCGACTGATGCGGAAAAAATTCCGCCATTCCCCCCGATGGACCGCCGAACATGCATTTCGCCTCCGCCAAGGCCGCAGGTGCCGCGCCGCCTCGGCCCGCCCAGCCCAAAACATCATTCGAGCAACGACGTTCTGAAAAAAGCCGTTGTTTTTCAGTGCCTTGCGGAGTGAAAATCAGATCCGACGCATCCAGAACCTTTCCCCGAAGGAGGAAAAAATGATCGAAGCGTTCCTCATCTCCATGGCCGGTTACCTGACGATTCTCGGCACGGCCCAAGCGGCAAACCTCATAGCCCGCGCCCGATCACGCTCCTGAAACGACGAAGCCGCCCCGATGGGCGGCTTCGTTCGTTCTTGCCTACTGCAATTCGCCTGCCTGCTTCTGGTGTGCGATGAATCCTCCTGCTATCTTTAATAAAGAACGTTATTAAAGGAGGCGCCCCATGGCCATTGTGCGGGAATTCAAAGAGTTCATATCGCGCGGGAACGTGGTTGACATGGCAGTCGGCATCATCATCGGCGCAGCTTTCGGCGCCATCAGCAGGTCTCTTGTCGACGACGTTCTTATGCCGCCCATCGGCCTGCTTCTGGGTGGCGTGGACTTCAGCAATTTATTCGTCCTGCTGCAGCAGGGGGCGACAAGCGGCCCCTACCCCTCTTTGGCCGCAGCAAGGGAAGCCGGCGCTGTGGTGATCGCCTATGGCCCCTTCATACAGACCATCATCAATTTTCTGATCGTCGCCTTTGCCGTTTTTCTGTTGATCAAATCGGTGAACCGGCTAAAGCGGAAGAAGGAAGCCGAGCAGGAGATCGTCCCCGCAGCACCCACCACCCAGGAGTGCCCGTTCTGCTTCATGACCATCCCGGTCAAGGCACGCAGGTGCCCTCAATGCACCTCCGATCTGACCTGAGCAGAAAAGACTCTTGAACGGTGGGACGCACTTCGGGTTGAGCGACTCGGTCTTGTCCTCCACAACAGGGGACGTTCTTGACAATTTGACATTCACAACCCAACCAGTCCACGCAAGCGCTCATCTTCCAGCAACAGAGCCTCCCCACGCCGGGCGGCCCGAGTCACTCCGGAAGGGGTCAGGGCCGTCATTATCCCCACCTCCGCCCCCGTCATCCCCAGATGCCGCAGCGCCAGATGGCACAAGATCGCTTTGCATCTGGCCAACGAGCGCTCCTTGTCTCCTTGTTTGATCACACACCTACGGAGTGTTGCATAACGCCCGCCTTTAGCCGCAGACTTGACGCCGCGAAACAGCGGCAAATCCTGTCGGCTGGAAAGCATGGTTATACGCGCGCATCTGTTCTGAAGCCGTCCATGTAATAGATACTGTTGTGGCTGCGCCTGTCTAAGCCGAAGACCTTTGCTCCGCTTGCAACTACTACTGAGATTGAGCTTGCCCCGTATAGCGGAGGAACAATTGCGTCTCTGTCGACGAAGTAGACACTGTGGTCTCGAATCTTAACGTCCTTGAGGTAGCTCGCCTTTGCTCCGTCCTCCCATGCTTTGATTTCCGCAGGAGTCGCAGGTTTGGCGATGGAAAAGAAGTGATGCTTGATTGACTCTAAGAGCGACTGTGATTGCTCATTTGCGCGCTGAATATCGTGATTCATGCTCCAAATTTGTGACTGAGCATTCTGTAACTGCTGACGTAATACGTCAGCCTCACTAGTCGCAGCCGTCTTGCTCTTTGCCTTCTCCAATTTCTTGACTGATTGCTTGATCCTTGCGCAACTCCCAGTGACAGCATCCGTCAAATTAGGCTCTCGATCATCATAGAAAGAAGCTGTGACTCCAGCCAAGTCAGTTGGTAACCGAAATGTAGCTTCCGCCGATTTGGGCACGAGAATGAAGCACCGCTCAAGACCCAATGCACCAATAAACATTCCCAACTCAAGCACAACGTTGTCACGGACTGAGCTATATTCCTTCTCTCTGATCAGCGCCTTATCATCTTGGTGAAAGACGAAAACGGCATAGTCAGCATCCTTTGTCTTTCCAATCAACGACGTGATGGTTATAGAGGACAAGTCAAAGGCGTTCTCCCATAGCTTGACTCGCATTTCCTGCTCAAGCTTTATGTGAACTGCTTCAGCTACTGATATAGCCTCCGAAGAAGAGGCAATAAATATTGTTGGCTTATCACTCATCTAGGCATCCTCAGTCTGTTGTGAGCTATAACTATGATTAGTCAGTCTACCTAAACCTGCAAATACCGATATATACAGCCTGCCTAAACGACTTACCTATCAGGCCTAAGAATATTCCTAATTTTTCAATGGTTACATTTAGACACACGGCCGCACCCATCGTCTTATACAGACTGCCATTACCGGCCAAGCACCCCTTTTCTCTCACGCGAAAAACAAAAAACCGCCCAACCGGATTCAGACCGGATGAACGGTTTGTTGAGCTTTCTTTCTCTTGCCTTCGGTCATCGCCCCCTCCTCCCGAATCACACCCTAAATACTTTAGTTCAAAGAAATCAGAAAGTACACCTTCTAAATCCCGCGCACCCCCACATCCTCCACGTATTCCTTCGCCACGGCAGCAAACCCCCGGATCGTCTCCACCGAATGCGGCTCGACGGCGCGCCACTCGTCGGCCAAGGCGTGGCTGGGGTGGTACTGCTGCAGATACCAGCGGCGGGCGCCGCGGGCGAGTTCGCCGAGGGCGCGGATGTCGGCTTCTTCGACGAGGCCGGGGACGCAGGTGGTGCGCAGTTCGTACTCCACCTGTGAATCGAGGATGAGGCGGACGCTTCGGGAGAAGGCGGAGAGATCTACGGGGCCGCGGTGCAGTTCGCCGTAGCGGTGCGGTGCGGTCTTGAGGTCGAGGGCGATGTAGTCGAGGAGGTCTTCGGCCAGGGCGGCCTCGATGACGGAGGGGGCCAGGCCGTTGGTGTCGAGCTTGACCTGCAGACCGAGCTTCTTGATCTCGCGCATCAAAGGGAGGAGGCCGGGATCGAGGGTCGGCTCTCCACCGGAGACGACGACCCCGTCGATAAAGCTGCGGCGCTCCCGCAGATCGTCCAGGAGCGCCGGCACGGGGTAGTCGGGGTACTGCTCGGGATCGAGCACGAGAGAGGGGTTGTGGCAGTAGGGGCAGGTCAGATTGCAGCCGCCGAAAAAGACGAGAGATGCGATACGGCCGGGAAAGTCGAGAAGACTCGTCCCCTGAAATCCTTTGATGCCCATAGATCAGTCCAAAACAAAAAATAACCGCGGAGATCGCGGAGGTCGCGGAGAAAACCAATAATCCTGAAGGTTTCCTCCGCGTTCTCCGCGTCCTCTGCGGTTAGAAAAAGATTATTGCTCTTCGCTTTGCCCGACGGCGTACTCGCGACGGTCCTTGAACTCTTCCTTCTTCCCCTTGTTCCACTGCTGGACAGGGCGGAAGAAGCCGCACACGCGGGAGTACACTTCGGTTTTCGATTCACACTTCTCAGCCATCGCAATCGCCTCCTGTTTTAGGGTTTTCAATCCAAAATCCAAAATTCAACATTCAAAATTGCCGCGTTCACGCGGCCTTATGGTGCGGGCACTCGAAATGCTCCCCGGGGATGTAGCCGTGCTCGGGGCAGATGGTGAAGGTCGGGCTCAGGGTGAAGTACGGCAGGCGGAAGTTCTCGGCGATGCGCCGCACCAGCAGCCTTGCGGCGCGCCAGTCGTCGATGCGCTCGCCGAGAAAGCCGTGGAAGACCGTCCCGCCGGTGTAGAGGGTCTGCAGGGCGTCCTGGTGCTGCAGCGCCTGGAAGATGTCGTCCGTCGTCCCCACCGGCAGCTGGGTGCTGTTGGTGTAATAGGGCTGATCGCCCCCGGCGCTGATGATGTCGGGGAAGTTGCGCTTGTCGCGGCTCGCCAGGCGGAAGCTCGTCCCCTCGGCGGGGGTCGCCTCGAGGTTGAAGAGATGGCCGCTCTCCTCCTGGAACGCTTCGAGCTTCGAGCGCATGAAGTGAAGGGTGCGCTCGGCCAGCGCTTTTCCTTCGTCGGTGTCGATGCCGCGGCCGATGAGGTTGAGGGCCGCCTCGTTCATCCCGATGAGGCCGATGGTGGAGAAGTGGTTGTCCCAGTAGCGTCCGCTTCGCTCCTTGATGGCGCAGAGATAAAAGCGGCTGTAGGGATAGAGCCCCTCGTCGGTGAGGCGCTCGAGCTGCTTGCGCTTGATCTCCAGCGACTCGGCGGCCATCTCCATGAGCTCGGCGAGGCGGGCGTGGAACGCCTCTTCGCTGTCGGCCGTGTAGGCGGCTCGCGGCAGATTGAGGGTGACGACGCCGATGGAGCCGGTCAGGGGGTTGGAGCCGAAGAGTCCGCCGCCGCGCCGACGCAGCTCGCGGTTGTCGAGGCGAAGCCGGCAGCACATGGAGCGGGCGTCCTCGGGGTCCATGTCGGAGTTGATGAAGTTCGAAAAGTAGGGGATGCCGTACTTGGCGGTCATCTCCCAGATCGGCTGGAAGCGGGGGCTGTCCCAATCGAAGCCGACGGTGATGTTGTAGGTCGGGATCGGGAAGGAGAAGATGCGCCCCGAGGCGTCCCCCTCCATCATCACCTCGCAGAAGGCGCGGTTGAGCATGTCCATTTCGGCCTGGAAGTCGCCGTACGTCTCCTCCATCATTTTGCCGCCGATGATCACCCCCTCGTTCGCCATGTTGCGCGGCGGCACCATGTCCATGGTGATGTTGGTGAAGGGGGTCTGGAAGCCGACGCGGGTCGGGACGTTCATGTTGAAGATGAACTCCTGGATCGACTGCTTGACTTCCTTGTAGCTGAGCTTGTCGTAGCGGATGAAGGGGGCGAGCAGGGTGTCGAAGTTGGCGAAGGCCTGGGCGCCGGCCGCCTCCCCCTGCAGGGTGTAGAAGAAGTTGACCGCCTGTCCGAGGGCGGTGCGGAAGTGTTTGGCGGGGCCGCTCTGCACCTTGCCGTAGGCGCCGGTGAACCCCTTGAGGAGCAGATCCTTCAGGTCCCACCCGCAGCAATAGACGCTGAGCATCCCCAGGTCGTGCAGGTGGAAGTCCCCCTCGCGGTGGGCGTCGGCGATGTAGGCGGGGTAGATCTTGTTGAGCCAGTAGTTGGAGGTGATGTTGGCGGCGATGTGGTTGTTGAGCCCCTGCAGCGAATACCCCATGTTGGCGTTCTCGTTGACGCGCCAGTCCTCCTGGACGAGATAGGAATCGATCGCCTCGATCGACTCCTTCATGAATTCGCGGGTGCGGCGCATCGCCTCGTGCTGCTGGCGATAAAGGATGTACGCCTTGGCGACCTTGGCGTGGCCGTTCTCGATAAGGATCTTCTCGACGAGATCCTGCACGTTCTCCACCGTCGGGGCGCGGCCGTCCTTGTAGATGACCTCGAGGATTCCGCTGACCTGGCGGGCGATGGCCCGAGGCCTCTCCAGGTCGGTCCCGCCGACGGCGCGCACCGCCTTGGCGACGGCTTCGGTGATCTTCTCCTCTTCGAACGGCACGAGCCGTCCGTCCCTCTTGCGGATCGATTGCAGCATCCGTCGTCCCTCCCGGCATGTGTTCAAGTTACGCAACGGGCGAAACTTTAGCATGCGTCCCTACCCCGTTCAAGAACAAAAAACACAATATCTGGAGAGAGGCGGATTAAAAGCCCACTAGATCTTGTGAACACATCGTGGACAACCTGTGGATGAAAGGTGGACGAGGGGCGAAAGCCCGCAAGATTCTTGACCGTGCGCCCGAGCGCGTGCTAAGAATCGCCGGACAGACGAAATGGATTTTCCCACGCCCATCGAAGAGCACTCCATGACCGATCTCGCCCGATTCGGAATCTCCATCAACGAAACCCTCCTCAAGCGCTTCGACGAAGTGATCGCCCAAAAGGGGTACGTCAACCGCTCAGAGGCGATCCGCGATCTGATCCGCGGCGCCCTGGTGGAGCAGGAGTGGAGCCGCGAGGACGCCGAGACGGTGGGGACCGTCACCCTCGTCTACGACCACCACACCCGCGATCTCGCCGACAAGCTCACCGAACAGCAGCACTCCCATCACGAAGCGATCGTCTCGGCGCTGCACGTCCACCTCGACGCCCACCACTGCCTCGAAGTCGTGGTGGTGAAGGGGAAGGCGGGGGAGGTACGGCGCCTGGCCGACGAACTGATCGGCACCAAGGGGGTCAAGCACGGCAAGCTCGTCATGACGACCACGGGTCAGGACATCCTCTGAGGCTCCCTGAAAATCCTCTCTCCTCCTGCGCGATGCGGCTTTTTCTTGCCCGACGCCGCGTCTTGAGGGAGAATACCGAAATTCATGACTTTTTCTGTTTCCAATTCGCCCGCACCGCAGCGAATGGACCTTTAACGATGGAGGCCCCGCCATGACCCGGAACTTTCTGCTTCTGGACGATTCCCCCTGCATGCGCAAGATCCTGCGGCGCAAGATCCTCGCCAACCTCAACGACACCCAGGTCTTCGAGGCCTCCGACTCACAGCAGGCCCTGCAGATTCTCGCCGAGAAGCCGTGCCATCTGATCGTCTACTCCTGGCACATCACCGACTGCGGCGCCCTGCCCTTTTTGCGGATGCTGCGCAACGACCCGAAGCTCAGCGAGATTCCGGTCCTGCTGCTGAGCTCCGACCGGGAGGAGCGTCCGGCCGCCGCCCTGCTCAAAGCCGGGGCGAGCGAATGCCTCTATCTTCCGGCTTCGACGCGCGCGCTGACCGAGGCGATCAACCGGGTCTGCAACCCGATCAGCCTGCGCAAAAACAAACGCTACAATCTCAGCATGGCGACGGCCGTTCTGGAACAGAAGCGGCTTCGCCTTACCGCAGAGATCATCAACATCAGCCTGGGAGGGATGCTCTGCGAGTTGGAGTGGTCCGACGAGCTGCAGTGCGGCGCGCCCCTGATGGCTCGGGTCGAGGTCGATCTGGAGGGAGGGATGCGCAGCGCCGGGAGCCTCCACGCGAAGATCGTGAACCTGCGCATGACGGAGTCGAACCCCGATCACACCTTCAGCCGGGTGCGGCTCGCCCTTGCCTTCATCCACGTCCCGTCCGAGGCCCGCGAGAGCCTCGAGGCGATCTTCGAGATCGCCGACTCGGAGGACGAGGAGCAAAACGTCGCCTGAGGCCGTCCGGCGGCGCTTGCGCTGAAGACGTAAAAAAACGTATCTATTCACCTTGTGGGGTCTCGGCTCACATGACAAGGGTGTCTGGCGCCATGGACGGCGCCAGTCAAGCGGCCATGGACGGCGTAAAGCGTCCCTTGGCATGGGAGTTGGGACCCCATGCTGAACAGTTACAAAAAAACAGCCGGTCCCCGCGCGGGGGCCGGCTGTTTTGCGTTGGGGTTGAAAGAACGCCTTCAGCGCGCTCCCCCCGCGACGACGCGCACGCGGCTGCGTCCGGCGCCCAGGGCCTCGACGCGCACCTGCACGCCGATGCGCTCGACGAGAGCGGGGACGTGGGAGATGACGCCGACCTTGCGGCCGAGGGACTGCAGGGCGTCGAGGCTGGCGACGGCGGCGTCGAGGGTTTCGGGGTCGAGGGAGCCGAACCCCTCGTCGATGAAGAGCGACTCGACCTGCGTGCGGTGCGACGAAAGGGACGCCAGCGCCAGCGCCAGGGCCAGCGAGACGAGGAAGCTCTCCCCGCCCGAGAGGCTGTGAACCGGGCGCACCTCGTCGGCCATCTCGCGGTCGATGACCTGGATCTCGAGATCGCTGCCGGGGGCGCGCTCCAAGGCGTAGCGCCGGGCGAGATCGTCCAGGTGGCGGTTGGCGTGGGCGAGCAGGGCGTCCAGGGTGAGGCTCTGGGCGAAGGAGCGAAATTTGCTGCCGTCTGCCGAGCCGATGAGCTCGCGCATCCCCTCCCACAGACTCCAGCGCCGGTGCAGCTGCGCCAACTCGTCCTGGAGGCGTCCGGCCTGCGCGCGGCGGCGATCGTCTTCGCGCCGCTCCCCTTCGGCGGCGGCCCAGGCGTCGCGCGCCGCCGCGAGGTGGCCCGCCGACTGCTGCGCGCGAATGTCGGCCTCCTCTTCGCTCCCGGCGCACCCGGTCTGCGCCAGGTGAAGGGCGGTCCTTTCGCGCCTCTCCCGCAGGACGGCGTGCGCCTCGCGGCTGCGAAGCTCGAGCGCGTCGAGGGCGTCGCGCTCGGCGACGATCGACGCGGGCGGCCGCTCCAGCAGCGCCCGCACCTCCCCCTCCTCCCACTGGAGGGCGGCCAGAGCCGCGCCGAGGTCCGCGCGCCACCTGTCCGCCTCGGCTTCCCGGCGCGCCCGCTCCGCCTCGCGGTGGGCGAGAGCCTGCGCGGCGGCCGCATGGCGCCGCTGCGCCTCAGCGGCGCGGGCGCGGGCGCTCTCCAACTC
>JBJHBH010000057.1:0-23322 GCA_050485365.1 Desulfuromonadales bacterium | reverse complement strand
GGGGCTCAGCGATGCCCTGGGCATTTCGCCTCTGGCCGCTCGGGTCCTCTGCCTGCGCGGGGTCTCCACCTCTTCCGAGGCGGCTCTGTTTCTGCAGAGCCGCCTCGGCTCCCTTCCCGATCCGTTTCTCCTCCCCGACATGGAAAGGGCCGCTTCGCGCCTCGCCGATGCGGTTCAGGCCGCGGAGCCCATCGTCATTCACGGCGATTACGACGTCGACGGCATCACCGCGACCGCTTTGATGGTCGAGACGCTCAGGGATCTCGGCGCCGCTCGCACCAGCTACCACATCCCCCTTCGCCTCAAGGACGGATACGGACTCTCGTCGGCCGCCCTGCGCCAGGCGGCCGAACAAGGGGCGCGCGTCGTCGTCTCCGTCGACTGCGGGATCTGCGCCGCCGAAGAGGCGCGCCAGGCCGCCGAGCTCGGCCTCGATCTCATCATCACCGACCACCATCAGCCCCCCGAGACGTTGCCCGAAGCGTTCGCGGTCGTCGCGCCGACGCGAAGCGACAGCCTTTTCCCCTTTCGGGCGCTGGCCGGGGTGGGGGTCGCCTTTTTTGTTCTCGCGGCACTGCGAAACGTCCTTCGGCAACGTGGTTATTTCGAAGGACGGCCCGAGCCCGATCTGCGAAAAAGCCTCGATCTCGTCGCCCTTGGAACCATCGCCGATGTCGTGCCGCTGCAGGGGGTCAATCGGACTCTGACGCGCTACGGTCTCACTCTCCTGGCCCAGGGCGCTCGCCCCGGGGTGAAGGCGCTCCGGGAGGTCGCCGCCGTGAAGGAGGTGACGTGCGGGGCCGTCGGATTTCATCTCGCCCCCCGCCTGAACGCCGCCGGGCGCCTGGAAGATGCCGCCCTCGGCGTGGAGCTGCTGCTGGAGGGGAGCGCGGAGCGCGCCGGCAAGATCGCCGGACTGCTCGACGGATTCAATCGGGAGCGCCGGAAAATCGAGGAGGAGACGCTGGCGCAGGCGCTGGAGCGTCTGGAGGCGGGGGAGGGGGGGGAGCACACCATCGTTTTGGCCGACGAGCGCTGGCACCCCGGCGTCATCGGCATCGTGGCAAGCCGTCTGGTGGAGCGCCGACATCGCCCCGCGGTCCTCATCGCCCTGGAGAACGGACTGGGGAAGGGGTCGGCCCGCTCGATCCGGGGCTTTCATCTCTACCGCGCTCTTCACGCCTGCAGCGCCGACCTGCTGGGGTTCGGCGGGCACGAATATGCGGCGGGGCTGAGCATCGCCGCCGAGAAGGTCGACGCCTTTTCAGCGGCTCTGGAAGGGGTCGCCGGCAGTATCCTCACCTGCGACGACCTTACCCCCACCCTCTGTCACGACGGAGAAGTCCTTCTGGAGGAAATCACGGCCGAGGTCCTCGGCGACATCACCTCCCTCGCCCCCTTCGGCGCCGGAAACCCCGAGCCGTCCTTCGTCGCGTCCGGGCTTCGCGTCTCGCAGTTGCGCACCCTCGGCGAGAAGCATATGAAGTTCGTCGCCCGCCAGGGGGGGTATTCCTTCTCCTGCATTGCCTTCGGGATGGCTCCGCGCCAAGAAGAGCTTGTCGGCGAGATCGATCTTCTCTTTACCCCCGCCCTCAACCGATGGAACGGCCGCACCGAGATCCAACTGCGCGTTCGCGACTGGCGCCCCTGTCTCCCTCAATGACAAAGGCGCAAGAAGGGGATGTGACGTATCCACATCCTCCTCTTGCGCCTTTGTCGGTCCAACCGGTAATTTCCACCTCAGCCGTAATTATTCAAGCATGGGATCACGACTCCCATGCCAAGGGACGCGTTACGCCGTCCATGACGCCAGACACCCTTGTCATGGGAGCCGTGACCACGGTGAATAGATACCCTCAGTCTTGTCTTTTCATCCCCAAGTCGGCCGCCAGTGCCTCCCAGGCGGGGAAGGAGCGTTCGATGACGGCGTCGTCGACGCAGTAGGCGATGCGGAAGTACCCCGGGGCGCCGAAGCCCGACCCCGGAACGAGCAGGATATTGTGCTGCTGCGCCCGCCGGACGAACTCGACATCGTCGGGGAGCGGGGAGCGGGGAAAGAGGTAGAAACCGCCGCCCGGCTTGACCGTTTTGAAGCCGAGCGCGCTCAGCCGATCGTAGAGCAGGTCGCGCTTGCGCTGGTAGGCGGCGATGTCGACGCTGGCGCTCTGCAGCCCGGCCACCAGGCGCTGCATGAGGGCGGGGGCGTTGACGAACCCCAGGACGCGGTTGCAAAAGACCGCCCCTTCGATGAAGAGGTTGACCTGCTCCATTTGGGGATTGGCAGCCAGGTAGCCGATCCGCTCGCCGGGCAAACCGAGGTCCTTGGAGTGGGAGGTGACGACGACGCTGTTGCGCACGCAGGCGAAGATGGGCGGCACCTCGGCGCCGTCGAAGGCGAGCCGCGCGTAGGGCTCGTCGGAGATGACGGTGAGCGTCCGCCCCAGCTCCTTTTCCTTGCGCGCGAGCATCTCGCCGAGGGCGACGAGCGCCTCTTTGGGATAGATGACGCCGGTGGGGTTGTTGGGCGAGTTGACGATCAGGGCGCGGGTCGTCGGGCCGATGGCCCCCTCGATGGCCGCGATGTCGAGCTGGAAGGTCTCCTTGTCGGTCCAGACTTCGCGGGTCGTCCCGCCGTGGTTGTCGACGTAGAACTTGTACTCGACGAAATAGGGGGCGAGGATCAGGACTTCGTCGCCGGGGTTCAGGATCGTCTTGAGGACGACGTTGAGGGCGCCCCCCGCGCCGCAGGTCATGACGACGTGGCGCCCCTCCACCTGCACCCCCGAGCCCTTCGTGAGGGCCTCGGCGACCGCCGCGCGAGTCTCGTCGTAGCCGGCGTTGTTCATGTAGCGGTGCATGCCCGGGGTGGGATTCAGGGCGATTCGGCGAAGCGCCTCGTCGAAGGCCGCGGGGGGCTCCATTGAGGGGTTTCCGAGGGTGAAGTCGAAGACGTTCTCGTCGCCGTGGATGCGGCGCAGCCGGGCGCCTTCCTCGAACATCTTGCGAATCCACGACGAGCGGTCGATGCACTCTTTTACTTTGGCGGCGATGGCCATGACGGGTTCCTCCTGGGTGTCGTTGTCGCTGAACGCCGGCAGTGTAGCCGCGGGCGAAGGGGCGGTCAAGAGATATGGGCGCAGGCTCCCGCCCAGAAGGCGGGTGCACCTTGCTTTTTCCCTGTGGATGGGCTACATTGCCCCTCCGATTAAAGGATGCAAAAAGGACGGAGTGCATGGGAAAGACCGATCTGAAGGATCTGCGCGAGCGCATCGACGCCATCGACGACGAGATCCTTGAACTGCTCAACCGCCGGGCCGAGGTCGTCATCGAGGTCGGCCACGCCAAGGCCGGAGAAGACCGCGATTTTTACGTCCCCAGCCGCGAGCGCGCCATCTATGAGCGCCTCTGCGAGCGAAACCGGGGGCCGTTCCCCACCGAGGCGATCCGCAAGGTCTTTCGCGAGATCATCTCCGCCTCGCTCTCCCTCGAACAGCCGATGAAGGTCGCCTTTTTGGGGCCTCTGGCGACCTTCACCCATGTCGCCGCCATGCAGCAGTTCGGCTTCTCGGCGCAGCTCGTTCCGCAGCGAAGCATCTCCGCCGTCTTCGAGGAGGTCCAGCGCGGGCGCGCCCACTACGGCGTCGTCCCGGTGGAGAACTCCAACGAGGGGATCGTCTCCAACACCCTCGATATGTTCATGGCCTCCGATCTGCAGATCAACGCCGAGATCCTTCTGGAGATCTCCCACGATCTGCTCTCGCGCACCGGCAAGATCGAGGATGTGCGCAAGGTCGTTTCCCACCCCCAGGCCCTCGCCCAGTGCCGGCGCTGGCTCGAGGAGAACCTGGAGGACATCCCCCAGGTCGACGTGGCGAGCACCGCTCTGGCCGCCCAGATGGTGGCCGAGGACGAGACGGCGGCCGCCATCGCCAGCGAGATGGCCGCCACCCTCTACGGCCTCGAAGTGGTGAAGAAGAAGATCGAGGACAACCCCAACAACTTCACCCGCTTCCTCGTCATCGGCCGACGCACCCCGGATCGCAGCGGCCGCGACAAGACGTCGCTGATGTTCAGCGTCAAGGACCAGCCGGGGATCCTCTACCGCATGCTCGAACCGTTCAGCTCCCGGGGGATCAACCTCTCGAAGATCGAGAGCCGCCCCATGAAGTCGAAGGCGTGGGAGTACATCTTCTTTCTCGACATCGAAGGGCACATCGAGGAGGAAGGGGTCCGGGACGCGGTCGACGACCTCAAGGTCCACTGCCAGTTTCTCAAAGTGCTCGGCTCGTATCCGAGGGCGAGATAGAAAAGCGATTTTGAATTCTGAATTTTGAATGGTGAATTGAACAACCAAACAAAAGAGAGTCCGATGGCCGCTGAAAAATTTCATATTCCTGAACTTGCCGTTGTCGGCGTCGGACTCATCGGCGGCTCCCTGGCCCTGGCCCTCAAGGCGGTGGGCGCCGTGGGGCGGGTGGTCGGCATCGGCCGCGGCCGGGCCAACCTCGAGAAGGCCCTTGAGCTCGGCATCGTCGATGCGATCTCCACCGAGCTCGCCGCCGCGTCGAGCTCTGATGTCGTCTTTCTGGCGACGCCCGTTCTCTCTCTGGGGGAGGTGGCCGCAGGGCTTGCTCCTTACCTCAAGCCGGGCGCCATCGTCACTGACGGCGGAAGCGTCAAGGCCGAGGTAGTGCAGGCCGTCGAGCCGAACCTGCCGGCGCACGTCCATTTCGTGCCGGGGCACCCCATCGCCGGAACGGAGAAGAGCGGCGCCGAGGCGGCGTTCGCGTCTCTTTATCAGGGGCGCCGCTGCATCCTCACCCCGACCGAGGCGACCGACGCCGGCGCGCTGGAGCGTGTGCGCCGCATGTGGGAGCTTGCCGGGAGCGAGGTCGTCCTCATGGATGTCGAGAAGCACGACCGCATTTTGGCGGCGATCAGCCATCTCCCCCACATGGTGGCGTACTCGCTCGTCAACGCCGTCGGCTCCTACGACCGCTACGACGAGAACATCCTCGACTATTCGGCCGGAGGATTTCGCGACTTCACCCGCATCGCCTCGTCCGATCCGTCCATGTGGCGCGACATCGCCCTGGGCAACCGTGAGGCGCTCGTGGAGATGATGGAGCTCTTCGAGACGTTTTTCGCCGAGCTCAAGGAAGACGTGCGCTCGGGCGACGACCGCAGGCTCTACGATTTCTTCCTCTGCTCGAAACGCAGCCGGGACGCGATCCTTTAAAATCAGGCGATAGGCTGGCAAAACCATAACCATCGGCTCTCGCCTTCTTCCCACAATCCCGAGGTCCCCTCATGGAATTTCGTACCGTCAACCCCTCCCGCGGTCTGCGCGGGGAGATCGTCATCCCCGGCGACAAGTCCATCTCTCACCGCTCCATCATGATCGGCTCGCTCGCCGAAGGGACGACGGTGGTGCACGGCTTTTTGCACGGAGAGGACAATCACGCCACCCTCAACGCCTTTCGCGCCATGGGCATCTCCATCGAGGAGGAGGCCGGCGGCGTTTTGCGCATCGAGGGCAAGGGGCTACGGGGCCTTCGCGAGCCGGGAGACGTCATCGACTGCGGCAACTCGGGGACGACGATCCGGCTCATGACGGGGTTGCTCGCCGGGCAGAGCTTCTTTAGCGTCCTCACCGGCGACCAGTACCTGCGCCGCCGCCCCATGAAGCGCGTCGTCTCTCCGCTGGCGTCGATGGGGGCGCGCATCTGGGGCAGGGGAGGGGGCGACCTCGCCCCTCTGGCCATTCAGGGGGGGGCGCTCACGCCCATTACCTACGACTCCCCCATCGCCAGCGCCCAGGTCAAATCGGCCGTTCTGCTGGCGGGCCTCGCCGCCGAGGGGGTGACGACGGTGCGCGAGCCGCACCTGTCGCGCGACCACAGCGAAAGGATGCTCGCCTGCTTCGGCGCCGACGTGCGCCCCTTCGAGGGCGGGGTGTCTCTCACCGGGCTTCCGCGGCTGCAGGGGCGCGAGATTCACGTCCCCGGCGACATCTCCTCGGCCGCCTTCTTCCTGGTGGCGGCCCTCATCGTCCCCGGCTCGGAGCTGCTGGTGCGCAACGTCGGGGTGAACCCCACACGCAGCGGCATCATCGATATTCTGCAGCAGATGGGGGGCTCCATCGAGCGGCTCAACGAGCGCGAGGCCGCCGGCGAGCCCGTCGCCGATCTGCTGGTGAAGAGCAGCGACCTGCGCGGGATCGAGATCGGCGGGGCGGTCGTGCCGCGCGCTATCGACGAGTTTCCCGTCGTCGCCGTCGCCGCCGCCTTCGCGCAGGGGACGACCACCATTCGCGATGCCCGCGAACTGCGGGTCAAGGAGACCGACCGCATCGCCGCCATTACCGCCGAGCTCTCGGGGCTCGGCGCGACGGTTGAAGCGCTGGAGGACGGGATGGTCATTTCCGGGACGGGGCGCCTCTCTGGAGGGCGCGCTTCCTCCCACGGCGATCACCGCATCGCCATGAGCACCGCCGTCGCCGCTCTGGCGGCCGACGCGCCGGTCGTCATCTCCGACACCGCCTGCACCGCCACCAGCTTCCCCGATTTCTGGGACCTGCTCGAAAGGGCCGGGCGATGAGCGGGGGGCTCGGCAGGGAGCTGATCGTCGCCATCGACGGCCCTTCCGGAGCCGGAAAGAGCACGCTGAGCAAACGCCTCGCCGCGGCGCTCGGATACATCAACATCGATACTGGCGCCATGTACCGCACCGTGGCTCTGGCGGCCTCGCGCGCCGGAGTCGACCCGGGCGACGAATCGGCCCTGGAGAGCCTCTGCGTCGATCTTCGCATCGAGTTCGTCCGCACGTCCGATGGGGAACGGGTCCTGCTCGGCGGCGAGGACGTCTCCGGCGAGATCCGCACCCCGGCGATCAGCCTGCTGACCTCGCGCATTTCCGCCGTCGCCGCCGTGCGACGCGACCTGGTGCGGCGACAGCGCGGGATGGGCGAGCAGGGCGGGGTCGTTCTGGAGGGGCGCGACATCGGCACCGTCGTCTTTCCGCACGCCGAGGTGAAGTTCTTCCTCTCGGCGTCCGCCCGCGAGCGGGGGCGGCGGCGTTTCGAAGAGCTTCGGGCCAAAGGTGCAGACGTCGATCTCGAACAGACGATCGCCGAAGTCGAGGAGCGCGACGCAGCGGACTGCGCCCGCGAGCACGCTCCGCTCGTGCAGGCCCCCGACGCCGTCGTCATCGACTCCACACGCCTCGGCATCGAGGAGGTCCTCCAGGAGATGCTGACCGTGGTGAACCGAAGACGCGAGGCGCTCGGCGCCGGATAAGCGGCAACATCCGCAACTATCCACCAGGGAGCGGGGACCGCGTGACCCTTTTGCACCTCAGCTGAACAGTCATCAAAATTTTTCTATTTTCCCGGCACCATTGCCCATTGCCCATTGCCCGAAGTCTGAATATATGAACATCCTCCTTGCCAAAAGCGCCGGCTTCTGCTTCGGCGTCAAACGCGCCACCGGCGTCGCCTTCGACGCCGCCGACTCCCATGAGCAGATCTGCTCTCTCGGTCCCATCATCCACTCTCCTCAGGTCGTCGCCAAGCTGACGGAAAAAGGGGTGGAGGTCGTCGATCGGGTCGAGGATATCCCCGGCGGAGCGGTCATCATCCGCTCCCACGGTATCGCCGCCGACGAGCTGGAAGCGATCCGCAACCGCCGCATCGAGATCGTCGACGCCACCTGCCCCTTTGTCCGCAAAGCGCAGGACTACGCTGCACTGCTTCGGGACGAAGGCTATGTGGTCGTGGTGGTCGGCGAAGCCGAGCATCCGGAGGTGCGGGGGATCGTCTCCTTCGCGGCCGAGGGAGAGGTCTTCGTCGTGGCCGACCGGCAGGAGGCTGCCGATCTCCCCTTTCGTGGACGGATGGGGCTGATCGCCCAGACGACCCAGTCGCAGGAAAACCTGCGCGAAGTGGTCGGCGTCTGTCTCGAGAAGTGCAAGGAGATGCGGGTCTTCAACACCATCTGCAACGCGACTTCCGAGCGCCAGAACGAGGCGCGCATCATCTCGCGCCAGGCCGACCTCATCCTCGTCATCGGCGGCTTCAACAGCGCCAACACCACCCGCCTTGCGCAGATCTGCGCCGAGATCCAGCCCAGAACGCATCACGTCGAAACCGCCGAGCAGATCGATCCGGCCTGGTTCGAGGGGATCGAGACGGTGGGTGTCACCGCCGGAGCGTCGACGCCGCGATGGATCATCGAGGAGGTGCTGGCGAAGGTCGCGGCGCTGGGGAAATAAGGTTTGCAGTTTCAAAATCATTGTGTTATCGTTCTTTTTCATGGCTTCGAGCCGGCTGTCGGCAACGACAGGAAATACCGCTAGGGGGTAACATCTTAATGGTAAACGACAAGACCAACCACGAGCCCGATTTCGAGATGGACGAAAACGAATTCGGCGACGAACAGAGCTTCAGCGAGCTCTTCGAAAGCAGCATCAAGGAACTGAACGTCGGCGACGTCGTCGAAGGCACTATCGTTCAGGTCAATCCGGATTCCGTCATCGTCGATGTCGGCTACAAGTCCGAGGGTCTCATCCCTCTGCACGAGTTCGCCGACGAGAGCGGAAAGGCCGACGTCAAGGTCGGTGACCGGATCGATGTTCTTTTCGAGCACCGCGAAAACGAGAACGGCCTGATCGGGCTCTCCAAGGAGAAGGCGGACCGCCAGAAGGTCTGGAACGCTCTGGAAGAGGGCGCCGTCGTCGAAGGGCGCATCGTCAGCCGCATCAAGGGCGGCCTCTCCGTCGACATCGGCGTGAGCGCCTTCCTGCCCGGTTCTCAGGTCGATCTGCGGCCCGTGCGCAATCTCGACAAGCTGCTCGGCGACACGTTCGAGTTCAAGATCATCAAGCTCAACAAGCGCCGCGGCAACATCGTTCTCTCCCGCCGTGTTCTTCTCGAGGAGCAGCGCGAAAGCCAGCGTACCGAAACGCTCAAGACCCTCGAAGAAGGCCAGATCGTGGAAGGCGTCGTCAAGAACCTCACCGACTACGGCTGCTTCATCGACCTGGGCGGCATCGACGGCCTGCTGCACATCACCGACATGTCCTGGGGTCGCGTCAACCACCCCTCCGACATTCTGGCCGTCGGCGACAAGATCAATGTCAAGGTCCTCAAGTTCGACCGCGAGAAAGAACGCGTCTCTCTGGGCCTGAAGCAGGTCGCTCCCGATCCCTGGGCCGACGTCGAGGCCAAGTATCCTGTGGGCGCCCGCGTCACCGGCAAGGTCGTGAGCCTGACCGATTACGGCGCGTTCATCGAGCTCGAGGAAGGGGTCGAAGGGCTCATCCACGTTTCGGAAATGAGCTGGACCAAGCGCATCAAACATCCGAACAAGATCCTCAATATCGGCGACGAGGTCGAGTCGGTCGTTCTGGCTCTCGACATTCCCAACCGACGCATCTCTCTGGGGCTCAAGCAGGCAGAGTCGAATCCCTGGGATCTCATCGGCGAGAAGTTCCCCATCGGAACGATCATCGAAGGCCAGGTGAAGAACATCACCGATTTCGGCATCTTCGTCGGCGTCGACGAGGGGATCGACGGATTGGTTCATATCTCGGACCTCTCCTGGACCAAGCGCGTGAAGCACCCCTCGGAGCTCTACAAGAAGGGGGATATCGTCAAAGCCGTCGTGCTGAACATCGACCGCGACAACGAGCGCTTCTCCCTCGGGATCAAGCAGCTTCAGGAAGACCCCTGGCACTCGATCCCCGAGCGCTACGCCTCGGGCACCATCCTCAAGGGGCAGGTCACCTCGGTCACCGATTTCGGGATTTTCCTCGAAATCGAAGAGGGGATCGAAGGGCTGATTCACGTCTCCGAGATCAGCAAGGAGAAGATCGACTCTCCCAAGACCTTCGCCAAGGTCGGCGATGATCTCGAGGCGGTCGTGCTCAATGTCGACACCGCCGATCGCAAGATCGCTCTGTCGGTGAAGCATCTGGCCGACCGGAAGGAGAAGGCTGAAGTCGACGCCTATCTCGGTGCCCAGAAGAAGGCGACCTCCAATTTCGGAGAGCTCCTTCAGGGTGCACTCGGTAAAAAAGAAGATTAATCATCACAGCATCGGAGCCTCCGCCAAGCGCGGAGGCTCCGACTCTTTCGAGCCACGATGACCAAACGGCCCTTTCGTACGGCCCTTCTCGTTCTGGGCGTCGTCTTCCTGCTCTTTGTCGCAGGCGCCCTGGCTCTCTCCGGGTTCTCCGCAGGGGGCATTCTCTTTTCGTTCAAGCCAAAAATCGGCGTTGTCGAAATCACCGGGATGATCGATTCCTCCCGGCAGACCATCGATGAACTGCACGCATTTCAGAATGATCGCACCGTTCGGGCGGTGGTCCTGCGCATCGATTCCCCAGGGGGCGGCGTCGGTGCCTCCCAGGAGATCTATGAAGAGGTCCGCAAGCTGACCGAGGTGAAGCCGGTCGTCGTCTCCATGGGATCGGTCGCCGCGTCGGGCGGGTACTATCTGGCTGCGCCGGCACAGAAGATTCTGGCCAACCCCGGCACCATCACTGGCAGCATCGGTGTCATCATGGAGATCGCCAATATCCAGGAGCTCCTGGAGAAGATCGGTTTCCGCAGCCAGGTCATCAAGAGCGCCGATCACAAGGATATCGGGTCCATCGTCCGCCCCTTGAGCGACGAGGACCGCCGGATCCTGCAAAGTGTCATCGACGATGTCCATCTGCAGTTCATTCAGGCCGTCGCCGACGGACGCGGGATGGATCTGGAGCAGGTCGATCTCATCGCGGACGGCCGCATTTTCACCGGTAGACAGGCTCTGGAGGCGGGGCTTGTCGACGAGCTCGGGAATCTGCAGGACAGCATCAGGGCGGCGGCCGATCTCGCCGGCATCGTCGGAGAGGTCGAAGTCGTCTATCCCCCCCGCAAGCGGCCGGGGTTGTTATCGTATCTGATAGGAGATGTCGTGCATCAGCTTCACCAGAGTCTACAGGAGAGGACTGGGAGCGGATTGCGATTCGTATGGTCTGGAGTTCACTAGGAGGCTTGCCACATGACAAAAAGCGAACTTATCGAGCGTCTTTCCCTCACTGCCGGCATCCTGAATAAGAAAGAGGCCGAACTGGTCGTCAACACCATCTTCGACAGCATCGGCGAAGCACTCATCGACGGCGGTCGCGTCGAGATCCGCGGTTTCGGCTCCTTCAGCATCCGCCAGCGCGACGGGCGTGAGGCGCGCAACCCGAAGAGCGGCGACATCGTGAAGATTCCGCCCAAAAAGACCCCCTTCTTCAAGACCGGCAAGGAATTGCGCGAGCGCGTCAACGGCGCCGCCTTCGCCTGATCTTTTCGGTTTTTCGGTGTGCAACGAGAAAAAGGCTCCGCTTCAATACGGAGCCTTTTTCTCGTTTGGGATCCGGGAATGCCGGTGGTACTCTGATCCGGCCTTGTTCAAAACGTCCGCCCTTGCGGGTGCTTCAGGCGTCCCACTGCTGGGTGGGCTGGCTCACCGCGACCCTGATCCAGGCCGTGCACTCGGAGTGTTGGCCAGTCGTGCAGAATCCCCGCCGGCATCCCGGAAACCTGTCTGTGGAATCAGGATAGCAGGGGCGTGATTGCTGTCAAGAAAAAAAATTAAACAATACTAACAAGCATGGCATCAAAAAACCGCATTTTCCGCTTCGATGTTGCCGCTGAGGAGGCGGGACGAAGGCTCGATCAGGCTGCCGCCGACCGTTATGTAGAGCTCTCTCGGACCTTGATTCGCCGTCTCATCGATCTGGGCGGCGTCCATGTCGGGGGGCGACGCGTAAGAAAGAGCTCGCTCGCGTTGAAGGAAGGCGAGCGGGTCGAGATCCATATCGACGGCGGCCCCCTTGATCCGTTTCGGCTCTCCGAAACCGATCTTCTCTTTCGCGACCGTTATCTCCTTGCCGTCGCCAAGCCGGCGGGAGTCGAGACGCAGCCGACCCACGCCCGTTATAAAGGCACGCTCTACGAGGCGCTCCTTGTTTTGCTTCAGGATCCCTTCCGTCCCATGCAGCGCCCCGAGATCGGCATGGTGCAGCGCCTCGATCGCGACACTTCCGGCGTCATCGTCTTTTCCCTTCACCCCAAAGCCCACGCCCCCTTGACCAAGGCGCTCAGCGAACGCGAAGCGGACAAGACCTACCTCGCCCTCGTCAGCGGCGTCCCCTCGCCCGCCGAAGGGGAGATCGCCTCGAATCTGCAGCGGATGCGCGGCACGAACCGGGTCTGCTCGGTCAAGAAAGGGGGGAAGGAGGCGCTCACCCTCTATCGCACCCTCCAGAAGTTCGACGGCGCCGCACTTCTGGAGGTGAAAATCGTCACCGGACGCTCGCATCAGATCCGCGCTCACTTGAGCGAAGGCGGCCACCCGCTGATCGGCGATGTACGCTACGGAGGCCCTTCCGAGATCGCCTCGGTGCCGGTGGGTCGCCAGATGCTCCACTCGTGGCGCCTCGACATCGCGCATCCCGTCAGTAACGCCCCTCTTCGCCTCGTGGCTCCTCTTCCCGCCGACATGGCCTCCCTTATCGACCGGCTTTCATCCCGCGAATGAGCGGGTTTGCTCGCGGCTCGGCGGTTGCACCCCTTTCGGCGCTGTGATAAAAATATCCACCTTGTGTTTTTACTGCTGTTTCGGCCCCCGGGCGAAAGGATGGCTTTTCATGGCAAGACGACTGTGGCTGATCTTTCTGCTTGTGATGGCGCCGCCCGCCATGTCGGAGGAAATTAACCTTCAGCAGGCGCAGCGGATTGCCCTGGAGAACAATCTCAACCTCGAAGCCCAGGCCCAGTTCACCCGGGCGGCCGATGCCCGGCTGCGCGGCACCTACGGCATTTACGATCTTCTGCTTCAGTCGGAGGCGGCGGCCGGTGAAAGTCGGCAGCGCTTTTTCCAGGCACCGGCGGGTGAAGATATCCTTCCAGGGCAAACCAACTTCGAAAGACTAAGAGAGATCAAGTTTCAGAGATTCGATGCCTCCCTTGTTCAACGAGTGCCCTGGGGGGGGAATGTAAGTCTTTTCTTTGATAATTCCAGAGACAGAATCTCGAGTTTGACAGATCCTACCTACGAGAGCCGGATCGGACTCTCCCTCGTCCAGCCGTTGATGCGTGATTTCGGGCGCACCGTCACCGAGCAGGAAATACTCTTCGCCGTCCACGATCGTCACATCGCGGTCTACGACCTCCAAAACAGCGCCTTCCAGATCCTCACCGCCGTGCGAAACGCCTACTTCGACGTGCTGCGCACGCGCGACCAGCTCGCCTTTCGCCGCACGTCCGTCTCTCTGGCAGAGAGGGTTCTGGCGGAGAACCGCGCGCGGGTCGAGGCCGGGGTCATGGCCCCAGTGGAGATTCTCGAGGCCGAAGTCGGCCTGCGGCTTCGCGAGCGTGATCTCCTCGCGGCGCAAAGCCTGCACGAAGATGCCCTCGACCGGTTGAGCCTCCTTCTCAACGCTCCGGCCCAGGTTTCGGTGATCGACGAGCCGCTGCGGCGCCCCTCCATCGTCGTTTCCGAGGATGAGGGGCTGCAATCGGCACTGCAAAACCGCCCCGACATCCAACGCAGCAGGCAGGAGATCGAGCGTCTCGATCTGACCGAGCGGGTCGCCAGAAACCGCACCCGCCCCGCGCTCGATGTCTTCGGGCGGTATTCCCACTCGGGGCTCGGACCCGACTATGGCGACGCCTTCGAAGACCTTTTCAGCAACGAGTTTCGCTCCTGGGAAGTAGGCCTGAGCTTTTCCTATCCGTTGGGCAACACTACCGCCCGCAATGAGCTCGCCCGCACCCGATTTCTGCGCAGCGCCCAGCGAGCCACCCTGGCACAGCTCCACGATGAGGTGCGCCGCGATGTGCGCGCCGCCATCCGCGCTCTCGAGCTCAACAGCGCCGTCATCGATGTCACCGAGCTCGGAACACGCCTTGCCCGAGAGCGTCTCGATACGCTGTTGCGGCGCATGGAGGTCGGGCTCGCCACCACCCGCGACGTCCTCGAAGGCGAGGAGGATCTGGCCCAGGCGCGCACGCTTCACATCGCCGCTCTCGCCGACTACAACGTCGCCGTCACCGAGTACCTCAGGGCGACAGGCCTGCTCCTCGAGCATATCGGAGTTCGTTTCGTCGAGGCATTCGACGACACCGAGCCCCTGCTGCGGATGAGCGCCCAATGAGCCTCGCCGTCGGGCATATCACCTATGCCAACTGCGCCCCCTTCTTTCATCACCTGCCGGAGACCGGCTTCGACGGCCGTATCGTCCAGGGCGTCCCGGCGCAGCTCAACCGACTTCTGGCGCAGGGGAAGATCGATGTCAGCCCCTCCTCATCCTTCGAATACGGGCGTGCTTGGAGAGACTACCTCCTGCTCCCCGATCTCTCCATCAGCTCAAGGGGGGCGGTGCAGAGCGTCCTCCTTTTCGCCCCCGGCACTCTGGAATCCCTCGACGGGCAGGAGATCGCCCTCACCGGCGAATCGGCTACTTCGGTCCACCTGCTCGAGGTCATCCTGCGCGAATTCGTCGGCGTCCGCCAAGTGCGTGCCACCGTCCCCGAAACCCCTGTCGAGGAGCTCGTCGCCGCCGGCCGCCCGGCCCTTCTCATCGGCGACCGCGCCCTGCGTATGGCCCTGTGCGCGCCCCCTCTGCACATCTACGATCTGGGCAAGCTGTGGCACCGCTGCACCGCGCTCCCCTTCGTCTTCGCACTCTGGATTCTGCGCCGCCAAATCGCAGAAGAGTGCCCCGCAGCGGTCCGGACACTCCTGGCGCAGCTCGCCGAATCACGGCGGCGCGCCTTCGCTTCCCTGGAAAGTCTCGCTGCCCAGACCCCCGAGCGCACCTGGATGGGCGAAGAGCGTCTCGTCGACTACTGGCGCTGCATGTCCTACCATCTTCCCCCCGACCACCTGCAGGGGCTCGCTCTTTTCTACAAACTGCTCGTCAAATACGGAAAGCTCGAGGAAGAGCCGCAGATCCGGTTTTTTGAATAGGTGCGGGGAACGCGTGATTTGCGACGCGGAAAACCGAAAAGCCTTGTCCTCAGCCATAGCGGGCTGCTACCGCGTCCCTCGTCCCGCGAACCGCGCTTCTGCTCTGCGGTAGTCATCCAGAATCTGTCCATGGTCGAAGCACAGGGGGGAGGGGAGGGCGTCGAGCGAAAAGAGGGCGGCATGGGCGGCGTCGTCGCCGCCGACCAGATCGCCCCGCCCCTCTGCGGTGAAGACGACCGAGATGTTGTGCTGGCGCGGATCGCGCGCCGGATCCGAGTACGCGCCGAACTGGCGCAGATCGAACAGATCGAGCCCCGTCTCTTCCTTCGCCTCCCGCACCACCGCCGCCTCCAGGCTCTCCCCGTAATCAACGAATCCCCCCGGGAGAGCCCACCCCTTCGGCTCGTTCTTCCGCTCGACAAGAACGACTTTACCGTCCACGCGGATGATGACGTCCACCGTCGGAAACGGATTACGGAAGGTCTTCACGGTGGCTCCGCATTCGGGGCATTTCAGCTCGCTTCCGGCCATGAAACCTCCTGGCAGCGTAGAAGAGTGGATGAACCGCAGGCCAAATCGGATAATCAAAAAGTCAAAAACGTTGACAACCCCCGCGCAATCGCAATAATACACCAAGTTTTGCCCGGGTGGCGGAACTGGCAGACGCAAGGGACTTAAAATCCCTCGGCCGTATGGCTGTACGGGTTCGATTCCCGTCCCGGGCACCAGTTATCAATCCAGAGCAAGGGGTCGGTCGAGGTTGCCGACCCCTTGCTTTTTGTTGAATCGGCCTTTCGCGCGCAACTACACCTTCCCCAACCTCGCCAGTCTCGCCTGGAATCTGAGCCAGGTCTTGTGTTCCAGCAGCGGAAATCCCGCGTAGGTCTTGCCCGGTTCGGTGTTTTTGGTCACGCCCCCTCGGGCGGCGATAGTGGTGAAATCGGCGATCCTGATGTGGCCGATGGCGCCGGACTGCGCCGCCATGACGACGTTCCTCCCCAGGATCGTCGAACCTGCAATCCCCGTCTGTCCTGCGATGATGGAGTGCTCCCCCACATCGACGTTATGGGCGATGTGCACCAGGTTGTCGATTTTCGTCCCTTTGCGGATGGTGGTCGAGGTGTAGGTCGCCCGGTCGATGGAAGTGTTGGAGCCGATCTCGACGTCGTCCTCGACGACGACGTTCCCCATCTGCTCTATCTTGACGTGTTCGCCCGTCCTGGTGTGCGCATATCCGAAGCCGTCACTGCCGATGACGGTGTTGGCGTGGAGGATGCAGCGGCTGCCGATCCGGCAGTTGTGGTAGACGACGCAGTTGGGGTGGATGATCGTATCGTCGCCGATCTCGACGTGGTCCCCCAGGTAGACACCGGACATGATCCGGCTTCCTCTGCCGACGACGACGCCGGTCCCCAACGAGACGTTGGGAAAAATGGTGGCGTTAGGATCGATTCGCTGCGAACCGGCGAGCGGAAGCTCGAATACTTTTCGAAAGAGCCGCGAGATGCGCGCCATGCACAGCTCGGGATCGTCCACCACGACGGCAATCGTGCAGGGGCGGGCGATCCCCTGGAGGTTCTTGGTGATCAGGACCATTGCGGCATTGGTCTTTCGGAGGTCGGCCGAGTGTTTTTCGCTGATCGCATAGGAGAGCTGCGTGGCGGTGGCGTCGCGAAGCGAGGAGATGCCTGTGATCATCGGGTCGGGGTCGATCTGAAACTGAACGGAGACTGTCTGTAGAATGTCGCTTGCTCGCATAAATGAGTTCGTCCTGACGTGGTGGCGTCCCCTCTTGGAGGGGAGAGCGAATGCGGGCATGATTCCTCGTTGCAAAGGGGCGCGAACCCCTGCGCTCGTCTCGACGCATCGGGCGATGCGCGGGCGAGGGGCCTGACGAAGAGGTCATGCGGATGTCGACAGCAGGAAGACTCAGGCCGCGGGGGGCGGGCGAGGACGAGACGGTGTGAGGTGAAGCGCGGTGGGGGGCAGAGAAGAGGGCTCATGCCTCGTCAAAGCCGGCAAGTCTGAGGGGGGGTGGGGCAGGGCGCCGTCGAAAGAAAGAGGTGGGGTGGGGGCCGGTGAAGCGTCGATGAACTGGGCGGAGGCCTTGTGTGACGTCGCAACCAGATCCGGGATGTCTGAAGGGGTGGCGAGCGTGTCGGCCGTTCGCCACTGGAATACTTCGACCAGAAGATCCGACTGGGATGACAGGAAGAAGAGCGACAGCAGCAGCCAGAGCGAAGCTGCGCAGAGCGTCAGGCGGATCGGCCGGCGAAAGACGGCTGCCGCCGGTGTGCGACTGGTCCCCGAAATCCCCATCTGAGCTTCAGGCCTTCGAGCGCGAGGTGGTTTTTAGGTTCTGCGAGCGCCCGTTTCCGGATGGAAACGAGGCAGGTTCCGTGATGGGCACAGAATACGTCCGGACAGATTAAAAGTCTAGCCCCGCTGTAAGCCCTTGTCGATACGAATAAAATTCATCCTATGCTTTGGGCGGGCATTCAGGGGTTGAAATCTGCGGGAAAATGGTGAATGGTGATTCTCTCCCCCGACCCGAAAGGAGCTTTCCATGACGCCGATCCGCCCGGGCGACCTCGCGTCGATCGAACAGATCGTCAGAGATTTCTGGTCGCACTCTCCCGCCAACACCCTGCACCTGGACAGCGCCGAGCAGGCGTGGGCCGAACCGCACGTCGCGGTCGCCCGAGGGGACGATCCCTTCTTCGGCCGCTTGAAGGACGAAATCGGCCCCTTTTACTGGACTCCGCAGGAGGCCTTCGCCCTTGGCTATCCCGAAGCCCCGCCGCCGCCCGCCGCCGAGCTGCGCGTCATCAGCTATGTGCTGCCGCAGACGGCGAGCACCCGCGCCGATCAGGGGCGCGAAAAGGCGTTTCCGGCCGAGCGTTGGGCGCGCTCGCGGTTCTACGGTGAGCAATTCAACTGCGATCTGCGCCTGCATCTGGCTGCGACCCTCACCGAGGCGGGATTTCCCGCCGTGGCGCCCGAGCGCCTGCCGGATTTCGATTATCGCCAGTCCGAGCGTTTCGGCATCGCCTCAAACTGGTCCGAGCGGCACACCGCCTTCATTGCGGGGATGGGGACTTTCGGGCTCTCCGACGGCCTCATCACCCGATGGGGGAAGGCGGTTCGCTTCGGATCGGTGGTTGCCCACATCGCGTTGCCCGTATCCGAGCGATCCTACGGCGACGATCACCAGGCCTGGTGCCTGTGGTACGCCAAGGGGAGTTGCGGGGCCTGCGCTCTTCGCTGCCCGGTCGACGCCATCACCACCGGCGCCGGTCACGACAAGGAGGAGTGCCGCCGCTATATCCGCGAGGTCACCACGCCGTATGCCGTGGCCAACTTCGGCACCGGCGCCACCCCCTGCGGTCTGTGTCAGGTCCGCATTCCGTGTGAGGCGCAGATTCCCGCCGCCTTGCGCCCCTGATCCATACGCGGCTCGACGGTGAGCCGTAAGCAGTCCCCCCCCTCGAACCGGAGCGATCGCGCAGGCGTCGTCTCCGGTTTTTTTCGTCCTGTGGCGAGACCCGTCTGACAAGTGCTCCGAGCGATGATAGCCTTGTGGCAGGTGTTGTGTTGAGGACTTTAAAGGAGGGATTCGCCATGGGGATTGAAAAAATCATGGTGGTCGGTGCCGGCCAGATGGGGAGTGGCATCGCCCTGACCGCGGCCGGAAGCGGATTGGGGGTCGTGCTGCACGATCTTCGGCGCGATTCGGCCGAGAGGGGCCGGGCGGTGATCGAAAGGCTCCTTGCCGCAAGGGTGGAAAAAGAGAAGATGACGCTGCAGCAGATGGAGGCAGCGCTGGGTCGTATCGTTATTTCGACGGCGCTGGAGGAGGCCGCCGAGGTCGATTTCGTCATCGAGGCCGCTACCGAAAATCTGGAAATCAAGCGACAGATCTTCCACGCCCTCGACCGGGCGGCGGCCCCGGAGGCGATTCTGGCCACCAACACCTCGTCGCTGTCGATCACCGAGATCGCCGCCGCGACCGCTCGTCCCGCGAAGGTGGTCGGCATGCACTTCATGAACCCGGTGCCGGTGATGGCGCTGGTCGAGGTCGTGCGGGGGATGGAGACGAGCGACGCGACGACGCAGTCGGTCGTCGAGCTCGCGCGGCGGCTGGGGAAGACCCCCGTGACGGTGAACGATTCGCCCGGCTTCGTCAGCAACCGGGTGCTGATGCCGATGATCAACGAGGCGATCTGCTGCGTGCAGGAGGGGGTCGCCGAGCCGCAGGCGGTCGACGAGGTGATGAAGCTCGGCATGAACCACCCCATCGGCCCCCTTGCCTTGGCCGATCTGATCGGTCTCGACACCTGCCTTGCCGTCATGGAGGTCCTCCACCGCGATTTCGGCGACAGCAAGTACCGCCCGTCCCCGCTGCTGCGCCGGATGGTGCAGGCGGGGCGGTTGGGGCGAAAGAGCGGACGGGGGTTCTACGACTATCCCGCCGGATCGTGAAGCGTTCCCGCCGATTGCGCCCACCTGCGCCTCTGCTAATCTATCATTAAGTCCAGAAGTCAGAAGCCCAAAGTGGAGAACTACTTCCTGCTACTCAAATGATATGCCCGGAGGCCGAATGAAATTCGCCGATTACGATCCCCTCCTCGCTAAGCGCCTGCAGGTCCTCGATCCCGAAGGGCGGGCCGATCCCGAGCTTCTCCCCGATTTCGACGACGATACCTTAAAATCGATCTTTCGCTCGATGTTCGCCGCGCGGCTCGTCGACGCCACCTGCCTGACGCTTCAGCGCGAAGGGCGCATGGGGACCTACCCGCCGGTGGAAGGGCAGGAGGGGTGCCAGGTCGGAAGCGCCCTCGCTCTTGCCAAGGATGACTGGGTCGTCCCCTCCTTCCGCGAGCTCGCCGTGGCCTTGGTTCGCCGGATCCCGGTGGAGAAGACCCTCCTTTTTTGGATGGGGCACGAGGAGGGGAGCCGCCTGCCGCGCAAGCTGCGCTATCTTCCGATCGCCATCCCCGTCGGCTCCCACACCCTGCACGCCGCGGGGCTCGCCATGGGTCTTCGCTACCGGGGCGAGAAGGAGGCCGTCATGTGCTACTTCGGCGACGGCGCCACCAGCGAGGGGGATTTCCACGAGGCGCTCACCTTCGCCGGCGTCTACAAGGCCCCCGTCGTCTTTTTCTGCCAGAACAACGCCTGGGCGATCTCGGTGCCGCGCAAGGCCCAGTGCGCCGCCTCGTCTCTGGCGGCCAAGGGCGTAGGGTACGGCATCCCCTCCATCCAGATCGACGGCAACGACCCCTTCGCCGCCTATCTCGCCACCGCCGCCGCCCTCGAGCGCGCCCGCGCAGGGGAGGGGCCCTCCTTCATCGAGGCGATCACCTACCGTCTCGGCCCCCACACCACCTCCGACGACCCGGGGCGCTACCGCAAGGAAGAAGAGGTCGAACGGATGCGCCCCCTGGAGCCGCTGGTACGCTACCGGCTCTTTTTGAAGGAGCGAAATCTCTGGAGCGAAGAGTGGGAGAAAACGCTCACCGACGAGATCCGCACCTGGATCTCCGAAGGGGTGCGAAAGGCCGAACGCCTCCCCGTGCCGGGGCCCGACGACGTCTTCGATTACATGTACGCCGAGCTCCCGCCGCACCTTGCCCGGCAAAAGGCCGAGCTCCTCGATGCGCTGAAGGAGGCGTGAAATGGCGAACCTGAATTTAGTGGAGGCGGTCAACCTGGCGCTTCGCGAGGAGATGGAGCGCGACGGGGATGTTCTGCTGCTCGGCGAGGACGTCGGGCGCGAGGGGGGGGTCTTTCGCGTCACCGAAGGGCTGCAGCAGGCCTTCGGCGAAGAGCGGGTCATGGACACCCCTCTGGCCGAGTCGGGGATCGTCGGCGTCGCCTTCGGCCTGTCGCTGCTGGGGCTTCGTCCCGTGGCGGAGATCCAGTTTATGGGGTTTCTCCCCCCCGCCCTCGACCAGATCATCTGCCACATCGGGCGCATCCGCAACCGCAGCCGCGGCGTCTACAGCGCCCCTCTGGTGATCCGGGCACCCTACGGCGGCGGCATTCACGCCCCCGAGCACCATTCCGAGAGCACCGAGGCGATGCTGGTCCATATCCCCGGCATCAAGGTCGTCGTCCCCTCGACTCCCGCCGACGCTTGCGGGCTGCTCAAGAGCGCCATCCGAGACCCCGATCCCGTCATCTTTCTCGAGCCCAAGCGCATCTACCGGGCGATCAAGGAGGAGGTGGCGCAGGGGATGGAGCCCATCCCCCTGGGGCGCGCCCGCCGGGTGCGCGCCGGCAGCGACCTGACGATGGTCGCCTGGGGGGCGATGGTGCGCGAGGCGCAAAAAGCCGCCGAGATTCTGGCCGAAGAGGGGGTGGAGGCGGAGATCATCGATCCGCGCACCCTCAGCCCCCTCGACACCGAGGCGATCGTCGCCTCGGTGCGGCGCACGGGGCGCTGCCTGGTGGTGCACGAGGCGGCGCGCACCGGCGGGCTGGGGGCGGAGATCTCGGCCCTGGTGATGGAGGAAGCCCTGCTGCACCTCAAGGCGCCGGTGGCGAGAGTGACCGGCTTCGACACCGTCATGCCGCTGCCCAAGGGAGAGCACCTCTACATGCCGGAGCCGTCGCGGATCGTCTGTGCAGCACGCAAGACGATGGCTTTTTGAGAGCCGGTCAAAACCGGCAAATTCGGCCGCAGATTAACGCAGATAGGCGCAGATTTGAATTCGAATCGGAACGCGGATCAAATCTGATGCACGCGGATAATAATCTGATCTTAAATCAGATTTTTATCAGAGCTTTTTCCGCGAAAATCTGTGTTCCAGTTGCTTTTTAGATTTGTTTATGAGTCTGCGGCTAAAAACTGTATTGCCATCCAGCAAGTATTTTTACAGGAGAGGCCAAAATGTTTGAATTCAAGTTTCCGGATGTCGGGGAGGGGATCGCCGAGGGGGAGATCGTTCGCTGGCTGGGGGAGGTCGGGCAGAGGGTGGAGGAACATCAGCCGCTGGTGGAGATGGAGACGGACAAGGCGGTGGTCGAGCTCCCCTCTCCGGTGACCGGCACGGTGCGCGAGCTGCGCGGCAAGCCGGGGGATCTGGTGCCGGTGGGTCACGTGCTGGCGCTGATCGAGGAGGAAGAGGAGGAGAAGCCCCAAAAAAGTCCGCGAAAGGAGCAGCCCTTCGCCGTCGGGGTCGTGGGCGAGCTCGAGGAGGCGCAGGAGATCCCCTCCGGCGACGCGAAACAGGCGAGCGCCGCCGTCCTCCCGAAAGACCGCAAGCTGGCCGAGGAGCTGGGGGTCGATCTTCGCCGGGTGCGCGCAAGCGGGCCGCTGGGGCGCATCACCGAAGACGACATCCGGGCGGCGGCGGGCGGGAAAGAGGAGGAGCCTGGGCCTGCGGCCGAGCGGATTCCCCTGCGGGGGGTGCGCCGCACCATGGCCAAGGCGATGGTCGCCTCGGCTTTCAGCGCCGTGCACGTCACCATCATGGAGCGCGCCGACGCCCTCGCCCTGCAGCGGCTGCGCGAGCGAGAGCACGACCTCGCCGCCGCCCGCGGGGTGCGCCTCACTTGGCTCCCCTTCATCGTCAAGGCCCTCACCCTGGTGCTGGAGCGCTACCCCATCCTCAACAGCACCTTCGACCAGGAGAAGGGGGAGATCGTCCTGCACCGCAAGTGCCACATCGGCTTCGCCGTCGACACCCCTGACGGGCTGCTGGTGCCGGTGGTGCGCAACACCCGGCGCATGAGCATTCTCTCCCTGGCCGCCGCCCTGCAGGATCTGGCCCTGCGTGCCCGCGAGCGCAAGATCGCCCCGGCCGAGCTCAAGGGAGGGACTTTCACCGTGAGCAATTACGGGGTGCTGGGGGGGATCTGGGGGACGCCGATCATCAACCCCCCCGAGGCGGCGATCCTCGGCATCGGGCGCATCGCCGAGGCGCCGGTGGTGCGCGACGGGCAGGTGGTGGCGCGGCCCGTCGTGCCGCTTTCGCTCACCTTCGATCACCGCATCATCGACGGCGCCACGGCGCACCGGTTTCTCAACGCCTTGATCGAGCATATCGAGAACCCGGATATAATTCTTTTGGAGACGTGAAAAGACCGCGGGCACTGCGCCCCGCACCCAAGTAAAACCTAAAACCTAAAACTCGAAACCTGCGCTTCAACCCGAGAGTCCCACCTGACGCAGCCGGAGCGGAGTGGACGTTTCGGGAAAAAGACCGGCAGATGTTTGAGCGAAGCGAGTTTCTGCCGGTCCCCGAAATGTCTGCTTCGCGGAGGGAACCCGAAGGGCAAGGAAGTTGGGGTGTACGGTTCATAATCA
>JBJHBH010000056.1:0-23529 GCA_050485365.1 Desulfuromonadales bacterium | reverse complement strand
GACAGGAGTGCATCTCCATATCGCAGGTCATATCGTCGCCTTCATCTCTGGCATCGACCTGTTCCATGATGGCGCGGGCTCGGGGGTCATCGGAGGCAAGGGAGTGCGAAAAAGAAAGAGCCAGAGAAAAAAGGAGGATCAGAAGCTGTTTCATTCAACACCTCCGAAAGCAGGGGATGGCTCGATCGCCGGAACCGACTTGCCGCGGTGGACAAGGGTCATCAGGGCTGGGACGACGAAGAAGTCGGCCACCAAAGCGAAGGTGACCGCCAAGCCCATCAGCATTCCGAAGGTCTGCGTGCTGCTCATATCGGACATCAGGCAGGTGGCGAAACCGCTGATCAGGACAATGCTCGTCACCAAGATCGCCCTGCCGGTGGTGTGCAGCGTCTGCTCCACCGCTTGAGCAACGTTGCCGCTCCGCTCGAAATAGCGCCGGAAGCTGTGCATGAAGTGGATCGTATCGTCGACCACCAGGGCGATGACGATGCTGCCGATAATTGTGGTGGAAAGGTCGAATGGAATTCCGGTCCAGCCCATAAATCCGACCAGGACAATAAGGGGAAAGAGGTTGGGTATCATGCTGAGCATTCCGATTCGCACGCGGCCGATGAGCACGATCATGAGTAATGTGATCACCGCCAGGGAGATGAGGTAGCTATGTACCATGCTGGTGATGGCCGTTTCGACCATGTGGGCAAAGAGCGCTGCGACACCGGTCACCGTCACCTTGGCGTCGGGGAATGTGTTGGCGAAATAGGAGTTCAATTCATTCTGGAGCCGACGGTAATGGAAAAGATCCCCGAAAGGGAGTTTCATCGTCAGGCGCACAGCGCGGAAATCTCGGTCGATTACTTCCTCCAAATCGTCCGATCCGCTCCCTTCGAAGAGGAGAAATTCCTGCGCGATGAGTTCTCTGCTGTCCGGGATGACGTAGAACTCCGGGCGGTTTTCGTTCAGGGCGCGATGTATTTCCTTGAGGATAGTGTCGACGGACCACGCCTTTCCGATCCAGACATCCCCCGACTCGAAGGTGAGAGCGTGTGCGGCCGTCGCTTCGAGGAGGCGAAGGAACTCCGGATCGTACAGACCGCCGGAGCTCCCCGTGTCGATGATCGCCTCGAGGGTCACGGTGCCGCGCAGTTTTTCATCCATGAGGGCTGTGGCCTGTCGGGCCGGCAGCTCGTCGGGGAGCCAGTTGAGAGCGTTGTGCGAGAATCGCACCTGCGCCGCGCCGGCGACGGCAATGGCCAGCACGGCGGCGCTCACGACGAGGACCTTTCCGGGATGGCCGCAGGAGATCCGGGCGACGGCCGACAGCAGGCGGTCGAAACGGCCCGGCTCCTCGTGGCGAACTCTCTTTCGCCGCACCGGCAGCAAAGAAATAAGGGCCGGGAGGAGAACGACGGTGTAGACGAATGCGAACAGCACCCCCAGGGGGGCGATGATCCCCAGATCGGCGATCGGAGCCGCGTCGGCGGCGATGAAGGCGAGAAGCCCCCCCGCAGTGGTCAGGGTCGTCATCAACACGGCCAGACCAGAGTGCCCCATGGCATAGGCCATCGCCTCGGCCTTGTCATCGGTTCGGTCGTAGCGCTGGTAGAAAACGGAGAGGATGTGCACCGAATCGGCAATGCCGACCACCAGGAGGAAGGTAGGGAGGATGTTGCCGATGTCGGTGAGGGGAATGCCCAGAGCCGCCATCGTCCCCATAGTCGCCAGAATCGAGAGGACGACGGTGAGGATCGGATAGAGCACCCCGGAAAGGCGCCGGAAGAGGAGGAACAGAAGCCCCATCGAGGCCAGGATGCTAACCGGCGTGAGCCGCTCCAGATCCTCCTTGAGGACCGTCATCAGGGTCGCATCGACGACCGGCATCCCTCCCAGATGGATGCGAAAGTCCGGCGCCTCGTAGGGCGCGACCACCCTCTGCACCGCTTCCACCATGGCGAATTTCTGCTCTGTCCCGAGATACCGCTTTTTCTGCGCCGGCACGTCCGGCTTCGCCTCTTCGAACCCCGCTAGGATGTCGGCTTCTGTCTGGTCGAGAATCGGCCGGGCCTTGAGGATGATGGTGGTGAAGGTGCCGTCGCGGGAGACCAGCAGATCGGCATAGAGGAAGTTGGAAAGGACGCGCTCACGCAGGGTCGCGAGATCGTGCGGCGTTTGGGGCCATTTCTCCAGAAGCCCCTCGACGATGAGGGTCTCCCCCTCGCCGCGGGTGTTGCGGGCGTTGACCAGGCTGGTGATGTCGGCCAGGTAGGGGACGTTCGCCTCCAGGTCACGGTGCAGCCTTTCAAGCTTCTCCAGAAATGGGAAGTCGAAGATGTCCGGCGGCTCGATCCCGACGATGAGGAGCTCATCCTGCCCGAACTGGTCGCGAAAGGCGTTGTAGTCGAGGAGCGTCCGGTCGCTTTCCTTGAAGTACGATTCGGAATTGGTATCGATGCGCAACTGCGGCAGCTGCGAGACGAGAAGGGCGGTGAATGCCAGCATGAAAAGGAGCGCCTTCAGCCGGTGACGGCAGACCCCCCTTCCCCACGCTTCAAAGAACTTTTCCAGTCGCAGGCAGATGTTCTTCATTTTTCTCCCTCCTCGCCACATTTCGGCAGGATTACGGCGTCAGGCCGTCGGATTCCGCTTTGTAGATATCGTTGAACCAGCAGCGCCCCTTCAGCCGGTAGGTGACAGCCCTGGCTCCCAGAATGAAACGCGTGCTCCACAGGTGCAGCGGCACGCCGCGGGTATAGCGCTTGCGGTTGACCTCCAGAAAGGCATCGATGCCGCGGCGGAAGAAGTCTTGGTCGCCGAAATCGAAGAGGCCGGGCTTGCGCCAGGGCTCCAGATGCCAGCGCACCATCTTTCCCATCGTCTCGAGCCGATCCGGTTCCATGTCCGAGGGATCGTCGTAAAGGCAGCCCCGGGCGATGATCCGGTCCATCGTCGCCTCATCCTCGTCGATCATCGCCTGTATGAACTCGCATTGGAGGCGCCATTCCTCATCGGTCATCGCGCGGGTGCAGCCGAAGTCGATGAGCCCCAGGCGGCCGTCGTCCATGAAGATGAAGTTGCCGGGGTGCGGATCGGCGAAGATCCAATGCAGCCGGTACATGATGCGCATCGTCGATGCCGTCATAAGATGGGTGAAGTGATCGCGCAGCTCCTGACTAGGATCGGTTGCGAGAAACTCCTCGAGGTGAACGCCGGGGACGAAGTCGGTGGTGAGGACCCGCCGAGTGGAGTACTCGCCCCACACCCGCGGAATCACCACCTTGTCCTCAGGGGCGAACAGCTCCCGGACGGCCCGGCCGAAACGGGCTTCCTGCTCGTAATCGGTCTCCATCAGCAGCATCTGTTCGAGGTCAGCGAGTTTCTCGAGGAGATTCGACCAGTCGTCGGTCATGCACAGGGGTTGAAGGAGGATGCGAAGATTGCGAAGATCGGCCCGGATCGTCCTGGCGATATCGGGGTACTGGATCTTGACGGCCACCTCCTTTCCGCCGTGGAGCGTGGCGCGATGAACCTGCCCCAGGGAGGCGGCGGCGAAGGCATGGCGATCGAAAGAGGCGAAGACCTCCTCGGGCTCACGGCCGAACTCGTCCAGGAAGACCTCGCGCACGAGGGCGTAATGCATGGGGGGCGCCTCGAAGTGGAGGGCGGCAAGGACCTCGGCGAACTCATCCGGGACCACTTCGGGGAGATTGGCGAGCATCTGGCCGACCTTCATCACCGCGCCCCTCAGGTACCCCATCGTCCCCAGAAGCTGCAGAGCGGCCGAGAGGTGGGCCTCCTTCCTTATGCGCTCCTTTTCCCCGGCATCGGCGAAACGCCGCCGCAGCCGGTATGCGAAATACCCGAAGGCGACCTTGGCATGGAGGGACCCCAGGATCCACATGCGGGAGAACGAACCGACCGGGATCCTTTTCCTGGAAACCTCGGCCAGCAGCTCCGCCAGCCGCTCCCCGGTCGGATCGTCTCTGCGGTCCTTCGGCAGACAGTCGAGGAGTTCCTTTGCCGGATTCTCTTCAGCCTTCATCACGTCCTCCTGCCTCACCGGAAATCACATTCACGAACAGCCGCAGAGAATAGTCGATCAGCGCTCTCGTCTCCTCCTGGTTGGGAGAGGTGTCGTTCGTCCAAGAGGCGAGAATGCCGAGGTAGAGAGACCAGTAGATGGTCATGACGACATGGTCGGGCGCGGCTGCAAAGCCGTGACGCCCGACGACCTCCCGAACCACGGCGAGGTGCTCCAGGCGCGCCGTCTCTCCTTCCGGGCAGACGCTCTTTCGCGGAAAGGGGCTCAGGGAGCGCTCCAGGACCGGACCGAGAAAGGGGCGCAAGGGGCGCAGCTGCCGCAGCCCCGAGGCGACGAAGAGGAAGAGTTCCTCGGCGAGGCCCTCCTCTGCCGTGCGGCGACTCCGGTAGTCCTCCTCCCCGCGGCCGAAGGCCTCGGCCACCATCGTCATTGCCAGGGTCTCTTTGCTCGGGAAATAATTGAAGAGCGTGCCGGCGGCCATCCCCGCCGCCACAGCGATGTCCCGGGTGGTGGTGTCCTCGAAACCCTTGTCGATAAAGAGATTCGCGGCCACCTCCAGAAGGCGGGCGCGGTTCTCGATCTTTGCCTGTTCGCTGATGCGCATGAGAGCTCCGCTAAAGTGATCGTGCTCACTTTAGCAAAGCAACACCGTGGTCGCAACGTTAAAATGATCATGCTCACAAAAAACTTGGATCGCCGGATGGAATGCTTTACGATGGCATTCATAAGGGAAAGGGATTTGTTAAGCCAGTAATCAGGGCAGAGATTGAACCTCCAAAGGGAGGTGTGTTCGATGGTTTATCTGGGCAAACCGGCGCCGGATCTGGCGCCACAAATCGAAATGTGCTGGTGCGCCGGAGGCAACGAGGAAGGTAGGGCATTTTACGAGGTCGTTCCGGACGGAAATACCAACCTCATTTTCCGGTTTTCCCCCTCCGGGTGCCGACTGACCGTGCTCGGCCCTCGAACCGAAAAGGCCTCTGTCGAAATCGACGAAGGGGCCGACTATTTCTGCCTCAGCTTCCGGTCTGGCCAAGCGCCGCGCCTGGCGGACGTCCATCCCACCGAATTGATCGATCGCTATATCGAGCTCCCTTCCCTGAGGGGGGAGCGTGTCGATTCACTGGCTGACCGGTTTCTGTCCCTGAGCGATCCAACCGCACGGCAATTCATTATGGAAGAGCTTGTACGTGGGATGCTGCCGCTGGTGCGGGACGAGCGATGCCGAAAGGCGGCAGCGCTTCTCAGCGCTTACGGCGGGAAACTCCAGGTAAATGAACTCGCTGCCGGTCTCGGCATTCACGTTCGCAGCCTCGAACGACTCTTTCTTGAGCATCTGGGGATGACTCCGAAACGACATGCCCGTCTGGCGCGCCTCGGTCGCCTCCTTTCGTATCTGCGTGCAGGCCGTTACGGAAGCCTCGCCGATCTCGCCCACACCTGCGGATACACGGACCAGTCTCATATGATCCGCGACTTCAAGGAACTGACCGGGCGCCTCCCCGGAGAAAAAGGGGCCGGCGACATGCGCCGGGTGGAAGGCGGGGCCCAGACCCGAATCGTGCACAGATATCGTTACTAGTGTTCCAGTGTCGCGTTTTTACAATACGGCGGGAGAAAAGCTCCGATATTATCGGGCATCTTTTTCCGGGGAGTGAAAAATGCCGAGTCTTCGAAGCCGTCTATTCCTGTTTGCACTCAGAAACCGCCACCTGTTCCAGTTCAAGCTGAAGAAAGAAACGGGGCTTGACTGGGAGACGGCCCTGCCGGAGGTGCGCCGCTCCGCTGCAAAGAGTGCGAAAATGCTTGGCAAGATGCCCAAGGGTCTTGAATCGTTACCCACCTCGATCGGCGATCTTTCTGCCGAATGGATCCAGCCTGCTCATGCGGACAAGGACGAAGCGATACTCTACTTCCGCGGCGGTGGGTATGTCCTGGGCTCCATCGAGGGGCACCGTGCCATCGTCTCCAAGTTCGCCAAAGGGAGCGGCGTGCGCGCACTGCTCTTCGACTACCGTCTCGCCCCCGAGAATCCTTTCCCTGCCGCCCTCGACGATGCGCTGACCGCTTATAAAAGGCTTTTGGCCGAAGGCCTTTCCCCCTCGCGTATCGTATTCGCTGGAGATTCGGCCGGCGGCGGGTTGTGCCTGGCGACGCTGATCGCGCTTCGCGACCGCGACATTCCCCTTCCGTCTGCGGCCGTCACCCTCTCTCCCTGGACAGACCTGAAAAACACAGGTGAATCTCTCCGGTCCAATGCAGCAAAATGCCTTGCGCCGACCAACTCATGGATCGCATGCAGCAAGCACTATGTCGGAGACAGCGATCCCGCCCTTCCGTACATTTCCCCCTTGTATGGAGATTTGCACGCCCTTCCGCCGCTACTCATCTATGCAGGCGCAGACGAAACCCTCTGCGACGACTCCATACGATTTGCCGAAAAGGCGAAAAAAGCCGGCGTCCCGGTCACATTGAAAGTCGGAGAAGGGATGTGCCATTGCTACCCAGCATGCGCTCCGCTCTTCCCCGAAGCCACGCAGGCAATGGAGGAAATCTGCGCCTTCATCAGGTCGCATATAGGCAAGTAGATATCCTGAGGCATGGCGCTCGGCAGCCGATCATCGCCTGCAAGACCGGTCACAGATCGGCTGGCTAAAAGGGATCTGCGATGTTCCGGAGATATTTCTGCTGAAAAGCGACGGGACCGCGCGGAGGTTTTGGGGATGCAGGGATAATCAACGCCCTGCTGGACACAACCCCCAAGCTGGCCGATGAGAGGGAATCCATCATCCAAACAGGGGCCTTCCTTGCTCAGGAAAGGTTTGACTTGCGGCGGCTGTGAAGGTATGACTGAAAGCCTCGAGAATGAGGTCAGCTCGCCCCTGGAGAATCCCTGGAAATGCCGCGCAACCTCGAAGCCATACGTCGTCTGGTGGGGGATGTAACCGCCGAGCAATTGCGGTACGTCGACTGCTTCGTCGGTGAGGAGGTCGGCCTCTTCATGCCGGCGGGGGGCGCCTGTTTCTACGCCCTGACCCTCGAGCATACACACCCCTCCTACATGTTCGTTCTCCCCTTTGATGATCGGGGAACCGTAGTTGTCGGGAATCGTCGGATAGCGGCAAAGCCGGGGTTTATCCAGTGTCTTTCACCTATGATCCCACACCACGAACTCCCCTCGGAACTGCCGCCGCGCTATCTGGCTGTCATGATCGCCCCGCAATTCTTCGACGGCGAGATCGCCACTTACCCGATTTCTCCTCCTGTCAACTTCGAGGGCGAGTTATACACCTGCGGCCGTGAACTCCTGCCGCTCTTTCGCCAGTTCATGGTCGAGGCCGATAATCGCCTCACTGGCCGTGCCGGCATGATCCACGGTCTGGAACTCCAGATCTGCCACGCCCTGATCCGCACCATCTTCCGTGTCGATCCCGGCCACGACCGAATCTCCTCTCGTCTTGAGATCGACCGGGTCATCGAATATCTTCATGCCCGCCTTGGAGAGAAGGTGACCGTCGCGGAGATGGCGCGGGTCGCTTGCCGGTCGGTCTCCCACTTCACCCGCATTTTTCGCCAGGAGACCGGCTTCGCCCCGGCCGAATACCTGAAGCGTATGCGTCTGGACCGGGCGCGCAAATTTCTTCTGGCCGACGACAAGAATCTCACCGAGATCGCTCTGGAGTGCGGTTTCGGCAACTCCGCCTACTTTTCCGCCTGTTTCCGAAAGCACTTCAACGTCCCGCCCTCTGAGTACCGCGGCACCTGGAGATGAGCAGATTTCATAAGCAAAACGGAAAAAATCGAAAGCCCTGACCCGCGCCGAGGCGTTACTATCCCGGAAAATACTTAAGGAGAAAACGCCATGTCGTATCAGGATGTACTCTCGTTCGTCAGCCAGAATCCGGTCTTTTCCATCGCCACCATCGATGATGACCAGCCCAGGGTCCGGGCATTCCTCACCGTCCTCTTCGACGACGGGAGGATCTACTTCACTACCGGCGCCACCAAAGATTTCTACCGGCAGGTAAACGCCAACTCCAGAGTCGAGCTCTGCTATTGCACTGCGGATTTCTCGCGGATGCTGCGCATCACCGGCGTGGTGGAGGAGGTCGACGACCGGGCAAAGAAACAGCAGCTCATAGACGAGAGGGACTATCTCAAAGGGCTTTCGGCCGACGATCCGGTTTTCAAGCTGATGTGCATCCCTCACGGTCAGGCGCGTTTCTGGACTCTGGCGGACAATATGCGGGAGAGGGACCTGCTGGCGATTGAGTTCTGAAAAGGAAAAGGAGCATTCGGAGGTCTAAGTAGTGCTGTCCGCCCTAATTCGCCTCAATCAGAACCGGGTATTGAATGGAGTCGAACAGTAGGAAATTTCCAAGATGGCACTATGACGAGATGCGCCAGGTCGGGACCGACTATGGGGATCTCGCGCAGGTAGTGGAGTATGATCAGCGGATGGCCGGAGTCCGGGACCTTTCCGGGGAGATCGAGGATATCGTTGCCGCCCTGGAAATCCACCTCGATCAGGACATAGTGGAAATCGGGTGCGGGACCGGGGAAGTGAGCGTCGCTCTGGCACCGCTCTGCCGCACTCTGCACGCTGTAGCCGTTTCTCAGGTGATGATCGAATTCGCCAAACGGAAGGTCGAACAGAGAGCGGTTGGGAACATTACCTTTGAGCATGCAGGGTTTCTCACAAGCCGCTTTCCCGAAGGCCGTGCGGATGCGGTCGTCTCGCAGCTGGCGCTCCACCATCTCCCCGAGTTCTGGAAACAGGTGGCGATGCAGCGGGTCTTCGCGATGCTGAAACCGGGAGGCCGCTTCTATCTTCACGACATGGTCTTTTCTTTCGACCCTTCCGCCTACGCTCACTTTTTCCCTGACCTGATCGACAGGGTACGGGATCTGGCGGGAGATTTCCTGGCCGACGACATGGCACTCGGGCTTAAAGAGGAGTTCTACTCCTTCGATATCACCATGGAGGCGTTCCTGCGCCGTGCCGGCTTTCAAATCGAACGTGCCACTTACCGCGACGGGTTTCTCGCCTGGTACGTTTGCCGCAAGCCTGACGATTAGCGGCAAGGAACGGCTCATAGCTACGGAATTAGTTTTACACTGGCGGAAAGGACATGTTTTCTCACCGTTTCAAGCGTTGGCACTGATGAGGAAAAAGACCGACGCGCAGGTTATGTACAATTTTTGAAAGCACTGATGACATTTTATGGATTCCAACGCAGAGAAATCAGCAATTGAAGTTTTGTTCCGGAAACAGGTACGGAAGGATCCGAAGATAAGGAATGCCTATCTTCTCGTCCATACGGACAAGTCAGGGTTGCACCTCAATCTCGCGGAAGGAGCGGGAGAAAACGGCAAGCCGTCCCCACAACAACCTGTTTACATGGCCAGTGTCGGTAAACTTTTCACATCTGTCATTGTCGGTATCCTGCATGAACAGGGGGTATTGTCGTTCGAAGACCGTATCAGCCACTATTTCGATTCCAAATTTATGGCCGGCCTTCACCTCTATAAGGGAAAAGAGTATTCTTCCGAAATTCAGGTCCGGCATCTTTTGAATCAAACCTCCGGTCTGCCGGACAACTTCTATCCCCTGTTCGAAAAGCTACTTGCAGACCACGGCTTGGACATAAGCCCACGAGAAGCGGTCGAATGGGCAAAAAGGAATTTGCCCCCCCAGGCTGTACCGGGCAAGAAATCGTATTATACCGATACCAACTACCATATTTTGGGTTTAATCGTTGAGAAGGTATGCGGAGAGCCGTTCCATGCGGTTCTGAAAAAACTGATTTTCGATCCTGTCGGGATGAAACAGGCCTATATGCTTCACTGCTCCGAGCCCGAAAAGGCCTCGCCGTATCCGGAAGCCGGTTTCTATATCGAGCAAACCCGGTTGAACGATGTCAAAGGGTTTGCCGGCCTTGACTATGCCGGTGGTGGTGTGGTGGCACCAATGGAAGATCTCCTGTTATTTATGAAAGCGCTAGTAGGCCATCAACTCGTATCGAAAGAAACACTCGCAACAATGAAAGACGACAGGTCCAGACTTAATCCCGGATTTGATTACGGATACGGCATCTGGCAAGTCCGAACCGTTCCACTGCTTATTCCTTCGAAATATAAGTCTTGGGGCGTACTGGGGGCAACGGGTGCGTTTATGTTTTACCATCCGGAACAGGACGCGTATGTGATTGGAAGCTTCAACCACATAGCTTGGCAAAGGAAATGTGTGCGATTTATGTTCAGAGTGATGGACGAATTACGACAGTGATCTAAAGTAATTTTTTAGTCGATGCCAGCAAAATATCAATTTGATTTCCCGAAGATCTCATGGAATATTCTTGACATCTTATAGTTAATGAGAAGAATAAACCTGTTCGCGAGGGGGGCGCGAGCATCTGGCCCCTCCCCCCAAACCCCAGCTGTTAGCCCCCTCCTCGCGAAACACCTTCAAGAGCAACACCAGAACCAACCGCCGTCAGCGATCAGCTATTTCTCCGACCCTCCCAAATATTCGAGTCATGGTGCTAAGTAAGTGAGGCACAAGATTCGGATCGGTAGCGGTAAAGACGACGACCGACAAGGAACAGCTCCATGTAAGGCATGGAGAGGAGCTTGAAGAGGATGAATCAGGGGTTTTAATCCCAAATATCAGGGATTCCCTTATAGGAATACAAGTTGCGATTGCCTATAGTAGAGGCTATTTAGCAGAACTGCAGGAGAGCAGCGGGAAGGGGGGAACAGATGATCCATATCTTGGACCGTGATGTCGATTTTGAGGAAGCCAAAGCATCGACCGATTTAGAAATCCTTTTCACGTACTGTGTTCAGAGGGCCATAGAAAGTCTCCGGATTGGAAGCGAGTCTATTGGAAGCTGGAAAAATGCTCAAGAAATCACCCGATGGCTACTCTGCCCAGGAATGGGGGAGGATGATTTCATAGAAGCGTGGGAGGATCAGTCGTTGATGCGCGAACTGCACAGGGAGTTGGGCTTGTGGCTGGAAGATGTGCGGGAAGTGATTCAGGAAGCAGGTACGGGCACCTGAGACCGCCACATCTCCGAGAGGTGCAGCGTAGTCGAGGCGGCCACCTATTGTTTCAGGGCGACGTTGTAAGTACAATCACTGTAACCATTTCTTTTGACAAATCAATGACGATAGTTATTTCAGTAACCTCATCAATCATTGCAGCATTTCTAGCACATTACTTGGCTACAAATAGAATGCTAAAAAATCACCTTACTAAAGTAAGGTTTCAGGCATATTCGGACTTCATTGGATCATCATCCAAGGTCGCCATTTTCAGGCGGATGGGGAATACGGAAGATCACTTGGATGACTTAGCGGCTTTAAACGATGCAAAAAACCGCATTCTAATATGTGGAGATAGGCCAGCGGTAGAAGCACTTATAGAGTTTTGGCAGTACGGTGGAACTCTGGAAGGTGAATCCGAATTACTTGCCTTTAAACATTTGTGCCAAAAATTCAGAGAGTCATTAGGGCATAAAAAGAATGATCTTTTAGATTTAGAGGTATCAAATATACTATTTAAGCTACAACCGTCCAGCTATTCGTTCAAGGCTCAACAAGTAAAAAGGTTCTGTTCGGAAAAAAGGGATCAATGCAGCAGTACTTGCGGCCAGAATACTTTTACTCCGACCGGATAATTTCTTAAGGAGATCCCATGCCCTTCGAATCTCATCCTCATGCAATTGCTGTCGCGATCTTCGTCTTTGCATTGCTGGTAGTTTTATCCATCAAGAATCTCCGCGATCCAGCCAGCGTCTGGACGCTAATTTCAGGCATTCTGCTTGTAGTTACCGGTGCCTTGGCGTTGAGTGGCTTCGAGATGATGATGAATTTCTTTAATATTCTTCATGAATCAAGAGAAATTAATATTGAGCAGTTTCAGGAAGGGAAACAAGCCACCAAACTTTGGTCTTTGTTGTTACCTGCAATTGTAGCCGCCATGGGCGCGAACTTCATTTCTTCATGGGCGCTTATTAGAAAGACCAGCTAAAGCACACAAAATGGCTAAACAGCTCCTACAGTTCCGCGGACCCCGCAAAAATCCGCGCAGGCCGCTGACTTCCACATTATAAGAATCTTGGAGCTTTAAAGCATGAATGAAATCATTTTTCACTCATTCTATCGAGATTCAGATTTTACATCATTAAAGCACGCAATTTTGTATTTTGACAAAATTGTTATCCCGAAAAATGCCTATACCGTGGTTTTTGGTGAGAAGGACCAGCATATTCGATTAGCACAGTCAGTGCCGGAGGATGTTGCCGATCAATAGAGTTCCTAATAAAAGAAAAGGTCGTGGACCAAAAGGAGTTCCAAGGACTTAATGAAAAAGACATTGATCACTATATAAGTGCGGTAATTATTGGAACTTGACAAGCTGGGAACCGATCGTCATTACACATTTGAAGAAATACTGGAAGTTTGCTCTTACCTTGATATAGACCCTAGTGACCCTAGTAGCTTGAAAGAAGTTCAGTCAATTTCTATATTAGCTTCTGCTCTATGACTTATGGAAATCAGTAAAAGCAAGAAAAATTGCTGCACTGACAGTAGAATTGTTTCAGACGCCGTTAATCTCGGATTGAAAAATGTCTTGGAGTTTGCTGGCGATTCCGTGAAGGAGCAGAGCCTGGAAGTTCGCAGGATGAGTGCTAACCTTTTAGCTCAGAAAGTCATGACCTTTAATATGCCATCGTTTGAGTTCAAGTCATTTGAGGACGTATTAGAAGTAAAAGAGAGACATAAAGATGAGTTGATGGCTTTAGACAATTATCTGTTCGATATTTCAAACAAGGTTGAACTCCTGCCCTATGAGCTTGGCTATGATGACTCTTTAAATAGACTTATTGAAAGGCGCATCCAACCAGCTATATTGGATTTGAAGAAAAGCGTAGCGTTCTCACCAAATAGAATAGCAAGAAATTCCTACAACCCAATTAAGAATATCATATTATCCTTCGGCATGGCTAGCGGTTTTCCTGAATACATACACACTGTCGTGACAACGGGGGTGGTTGTGACGATATTAGAGGCTATCGTAAAGGACATGGATGGATGCATCCAAGGACAAGCTTAGGAAAAGTCCATTAAGCATATTTCTAAAAGTCTAGGACTGTACAGGAGGATGCCTTCAATGGAAAACGCTCTAAGCTGTTTTAAATACCGAAGCAGAAGGTCCGCGCTTAAAGCTCTATCTGATGGAACTCTTTATTTTGCGAAGTCGGATGAACTTAACGATATTCTTGAAGCTAGGTTTGACTTTGCTAACCCAGCCGAATTCCTGTCTGTAGTAGAACAAACCATCACAGAAGTATCAAGGAATAAAGGTGGACCAAGTTATACTTTGGACTCATCTATTTTGCCTACTTTCATTCACGTAAATGAAACTGAAAATGGGGATATGTTCAACTTTACAAAAAACATTGGCATTTTTTCAGCTGCCAATAGGCCTGACAATCAGGCCATGTGGGCATATTATGCGGAAAACTTCACTGGAGTGTGTTTCGAGTTAGATTTTACAAAGAAAATTGTTGAACAACACCAACTATTTCCCATAGATGTTACTTACAGCGACAAGCCCCGAGTTCATAATCGCGCAGAGGCTTGGCGAGAAGTGTTCCTCGCTGCTGCGGCTAAAGACCATGACGCAACCATTGAACAACTTCTACAAAAATCTCTCGAAGAAACTGTTCGGCGCAAGTGGGGAGTATTGTCGTCGGCTCGCGCAACCTCAATCAAGCACACTGACTGGGAACATGAAAAGGAAATTCGCATTTTGGCTCCTTGCTCTGGAGCAATTCCGATTATGGCCGACGTCCTCAAGCGAGTTCATTTCGTATCGACCAATAATGAAGACGGAGATTGGGGCAAAATTATTGAATTACTTCACAGAAAGTATCCGGAGGTAAGATTGACTCAATTGGTTTATCACCATGGCGCCATAACGGCTTCGGCTAAACCAATGCATATAAAAATGATTCCAATCAACCATAAAATATGATGCTGAGAGGACAAAGGACTGGCTAGCGAAAGAGTGGGAGTAACCGTGGTCTTGGAGTTTGTTGGTTATGCAATTATCCAAAACATAGCTATACAATAATGGAGGATACAAATGTCAGCAGAAAAAAATGGAAACTCTCATGATAGCGCGGTGGCAAAAACAGTTGGAAAAAGCATTGATGCTGCTTCAAAATTCGGATCCTTTTTATCAAAAGTATTTGGTGATAGTTTAATCAATATAAGCGAAGTAGCGGCAAACCAAACTGCTTTTTGGAAGTATAAAAATGCTTTGAGAATTCAGGACAAAGTAGAGAAAGAAATATTGCATCGTCAAATAGAAGGCAAAACCATTCATATAGAGCCAAGGCTTGGCATTCCACTGCTTGACTCTGCCGTAGAAGAAGACGATGAATACCTGCAAAACTTATGGTCAAGCTTGCTTACAAATGCAATGGATCCAGACACAGCTCAATCAGTAATGAAATCTCATGTTCAAATCTTAAAACAGTTAGATCCTATAGATGCAAAAATTATCCACGGACTGTTCATGTTTTCACTAAATGACGAACATAAAACATACATGGCAGTTGGATGGAACAAAAATGAGATCGAGATCGGATTGTCCTTAAGGAATCTTGAGCGTCTAGGCTTAGTTGAAATAACAAACGAAGAAAACAAGGATAGTTATAGAATGATGTTTGGAGAACTTGATGAAAGTGATAAAACAAAAATTAAAACATCTTTTTGGTTCAATTTGAAAATAAGGGCTCTAGGGTGGAATCTATTGAAGAATTGCACCAATCAAAAGATAGAAAGTGAAAGTGGAGGAGAAATTGCAATGCTGGATTGGGAACTTTCAACAAAGGTTCATGCCAATTCATAATTATTTTTAAGCTTGCTGAATGGATAGAGCAAGCAGCTAAGGATGCAGGCAGGTAACTGACGCCACTCGCTCAATCTAATAGCCACGCTAGTTTGAATATTCGTAGTTTCAAAAGGAAAGAAGGGCACAAGAGGCCGAATGGTCACCTGTGCCCTTTTCTCATTTACCAACTTTATTATCAGTTTACCGACTTTATTTCCGATTTACCGACTTTATTTTCGAGTTACCAACTTTATTTTACGCGGACACCATCAAACTTACAACTTTAGTTTCTATTCTACAGTGACTGACTTGGCCAGATTCCTCGGCTGATCGACGTCGGTCCCTTTGAGGACGGCGATGTGGTACGCGAGCAATTGCAGGGGGACGGAGGTGAGGACGGGCATCAGCTCGTCGAGGATGGTGGGGAGGACGAGGACGGCGTCGGCCTTTTCTCCGAGGCCGTTGTGGGCGCCGTCGGTGACGGCGATGACCTTGCCGCCGCGGGCGTGGACTTCCTCCATGTTGGAGACGACCTTCTCGAAGGTGTCGTTGTGCGTCGCGATGACGACCACCGGCATCTGCTCGTCGATCAGGGCGATGGGGCCGTGCTTCATCTCGCCGGCGGGGTACCCCTCGGCGTGGATGTAGGAGATCTCCTTGAGCTTGAGCGCCCCCTCCAGCGCGATGGGGTACTGGTTGCCGCGGCCGAGGTAGAGAAAGTCGGAGGCGCCCATGAAGTCGCGGGCGATCTCCTCGATGGAGGCGTTGAGCTCGAGGGACTCCTCGACCTTGCGCGGAAGGGTGAGAAGAGCGTCGGTCATCTGACGGCACTTCTCGAGGGAGAGCGTCCCGCGCACGCGCCCGAGGCGAAGGGCGAGCAGATACAGGGCGACGAGCTGGGTGGTGAAGGCCTTGGTGGAGGCGACGCCGATCTCGGGGCCGGCGTGGGTGTAGATCACCCCGTCGCTCTCGCGGGCGATGGACGACTCGACGACGTTGCAGATCGCCACGGTGCGCCCACCCTTCCCCTTGGCCTCGCGAAGGGCCGCCAGGGTGTCGGCCGTCTCGCCGCTCTGGCTGATGAGGACGGTGAGGGTCGCCTTGCTCACGATGGGGTCGCGGTAGCGGAACTCGCTGGCGATGTCGATCTCCACCGGCACCCGTGCGAGCTTCTCGATGAGGAACTTGCCGACGAGCCCGGCGTGCCACGAGGTGCCGCAGGCGACGATGAAGATCTTCTCGATGGCGCGCAGGTCGGCCTCTTCGAGCGCCATCCCCTCCAGCAGGACGTCGCCGCCGTCGATGATGCGCCCGGCCACCGTGTCGGCGATGGCGCGGGGCTGCTCGTGGATCTCCTTGAGCATGAAGTGCTTGTATCCCCCTTTCTCGGCCATGAGGGGGCTCCAGGTGATCGTCTTGGGAGTCTTGACGACGGGATTGCCTTGAAGGTCGGTGACCCTCATCTTCTCGAGGGTGAAGACGACCATCTCGCCGTCCTCCAAAAAGACCATCTCGCGGGTATGGGAGAGCATCGCCGGGATGTCGGAGGCGACGAAGAACTCGCCGCTCCCCTGCCCCACCACCAGGGGGGAGCCGAGCTTGGCGGCGATGAGCTTGCCGGGCTCGTGCTCGCACAGGATCGCCACGGCGTAGGCGCCGCGCACCTCGGCCAGCGCTGCGCGCACGGCGGCCTCGAAGTCGCCGAGGCGCTTGAAATGCTCCTCGACCAGGTGCGAGATGATCTCGGTGTCGGTCTCCGAGCGGAACGTGTGTCCCTTGGCCTTCAGGGCCTCCTTGAGGGGCAGGTAGTTTTCGATGATGCCGTTGTGCACCACGACGATGCCGCCGGCGCAGTGGGGGTGGGCGTTGATCTCGGAGGGGCGGCCGTGAGTCGCCCAGCGGGTGTGGCCGACGCCGCAGCACCCCGCCACCGGGCGCTCGCGCAGGATCGCCTCCAGGTTGCCGAGCTTGCCCTGCGCGCGGCGAATCTCGATGGCGCCGCCGTTCAGGGTGGCGATGCCGGCCGAGTCGTAGCCGCGGTATTCGAGGCGACGCAGCCCTTCAAGGATGATGGGAGGGGCGCTTTGCTCCCCGATGTAGCCGACGATTCCGCACATGGATGAAGATCCTCGCTTGAACGTAATTTGTAGGGGCGAACCTTGTGTTCGCTCTTGGATTGATTGCAGGAAAAAGGCGGGCGACCACGAGGGTCGCCCCTACTTCTTCTTCAGCCTCCACCCTTCCTTGTTGACCTGGGGGGTGCGGGCAAGGGCGAGCGAATCGGGGGGGACGTCCCTGGTGATGGTGGAGCCGGCGGCGATGAGGGCGCCTCGGCCGATGCGCACCGGGGCGACGAACTGGGTGTCGCTGCCGACGAAGACGTCATCCTCGATCGTCGTCTTGTGTTTGTTCACGCCGTCGTAGTTGCAGGTGATGGTGCCGCAGCCGATGTTGACGTTCTTTCCGATCTCGGTGTCGCCGAGGTAGGTGAGGTGGCTCGCCTGAGACTTCTCGCCGAGGACCGCCTTTTTGGTCTCGACGAAATTGCCGAGCTTGTTGCCCCCGGCCAGCACCGTCCCCGGGCGCAGGTGCGCCATGGGGCCGATGGCGCAGCCGTCGCCGATGCGCGCCTCGGTCATGACCGAGCCCGCTTTCAAATGGACGCCGTCGCCGATCTCGCAGTCGGTGACGATGACCCCCGGCTCGACGGTGCAGCCGCTGCCGAGGCGGGTTGCACCGCGCAGGTGTGCGCCGGGGTGGACGACGGTGTCGGCGCCGATTTCGACCGACGGATCGATGTACGTTGTGGTCGGATCGAGGAGGGTGACCCCGGCGCGCATGAGCGCTTCGTTGACGCGCCGGCGCATCAGGGCCCCGGCCTCGGCGAGTTGCACCCGGTCGTTGATCCCCATCGTCTCGGCCGGTTCGGCGGCCGAAAGGGCGCAGACCTTTTTCCCGGCGGCGCGCGCGGCGGCCACCACGTCGGTGAGGTAGTACTCCCCTTGCGCGTTGTCTTTGCCGACCCCGCCAAGGGCCTCGAAGACGAAGGGGGCCTCGAAAGCGTAGATGCCGGTGTTCACTTCGCGGATCGACCTCTCGCGCGCCATGGCGTCCTTCTCCTCCACGATGCGCAGAACCTCGTCGCCTTCGCGCACGATGCGCCCGTAACCGTGGGGATCGGCCATCTCGGCGGTGAGGATCGTGACCGCCGCCTCTTGCGAGCGGTGATAGTCGAGGAGGCGCTCGATCGTCTCGCGGCGCAGCAGCGGCACGTCACCGCACAGAAGAAGGAGGGTGCCTGAAAAGGAGGCGAGAGCCGATCGGGCGCACAGAACCGCGTGCCCCGTCCCGAGCTGCTCGGCCTGAACGGCGAAGCTCAGCGCCTCGCCGCGCAGCGCCTCGCGCACCTCGTCGGCGCCGTGGCCGACCACCATGACGGTGGGATCGCACCCCAGCTCGCGCGCCAGGCGGGCGGGCCAGGCGGCCATCGGGAGCCCCGCCACCGGATGGAGCACCTTCGGCAGCTGCGACTTCATCCGCGTCCCCTTGCCTGCGGCGAGGATGACGGCGGCCCGCTGATCTGTCTTCATGAACCCCTCCCGTAAACACCCCCCGAAGGATTCAGTCCGACAGGGGGTCTTTGGATTGTAACTGCCCGTGGAATCATCATTAAGCGGTTTCGTAGAGGCATTATACGGAAGGGTGGGGGCGAGTCAAGAAGCCAGCAGTGAGAAGATTCCAATGTCGCAATTATCTTTTTGCAAAGCCCTTTTATCTCAAGTATATTTTGAATTCGAGGAGAATGGCGGGATGAACGAGAGACAATCCATCGACCACGAGCTGAGCGCCCTCGAAGGGGCCTTGAAGGCGCTGGAGATGCGCTTCGAGCAGTATCAGGCCGGGGTCGAAAGACGCGCGCCGATGCTCGAGCGCGACAGGCTCGCCCAGCGGCTGCGGCGCTTCGCGGCGCGGCGCATCACCCAGACCGATCTTCGCTTCCGATACCAGAACCTCGCCACGCGCTTTCACACCTACGCGGCGCACTGGGACCGCATCCTGCGCCAGGTCGAAGAAGGGCGCCGCGTGCGCCCCGTGGTGGCGCAGGGGACGACGGCGACCAAGCTCCCCTCCTCCACCGCGTCGCCGCGCACGTCCTTCTCCGAGCAGGTCGACTCGGTCTACCGGCAGCTCGTCGCCGCGAGCGCAGGGGCGGGCGCCGCGCCGGGCACGGTCCCCGATCGCGACCAGCTTCGGGCGCTGCTGGAGAAAAAGAGGGCGCAGATCGTGGAGAAGTTCGGCGATCGCGACGTCGAATTCGTGGTGGAGCTCGACGAGGCCCGCCCCCGGATCAAGGTACGCGCCAAGCGCTGAAGGGGGCGCAGTCCGTGACGTTTTCCCGGCCGACGGCAGGTGCGCATGACGAGCAGAGCGGAAAAGACGGCCCTGATCACCGCCGGCGGCGGGATCATGGGGGCCTCCTACGAAATCGGCGCCCTGACGGCCCTCGACCGCCTCTTCAGGCCGGGGTTCAACAGCCGACGCTTCGACATGTACATCGGGGTGAGCGCCGGCTCGGTCATCGCCACCCTCATGGCGAACCGCATCGCCCCGACGCTGCTCTACCGCTCGATCATGCGCAACGAGCGGCGCGTCTACAACTGGCGCCGCTCCGACATCTACCGCCTCGACGCCCGGGAAGTCCTCTCCTCGGTCGGCGCCGTGGGACGCAACCTGCTGCGGATCTATCGCCACTACCGCAAAAGCCGCTGGAGCTTCGCGCGCTCCGACATCTTCCACATCCTGCAGGAGCAGTTCCCCGCCGGGCTCTACTCGCTCGAACCTCTTGAGAGATACCTTTGCCAGGCGTTCGGCCGCGAGGGGATCGTCGACGACTTCCGGCGCCTCGGCTGCGAGCTCTATATCCCCGCCTACGACCTCGACCGGGGTGAGCGCGTCGTCTTCGGCGCCGAGGGCTTCCGCGACGTTCACATCTGCCAGGCCATCACCGCCAGCAGCGCCATCCCCTCTTTTTTCCGCCCCCACAAGGTGGGGGAGCGCTACTTCATCGACGGCTCCACCGGCGACGTGAGCCACATCGACATCGCCATCGAGCGCGGCGCCCGGCTCGTCGTCGTCATCAACCCCCGAGTGCCGATGTACAACGACCCCGAGCACTCGTGCCTTCCGTCCCTCTCCTTCGGGCGCTGCTCGGCCATCGCCGAGCTCGGCTTCACCTTCGCCTGGGAGCAGGCCCAGCGCATCGAAAGCCGCGAAAAGTTCAACCTGGCCCTGGAGAAGCACCGCCGCGCCCACCCCGAGGTCGACATCGTGGTGATCGAGCCGGGGCCGGACGAATCGATCCTCTTCTTCCAGAACCCGATGAGCAACGACGCGCGCAACCACATCATGCGCTACGGCTACCAGCTCACCCTGGTGCAGCTGCGCAAGCGCTACGAGGAGCTGAGTCCGATCTTCGAGCGGCACGGCATCAGCCTGAGCCCCAGCCACCTGAAGCGCGACCCCCCCGCCGACGACCCCGCTCCCCTGCCGTCCTTCGAGAGTGCCCGATGAAAGAGCCCATTGCCGTCGTCTTCGCCACGCTGCACGCCCAGCGATCGCCCCAGGCCGTCTCCCTGGCGGCGGGGTGCCTCGCCGCCGCTTTGCCCAAGCGCTTGCGCGCCGGAATACGGATTTTTGATTTCTTCCCCGACGACACCCCCGAGCGCATCGCGCGCACCCTTCTCGATCAGTCGCCTCGGGTGGCGGCCTTTCCGATGTACGCCTGGAACCGCGCCGCCGTCATCGAGATCAGCCGCCTCCTGAAAAAAGAGCGCCCCTCTGTCTACCTGGTCGCGGGCGGCCCCGAGGTCAACGCCGATCCGGCCGCCCTTCTGGAGGCCGGGGGGTTCGACGCCGTGGTGCGCGCCGAGGGGGAGAGCGCCCTGCGCGAGGTGGTCGAGCGCATCGAGCAGGGGGGCGACCCGGCGGGGATCTCCGGCACGACGGTGCGCACCGCGTCGGGGATCGTCGCCGGAGCCGACCGCCCCGGTGCGGAGGAGCTGAGCGCCTCCCCCTGGCTGAGCGGTCTTCTCAAGCCGTCGTCCGGGGTGCTGTGGGAGACTTCGCGCGGCTGCCCCTTCACCTGCGACTACTGCTACGACGGGCGCGGGACTCGCGGCGTGCGCACGGTGCCGCCCGAGCGCCTCGAGGCCGAGCTCAAACTCTTCGCGCGCGCCAAGGTGTCGCAGGTCTGGGTCCTCGACTCCACCTTCAACTACCCCCCCGAGAGGGGGAAGGAGCTGCTGCGCCTCATCGAGCGCAGCGCCCCGCACCTGCACTATCACATCGAGGCGAAGGCCGAGTTCCTCGACCGCGAGACGGTCCATCTGCTGTCGAAGCTGCGCTGTTCGGTGCAGATCGGGCTGCAGTCGGCCCGCCCCGAGGTGCTGCGCAACATTCACCGCACCTTCGATCCGCAGCTCTTCACCAAAAAGATCCACCTGCTGCAGTCCGAAGGAATCGTCTTCGGCTTCGATCTGATCTACGGTCTGCCGGGGGACGACTACGCCGGATTTCGCAAGAGCCTCGAAACGGCCCTGGAGCTCGCCCCCAACCACGTGGAGATCTTCCCCCTGGCGGTCCTTCCGGGGACGGCCCTGCACCGCCGGCGGGACGAATTCGGCATCGTCTCCGAGCTCGCGCCCCCCTACCGCATCGTGGAAAACGCCACCTGCAGCGCCGCCGAGCTCGATCGCTGCCGGCACCTGGCCGCCGCCGCCGACATCTTCTACAACATCGGCCGGGCGGTCGCCTTCTTCCCGGCGCTGCTGCGCGCCTCGGGGCTGTCGGCCGCCGAATTCCTCGAAGCGTTCAGCGCCTGGGCATGCTCGGGCGGCGGCGTCGGCCCCGAGCGCTGCACCGCCTCCGACGGGTGGAGCCCCGCCGAGGTCTACGAGTTGCAGGAGAAGTTCGTCACGCAGGTGCTGAAAGACAAGGGGAAGGAGGGGCTTTTGCCGGCGGCTCTCGATTTGATGCGGCTGCATTTCCACTACGCCGAGACGCTGATGGGGGAGGAGACGGCGCCGCGGCGCACCGCGCGATCGGGGCGCTCCGCCTGGGAGAGCCGCTGGCGTCTGGCGCCGGGGGTGCGCCTCGTCTCCTTCTCGTACGAGCTGTTCGAGCTGCAGGAGATGGGCGAGGAGGCCGACCTGCAGGAGTTCGTCGCCCTGTTTCGCCCCGTCGGCTCCACCGCCCTCTTTTTGCGCCGTGCAGAGCAGGTGGTGTGCGAATCTCTCGAAGAGGATTTTCTGAAGCTGCTTCAGGGGTCGGACGGCACGCGCACCCCATCACAGATTTTCGGCGGAAGCATCGGACGGCGCGAGGGGGAGGAGTTCGTCGAGTTCGCCGTGGCAGAGGGGATCCTCGTGCCGGCGTCAAAAGGCAAAGGGGCGGCTCACCGCCCCGGTTTCGCTACTTGAGCAGCAGATCCATGAAGCCGCGGTAGGTTTCGCGTTTGCGCTCCGACGCCTCGTAGAGGCGCGTGGCGAAGAGGGCACCGGCGGCCTGCTGCGCGAGCATGGCGAAGAGCTGGTAATCGAGGGGGGAGAACGCGTCCTTGTGCACGAAGAGGCGGTAGACGGCCAGGGCGCCGATCGTCTCGTCGTGGATGCGCAGGGGGATCGCGGCGATGGGGCGTTGCAGATCGTCCGACCCTAAAGCCACCGCCTCCTCGCGAAAGCGGCTGCGCCCCTCCTGCACGACCTCCCGCCATGGCTCCCCGGTGACGTCCAGGGGGGGAAACTCCCCTTGATCGAACCCCTCCCCCGCCTCGTAGCGCAGCTCCCCGCCCCCCGCATCGAAGAGCAGCAGAGCGAACTTTTCGGCTCCGACGAAGTTGATCACCACCTCGTTGATGATCGCGGCGACGCGGGCGCGATCGAGAACCGCGTGGAAGCGGCTGGAAGCGACGTAGAGGTTGGACAGGGCGTTGTTCGCCTCTTCGGCGCGGACGATCTGGTCGGCGAAGGAGCGGTTCTCCTCTTCGAGCTCGACGATGCGCCGGCGCAGCGAGGCGAGCTCGTCGGGCGCTGCCGTGGGGGGGAATTCGGCAGGGGGGGGCGCCACATCGCTGCGGCTTCGCGCGACAAGGGCGTCGATGATCTTTCGCCCCCGCCCATCGAGGTTGATGAAGTAGATCCCCATCCCCTCTTCGACGCTGCGCTTGACCTTCCCGTGGACGGGGAGGGCCTTGCCACCGGGGAGCTCGAGGTGCATCGAGACCACCGTCCCCGGCGCCACGACGCGATCGCTGCGCACGAAGATGCCGGTGGCGGAGATGTCGCGGACGAGCCCCCGGAAGCGCTCTTCGCCGCACTGAAGGACGACTCTGAACGAAACGGCGGCACGCTCGGCGGTGCGCCGGCGCACCCTGCCCAGAAGACGCTGCACCTTTTCGAGCAGCTCGCCCTTGGCGACGGGCTTGGTGAGATAGTCGTCGCAGCCGGCATCGAGGCAGCGCCGCACCTCCTCCTCGCCACCGGCGGCGGTGACGACGATGACGGGCAGCGTCGCCCAGCGGGCG
>JBJHBH010000055.1:0-23775 GCA_050485365.1 Desulfuromonadales bacterium | reverse complement strand
CAGTATGGGGTCACAACTCCCATGTCAAGGGACGCTTTTCGCCGTCCATGGCCGCTTGACTGGCGCCGTCCATGGCGCCAGACACCCTTGTCATGTGAGCCGCGACCCCTCGCAAGGTGATTAGATACCATCGTTTTTCGCCGCCTCCCGCCTCACGAGCAGAACCGCCCCCGAGCCCCCGAGCATGAAACTAGGGCGCGCACTGCTTCTGCAGAGAGCCGAAGATCATCTCCAGCACGGCCTTTTGCTTGACTTCGTATTTGTTGAGCACCGCAAGGCAGCTCCCCATCGGGAAGCGCTGATGCAGGTAGTCGGCGTGTCGTCCCGACAGGATGATGACCCGCGACTTGCTCACCCCCCGCGCCGTGGCGTAGGCGAGCACCTTGGCGCCGTCGATCCCCGGCATCTCCAGATCGACCAGCAGCAGATCGAGATCGGCGCTGATGGCGCCGAGTCCCTTGACGGGGTCGGCGCAGGTCGCGACGCTCAGGCCGGGGAAGTTGTTCGTGACATAATCTTCGAGCGTGCGCAAAAATGCGGCGTCATCGTCGATGATGAGGATTTTCTTCATTGGGGCTTCTCCTTTGTGCGCCGTGCATGTTAGCGCGTTTGCTTTCGGATGAAAACAGATTGTTGCATCCTCGGGCGCGCACGCCCCGACGCACGCTTGAACACGGCGGCCATTGCCGATATCATCGAAGGGGCAACCAACAGCCGAACCGGAGAAAAAATCCGATGGAAAGAAAAAGTCTTTTGTCCCTCGTCATCGCCGCGCTCTTCGTCCTCGGCTCGCCCCTTTTCGCCCTGACCCTCGACGACGCCTCGGCGATGCGGCGCGACGGCGCCGTCGACTTCATCCGCGCCGACGGCTCGGTCGCCGCGAGCGTCGTGGTCGAAATCGCCGACTCGATGCCGGCGCGCATGCGGGGGCTGATGGGCCGCGAGGTCCCCGACTTCTCGGAGGGGATGCTCTTCGTCTTCGAAACCCCGCAGGTGCTGCATTTCTGGATGCGCCACACCCCGACCTCCCTCGACATGATCTTCGTCGCCGAGGGGGGCGAGATCCTCAACATCGCCCACCGCACCACCCCGAATTCGGACACCGTCTACAGCTCCTCCGCCGCCGCGCTCTACGTCGTCGAGGTCAAAGGGGGGTTCAGCGAGCATTTCGGCGTCGCCCCCGGCGGCCGCATCGAGTGGCGAAGGTGGTGAGCCCTCCCTCCCCGAATCGTCTTTTCATCCGGCGCCCTCGGGCGGGTGCCTGATCGCCAAACCTTCGTCGCACCCTTCGCCCGCCGGCGGTTCCGCCCCCTTTTTCCCCGAAAAATCGCAGGAGTAGCAACGCCTTCCCTGCCGGTCGAAACCTGCTATGCTCGGATTGTCCAACGAGATGAGCTTGCCGGTATTTACGTCCATGTCCGCCTTGGGGCGCATGGACGGGTAGGTGGCCCTGAAAACCCGAGAAGACAGGAGAGCAATACCATGAAATATTTCGTTCCTTTCACCATGGTTGCGTTTCTAGGGAGTCTGTTCGTCGGCGGGCAGGCATTGGCGGTGGAAAACGGAGCGGTGCAGTCCCCGGCGTTCCAGGATCGCGCGGGACCGGCCTCTCCGGACGATACGATGGGCCGAGCCGCGGAGCAGCAGCAGGTCTCCCTTGAGCAACTCGACAGCGAAAAGGTGCGCAAACTGCAGCAGGCCCTGCAGGATCAGGGGGCCGATCCGGGTCCCATCGACGGCATCGTCGGCCCCGAAACCCGTGAAGCGCTCCGGGATTTCCAGCAGGAAGAAGGGATCGCGGCCACCGGGCAGCTCGACCGCCAGACCGTCGAGGCGCTCGATCTCGACGTTCAGGAATTCATGGGCGTGGCGCCCGGCTTCGGCGACCAGCAACAGCGGCGCGACCAGCAACAGCAGCGCGACCGGGATATGAACGAGCGGCGCGACCGGGATATGAATGACCGGCGCGGAACTCTCGATGAGCAGCAGCGCGACCAGCAGCGCGACGGCCGCCTCGGCGTCCAGCAGCGCAACGACCAGAGACAGGTCGGCGCCCAGGACCGCGTCGACCCCGAGCAGCTGACCTCGAGCCAGGTGCGCGATCTTCAGCAGGCGCTTCAGCGAAAAGGGGCTGACCCGGGCCCCATCGACGGCATCATGGGCCCCATGACCCGTGAAGGCATCCGTGAATTCCAGCAGGACGAGGGGATCGCGGCGACCGGGCAGCTCGACCGCGAGACGCTCGAAGCGCTCGACCTCGATGTGCAGGAATATCTCGGCGTCGCCCCTCCCTTTGAGGAGGAAGAAAGGCGCATGGAGATGGAAAGGGAAAGAGAAGTCGAATTTGACGGAATGGAGCGAAGAGAGAACAACGAGCGCAACGGCCTGATGGGCCGCTGAAACCTCCAACCCCGCAGGGCCACCTCTGTATGAATGAAGCCGGGAGACGATCTCCCGGCTTTTTCATTTTCACCAGTGGATGGGTCACTTCGGGCCGCTGGCGCATCCCCTGGCGCCCGCCACCGCTTTACAGAACCACAAGCTCCTCCGGCGAGAAGGTGAGGTGCTTCAGCCCGTCCTTCTCCAGCCAAAAGGTGTTTTCGATCCCCACCGCCCCGAGGCCGGGGAAGACGGCCTTGGGCTCGAAGGCGAAGGTCATGTACTCTTCGAGGACCTGGTCCTTGAAGCCGCGGGCGAGGAAGGGGTACTCGTCGATCTCCACCCCGATGCCGTGGCCGATGAAGGAGACCTGCGCCCCCTTGCTCCCCATGAAGTGATCGCCGTAGCCCATCTGCACCGCCATGGCATGGCATTGCTCGTAGATCTCCCCCCAGGCGACGCCGGGGCGGGCGATCTCCTTGAGCCTGTTCTGGATGGCGTACATGTCCTGATAGGCCTTCACCAGTTCGGGGGGGAGCCCCCCGATGCACAGGGTCCGGGTCTGGTCGACGAGATAGCCGTCGAAAGCCCCGGCGAAATCGACGGTGATCGGTTCGTTGCGCCGGATCGTTTTGAAGCTCGCCCCCTGCCCGATTGAGGGGTTGACCCCGAGGCCCCCCAGCGGCGCGTCGAGGAAGGCCGGCGCGGCGCTGTCGGCGCCGGAGAAGATGTGGCCGTAGAAGAGCTCGGAGTTGAAGCCACGCATGCGGGTGATCCCCTGGTGGCCCTCCTTGCGGGCGGTATATTCGAGCTCGGCGGCGAGCTCCAGGTCGGTCATCCCTTCGCGGATGATCTCCTTTGCCCGCTGGTAGACGCGATCGACCTGCAGGGCGGCGTCCTTCATGATCTCGATTTCGTACCTGGATTTGACGGCGCGCACCGTGCGGATCAGGGGGGTGACGTCGACGATCTGCGCCGGCTCGAGGACCTTGGCTAAGCGCTGGTACAGGGCGACCGGCACGACGTCGAGCTCCATCCCCGCGCGCTTCGGCATAGAGAGGCCGTGCTCGGCGATGACGGCCGGGATGTCCTTGGGGCTCTTGAAGGGGACGACCTCCTTCAGGCCGCACTCCATGCGCGCACGGCTCAGCTCCTTGCGCACCATGTAGACGGGCTCGCCCTGCACCGGCACATAGAGAACCCCCTGCTGGATGGAGCCGGTGAAATAGAACAGGTCGGCGTTCTGGAGCATCAGGGCGGCGTCGATCCCCTCCTTCTCCATCAGGGTCTGCAGCTTCTTGATGCGGCTTTCGAGCTCGCCGGCGGGGGTGATGCGCATCCGTGCCTCCTTCTCGATAGGGATAGGTTCAAATCACTCATTCGCGCGTGTCGGTCCCAAATAGCATGGGGGGCGTCGGCGCGTCAATTCAAAATCCGCCGTGATTTCAAGGGATAAAAAATATTAAATTTTTTGAATTAGGATGTGCCTAACTCTGACCTTTTTTTAGGCAAAACGCCAATTCCTTCGCCGCGTCGCCGCGTTGAATCGCTGTCCATCGATTTTCCACAAAGCTATCCACAGCAGGCTGTGAATTCACCCGCCCTACTGGAGGCGTTCGGCATGAAGGACCTTGGGGATGACCACCCCCATCGACATGATGACCTTGACCGTCTCCTCCTCGCTCATGCCGGTCTGGAAGACCTCGCTCTCGTCGAGGAAAAGGACGTAGCCCGAGGTCGGGTTCGGCGCCGTCGGGACGAAACAGGTGAGATAACGCCTGCCCGACGAGGTGATCGTCTCGTTGGTGACGTAGGCGAAGGCGAAGGCGTCGGTCTCGGGAAACTGCACCAGCACCGCGCGGCGCAGCGATCCGCCCCTGCCCCGGGTCATGATCTCCACCACCTGGTGCGCGGCGAAGTAGATCGTCTTGACCAGCGGGATGCGCGCCAGCAGCAGGTTCCAGCGCCGGACGAAATACCCCCCCAGCACGTTGGAGGCGACCACGCCGGCCAGGTAGATGGCGACGAGCCCGACGATAACTCCGAGCCCGGGCAGATAAAAGGCCTCGCCATAGACGATGCGCTGCGCCAGGCGGATGTAGGGGGCGAGCAGGCCGTCGGCGAGGTTGAACAAAAAGCGCAGGATGAACAGGGTGATCCCCAGGGGGATCGCCACCAGCAGGCCGGCTCCCATGGTGTGGCGCAGGTGGTGCAGCACCCCCTTGCCTTTCACGATGATCCGCTCCGGTTCAGGAAACTGAGCCATGGAACCTCACTGGAGTTTCGCCGTGGTGATGACCGGCGGCGAGACCATCCCCCCGGACATGATCGTCCTCATCGCCTCTTCGACGGTGAGGGCGGCCGGATAGACGTTCGATTCGTGCAGAATGAGGACGTACCCCGCCGTCGGATTGGGGGAGGTCGGGATAAAGCAGCTGTAGTAGAGCCTGCCGGAGGCCGTCACCGTCTCGTTGGTGACGAAGGCGAGGGTGTACGACCCTTTTTTCGGAAAGTCGATGAAGACCGCCTGCCGGAAACTGGTGCCGCCGCGCCGGGAGAAGACCTCGATCAGTTGCTTGGCCGAAACGTAGATGGTGCGCACGAAGGGGATGCGCGACAGCAGATCGTCGCCGAAGTGAACGATCTGTCGCCCGAAGACGTTCGTCGCCAGGATGCCGAAGAAGTAGATAAGCAACAGCCCAGCGATCATGCCGAGCCCCGGAAGGTAGTACCCCTCGCCGAAAAGCAAAAAGCCGATGCGCCGGATATAGGGGGCGAGCAGCCCGTCGGCGAGGTTGAACAAAAAGCGCAGGATGAACAGGGTGATCCCCAGGGGGATGACGACCAGAAGCCCGGCGCCGAGCTTTCGTCTGAGGTGACCGAGGACGCCGCTGCGCAGGCGGGCGAGGAGGGTTGTATGATCGGCGGGTTCAGCGCTCATGCGTTCTCCCGGAAGTTGGCGCTTGGGCTGAACCTTGAGTTTACAGGAGGTATCGGCACTCGACAAGCGAAGGGGGGGCGCCGCGCGGCGCGCCCCCCCGGATCGACCTACCGCACCACGGGGGGAGCGGTCTGGGGCCTCATCGCCTCGTGAAGGATGTCGGTGCCGCGCCGCGCGGCGGCGATGGCGTCGAGCAGGCTCTGGCGAGCCAGAGCCGGGTTGTGCCATCCGTCGCTGTTCTCGGCCGTCCACCACTCCCACAGCACGTGGGCGATCTCGTGCTGCCGGCGCGCCTGCGCCAGGACGTCTTCGGAAACCCCCTGCCGAACGGCGAGGGCGTAGGTGTCGATGAGGACTTCGAGGCTCTGCTCGGCATTTCGCATCTTGCCTCGGGTGTAGTTCTGCACCGCGGCGATCTGGTGACGCAACTCGTTCTCGCTGGCGTCCGGATGGCACCCCATGCAGATGGTGTCGATGTGATGCGCCGGACGAAGCATCTGGTGATTGGTGAAGGTCTCTCCGGCGCCGTTGGTGCTGCGCCCCATGTGGCAGTCGACGCACTTGACGCCGGCTCTCTCGTGGGGGCTCTCCCAGTAGCTCTCCAGCTCAGGGTGCTGCAGCTTGATCAGGCGGGCGCCCGTCACCGCGTGGGTGAAGTCGCGGAAGCCGACCTCGGTGTAGTGATCGAGCACGTCGAGAACGTTCTTCATCGGGAAGTGGTTGGAGAGTCGGCTCTGCATCGTCACCCGTCCGTCGCCTTCGGGGGCGAGCCCAGGATTGCAGGCGTACTCGACATGGCACTGCCCGCACAGCAGGTTCGAGCGCGGCTCCTTCACCAGGCCGATCTTTCTGAAATCGCGGAAATCGACGACCTCGATGGCGTCCCTCCCCTTGTCTTCGCGGTAGGGGGTCGCCCCTTCGCGCTCGATCCCGTCGATGAGGGCGTCTCTGATGATGCGCGGATAGGTGCCGTGCGGGTCGTGGCAATGGATGCACCCCAGCGCGTTGTGCACGTCGCGAACGACCTCGTTCACGTCCGAGGTGCGGTCCCACTTCGCCCCTCTGCCCGGATCTCCCATGTAGGCCCAGTCGAGGATGAGGTCGCTCGTCTTGCACTGCAGACAGACGGCGTTGCCGGCGCGGGCGAGGCCGGGGTGGATCTCCTCGGTGTCCTCAAGCACGTCCCAGACCCTCCCGGGGCGGCTCACGCTCCACGGCTCCTTGTACTGATAGCGTCCGCCGGCGAAGCGATCGACGACCATCATGTCGACCACCATGAAGGGATGGCTTCGCGGCTCGTTGTGCTCGACGGTGAAGCCGTGCGGCGCCAGCAGCTTGTCCTGCAAGGGAGAGCGTCCGGTGGGGACCCCCTTCTCCATGCGCGGCTCGGCCGCCCAGTTGACCTGCATCGAGCTTTCGAACTGGTCGGTGTGGCACTGGCCGCACACCGCCGGGTCGAGATTGGTGACGACGCGGCTGCTCGGGTCGCGCAGATGCGCCTCCATCTGCGCGTGGCAGGTCGCGCACCCCAGATCGGCGTGTGGCGAATCGCGAAAGAGCTCGCGCACCTCCGTGTGGCAGCCGAAACACCGGGCAGGCTCGACGCTCTGTGCCGCCTGCGTCTGCTGCGCCCTTTGTGCCACCTGCGTCCGCTGATCGGCGCTGACGCCGTCACCTGCCGCGGCCAGCAGCACGAAGCCGCCGGCCAGCACCCCTGCTGCGCCAAAGAGCCATCTCTCCTTCATAGAGCCTCCCTTTCGTTCTTGATACAGTCTAATTTGACAATACTCACAATAAGGTAGCACCGTGAGCCCCCCTTGCAACCGCCCAAAGCTCCACGACACGCACGATAGGCACCATGGTTGCGATACGCCTGCGCTGCGATATGGTTGAGGTGTGGCTCGCAGCGCGAAAAGTCACGCCTTTTTCACGAAAGATGCTTCGAGACAGAGCAAAACTGAGGATGGCTAAGGACCATCAGAAAGGAGGCTGGAAACATGGGACAAGCGCAACGGATCGATCCACGCACGACCCATCGCAAGATCGAATCCGGCGAAGCCCTCCTGGTGTGCGCCTACGACGACGAGCAGAAATGCCGCGACATGCACCTCGAAGGCGCGATTCATCTCAATGAACTCGAGGAGAAGCTCGCCGAGATTCCCAAGGAAAAGGAGCTCATCTTCTACTGCGCCTGACCGAACGAAGGGACATCCGCCGGTCGGGCGGAAGAATATGGCAAGAAGGGATTCTCCCACGCCGAAGCGCTGAAGGGGGGAGTCGAAGCCTGGAAAAACGAGGGTTACACGGTAGAGAAACAGTAGCGCCAGCCCCGGAGGCGCGCTTCGGTGCGCGCCTCCGGGGAGAGCGGCAGCCGCGCCGAGGACGCGCCGAGGATTATAAGCCATGCCGCCCAGAACGTCATGGACGGGGAGCCTCAAGCTCTCCCTCATCACCATCCCCATCCGCCTTTACCGCGCCGTCAGCTCGACCTCACGCACCAGCCTGAACATGCTGCACGGCACGTGCAGGCAGCGCATCAAGTATCGCTACACCTGCCCCTCGCACGGCGAGGTCGACAAGGACGAGATCGTCAAGGGCTACCAGTACGAGCGGGGGAGATACGTCGTGCTGAGCGACGAAGATCTCGAGAAGGTCAAGCTCGAGACGACGCGCACGCTGGAGATCGTCCAGTTCGTCGACGACGCCGAGCTCGACCCCATCTATCTCGACACCCCGTACTACGTGGCGCCGGACGGGCCGATCGCGCAGGAGGCTTTCGGCGTTCTTCGCGAAGCGATGCGGCAGCAGAAAAAGACGGCCATCGGACGGGTGGCCATGGGGGGGCGCGAGCACGTGGTCGCCATCGCGCCGCACGACAGCGGACTGAGGATGACGACCCTGCACTACGGGCGCGAGGTGCGCCCCTCGGGCGACTATTTCGAAGAGATCACACCGAAGGAGATCGATCAGGAGGAGCTCGACCTGGCGCGCCGCCTGATCGAGAGCAAGTCACGCCCCTTCGACCCCGACGCCTTCACCGACCGCTACGAGGAGGCGCTCGGCGAGACGATCCGCGACAAGCTCCAGGGCAGGGAGCCCGAGGCGCTGGCGGCCGAAGAGCCGCGAAAGATCGTCGACTTCATGGACGCCCTCAAGCGCAGCCTCGCCCAGGAGACGGACATGGAGAAGCCTCGGCGCAAGCCTTTGGCCGACAGGGTGCGGCGCGACGCCGCGGGGAGCAAGGGGAAGAAAAGCGGCTGATCTCCCCCTGGCGCGCCGCCCGTCACTGCGCCAGCGCGGGGCTGAAGACTTCGGTCAGCAGGTCGACGACCTGACCGGTGCGCATGTCCATGAGGACGACATCCTGACCGGTGCGGAAGCGCTCGTATCCATGGGGCAGGGGCGAGAGCTGCCGGTGCAGCTCCTGCGGCAGGGGATAGGCCGCGATGCCGGGGGGCAGGGTCGCCGAGATCTCGAGCCGCCGCGACAGATCGGGGGAAACGACGTCAGGGTCCTGCAGCTCGGGGGGGAATCGGAAGGCGCTGTAGTATTCGCGAATCACAACCCGGTCCTCATCGCTGAAACGCACCGGCGACGCTTCGACACCCCAGGGCTGCTCGACGGGGATCGAGCAGCCGGCGATCGCCAACGCGACGACAAGCAGGGCGATCCGTATCGCGATCATCGCTCCTCTCATGGGCTCAGCCCCCTGCGGGCAAGCTCTGCCCGCACCTCGCTGCGCCGGTCTCTCAGATCCTCGGCGATCGGAGCTCGCGTCACCCCCTGCCGCGCCCCGATATGCACCGGTCCGGTGCCGACGCCGACCCCGACGGAGGCCCCCCTGGCGACCCTCTCCTCCCTATCGATCTGGTCGCCGAGCCGGTAGTAGTAGGTCAACAGCTCCTGATCGTCCATGGCGTGATAGTTCTCGGCGAGAAGGTCCTGTGTAGCGCCGCCGACCCGGGCGCATCCGCCCGTCAGAACCAGAGCCGACAGCGCGACGATGAAGACGGCGGTTGTGAGAATTTTCATCTTTCTCTCTCCTCGTGCTTTCTTTTCAGTTTATCGTAATTTGGCGAAACATCCGCGCATGCTTCTGGGATGCGTTACACTTGTTGAAAGCGCCATTTCCCGAACCGTCGCACGGAGAGTACGATGATTTTTCTCCTCAACTGGCTCGTCTCGGCTCTGGCCGTCGCCATCGTCAGCTATCTGCTTCCCGGCGTCTCACTGGAAGGCGCCTTCGCCGCCCTCGTCACGGCGCTTGTGCTGGGGCTCGTGAACGCCTTCATCCGCCCGATTCTTCTGCTGCTCACACTCCCCCTCACCCTGCTCACCCTGGGGCTATTCGCCCTGGTCATCAACGCCTTCATGGTCCTACTCACCGCGGCCGTCGTGCCGGGGTTCGCCGTCGCCGGGTTCTGGTGGGCGCTGCTGTTCAGCCTGGTGCTGGCCCTCATCAACTCGGCGCTGAGCGCGCTGACGCCCTGACCACCCCCTCTTCCGCCTTCCAGATCCTTTCGATCCAAGCATCGCGAGAGACACGGCACGCCTGTCTTTTTGGGGAAAAGTCCGTCGAGTAGTTGAAATATGAAATATTTTTATATAAAATGCCCCAATCTCACGAGGAGGTCCGGACATGGAAGCGGTCATCGCCAGCGAACGAACCTTTCAAAACAGCCTGACCCTGCTGCAGGAGATTCTGGGCAGCCGCGGGCCGACCGATTTCGCGGTGCGGCTCTGGGACGGCACCGAATGGAAGCCGACCCGCAGCCACAAGGCGCGGTGGACCCTCGTTCTGAAGCACCCCGGGGCGCTTCGCAGGATGTTTCTTCCCACCAACCAGCTCACCCTCGGAGAGGCGTTCATCTACGACGATTTCGACATTGAGGGCGACATCGAGGAGTGCCTCTACCTCGCCCACAGTCTTCTGGAGATCCAGTGGAGCCCTCTCGAAAAGATCCGCTTCGCCTATTACCTCAGAGGGCTCCCCGACCCTGCGCCGAAGCTCGCCAAGGAACGGCGGGCGCGCTTGAGGGGCCGGGCGCATTCGAAACGACGCGACGCCGAGGCGATCCGTTATCACTACGATGTCTCAAACGATTTCTACCGGCTGTGGCTCGATGAGCGCATGGTCTACTCGTGCGCGTATTTCGACGATCCGAAAGACGATCTGGAGACGGCGCAGCAGCGAAAGCTCGACTACATCTGCCGCAAGCTGCGCCTGGAGAAGGGAGAGAAGCTTCTGGATATCGGCTGCGGGTGGGGGGGGCTGATCCTTCACGCGGCGCAGCACTACGGTGTGGAAGCCCACGGCATCACCTTGAGCGTTGCGCAGGCGGAGCTTGCCAGGGAGCGGATCCGAGAGGCGGGGCTGGAGGGGCGCTGCCGGGTGGAGGTGTGCGACTACCGCGACCTGAAGCGGCCGGGGACGTACGACAAGCTGGTGAGCGTCGGCATGTTCGAGCATGTGGGGGAGAAAAAACTCCCCGAGTACTTTGCGCAGGCCTGGAGTTTGCTGCGCCCCCGCGGCGTTTTTCTCAACCACGGCATCGCCGACAATCCGAACGTCCCTGCGTCGCCGGGGCCGTCGTTCCTGCAGCACTACGTCTTTCCGGACGGAGATCTGCTTCCGATCACCGATACGCTGCGCATCGCCGAGCTGACGGGGTTCGAGGTCCGCGACCTGGAGAACCTGCGGGAGCACTACGCCCTGACGCTGCGCCACTGGGTGCGGCGTCTGGAAGGAGCGAAGCAGGCGGCGGTGCGCCTGACCGACGAGACGACCTACCGCATCTGGCGCCTGTACATGGCCGCCTCGGCGCACTCCTTCAGCGTCGGCAGGGTCAACGTCTACCAGAGCCTCATGGTCAAGCCCGACGAAGGGGACTGCGGGCTGCCGCTGACGCGGGGCGATTGGTATAGGTAAAGGCAGACCAAGGTAAAAGGTTAAAGGCCAAAGGTGAAGAATCAACCTTTGGCCTTTCGCCTTTGGCCTCGGGCCTCGGGCCTCGGGCGCTTCGCGCCTACGCCGCCTTCAGGCGGTCGCGCATCGCCTGCTCGCGCTCGGGCCAGCGCTCGCCGAGCCGTTCGCGAAGAAAGGCCGCGAAGAGGCTGTCGAAGAGCTGCAATCCCGTCTCGAGGACGCACATCCTTTCGAAAAAGAGCGCCAGACGCTCGCTCGCCTCGTCGGTGAGATCGTCCTTCTCCAGTTTGACCCCGGGGCACTTGTACGAGGCGAAGTGAAACGCCAGCCCCTTCAGGTTCAGCCGCCACAGATCCTCCCCCTTCTCCAGATAGAGCGTCGCGTCGGAAATCTCCTTCCCCTCTTCGAGGGCGGTGCAGACTTCGCGGAAACGATCCTGCGGCCCGGCGACGGTGACCTTCTGGACCCCTCCGTCGGACGAGCCGCCGAGCAGGTTGAGGCGATCGTTCAGATAGGCGACGAACCTCTCGCCGTCGAGCGCCGGGCCGTCGAGGCAGACCTCGTATTCGCTCGCCTCCTTCAGCGTCCCGTGCATGAGCCAGCACAGAAAGTCGCTCCCGATCCAGGCGTTGTCGCGGATGAGCTCGAGCGCGCCGTCGCCGGAGGCGCGGTTGGCCTCGGCCAGGGCGGGAGCAAGCGCCTCCCCAACGACCCGCTCGGCCCGCGCGAAGGGGTGGAGGGGCGCCAGGCGCAGCTCCTCGAAGGTGGCGCGAAAGTGCGTCTCGAACAGCTCCAGCGCCTTGGGGCTGAGGCTGGTGAAGGTGAGAATCCCTTTGCGCACGTCCCAGACCGCGTCCCAGATCGCCGGAACGGGGAGGGTCCGGCTGAGCAGGGCGCTGCGGACGGCGTCGCGCATCTCTTCGCGACGGGCCTTGGGAACCTTCTGGAAGCCGGGGTTGGCGGCCAGGAACTCCTTTTCCAGCTCCTCGAGGCCGCTCTTCACCAGGGCCGCGGGGACGCGGCGCTGGTCGCGGCGCAGCGAAAAGGTCAGGTAGTGCTCGCGCGCGTAGGCGCCGTAGTCGTCGAAATCGCACCGGCCCGAATCGTCCAGATGCACCCACCCCACGGAGAGCTCTTCGGACGATTCGGTGATGTCGACAAACCGTTTGGAAGCGAGTCGCTCCCCCGCCCAGCTCAGATCGATGGGATCGGGCAGGTCGCCGAAAACGCTGAACTGACAGATACTTGTCGTATTGGAAAGAAGACCCATGATGTAAAAACTCCTTGAGACGAAAAAAAGCCGGGATGGACCGGGCGATGGACGAAAGGGAGCGTGCGGCCGAATCAGCTGCGGTTCCCCGAGCGGACGCAGGCGTTGTGGAGCCGTAGCTCCTCCACGTAGCACTCCATCTGCTGGGCGGAGATCAGGCCGCGCTCGACGAAGAACTGGCCGAGGCGCTTTTGCTGTGAACGCTGGAAGAAAAGGAGGGTGCGGACCTGGGCGGGGGTGAGCAGTCCGAGATGAACGGCCTTCTCCCCAAAACGCGCGAAGGGGATGCGGGCCGCGCGGATGCGCGCGAGGTCGGCGTCCTTGAGCCACCCCCAGCGCTTGGCGATCTCTCCGAGGGCGGGACGCTGCCTGCGCTGCCAGACGAGCGCCTCGGCGAGGGTGCGAAAGGAGACGATCTGGCGATAGTAGAGAAAGAGCCCGATCTCCAGGACCCGGAAGGGGAGAGCGGACGGGCGGGGCGCGCCGTTGGAAAACGGCCCGGCCTCGGCGCGACTGCTCGACTCCTCGCGCCGGTGGGGGTGGGGGGCGAAGCGAAAGGCGTGCCCCGAGTGCTCCTCGCGCTCCTTCAAGAAGGTGCTGACGAGCTTGTAGGCCTGGGTGACCTCGCGAAACGTTTCGGTGTGGCGTTGAAGAATCTCCGGATCGTCCCCCTGGTAGAGGTCGGGGTGCGTCTCCTTCGCCTTTTGCCGAAAGGCCGTCTTGGCCCCGCCCGGCTGCAGATAGAAGAGAAACTCCCGGGAAAGGAGGACCTGCTGGCCGAAAAGGATGCGGCAGGCCTCGAAAATTTCGCTCTCCGACGGAAGGCTCGACAAGAAAGGGCTCCTCTGGGGCTGGGAATCTGCCTTTTATACTACAGAGATCGAAGAACCTCAATCTCCAAGACGGCGCGAATTTGCACCTCCGGCGTCCTTTGATAAAGTAGAAGGAGGAACAAGCCATTCTAACATAAGGAGTTTATTCATGAATAGGGAGCAACTCAAAGGGAAATGGAACCAGATGAAGGGCTCGATCAAGAAGCAGTGGGGGAAGCTGACCGACGACGACATCGATCGCATCGAGGGTGAGCGCGACCGCCTCGTCGGCAAGATCCAGGAGAAGTACGGCAAATCGAAGGAAGAGGCTGAAAAGGAAGTCGACAGCTTCACCACCAAGCATTGATCCGACACATTCTCGGAGGGAGAGGATTCCGTCCCTCCCTCCGGGGGATTTGCTCTGTCCGCCTCCCCTTCCGGCATTCCCCTCCATTCCTTTGTCGCTCACTTCGAGCTCGCCGCTCCGACATCCTCTCCGCGCTCATTAAAGCCTGGGATGAAACAAGACGAAAACTTTAATAAATCAAACCCTTAGATAACATCGGCAGATTTGACAGGGGGGCAGCATAATGTAAAGTGAGATTCAAGACGTTCTAACGCGCCGATTCTCTCGAGAAGCCGGCGATCGGAGGAAAGGAGGTGATCGATAGATGCTTTCCTGGGCTCTGGGATTCTTTATCGTCGCCATTGTTGCAGCGATATTCGGATTCGGCGGAATAGCGACCGGTGCGGCCAACATCGCACAGTTTCTGTTCTGGCTATTCGTGATTCTTTTTGTCGTTTCTCTGGTGGTCGGCCTCGTTAAAAGACCAAGGGTCTGAAACAGGTCAGCGACAATTTGTTTTTTGACCACATCCATACAAGCGGCTCTTCAAAAGGGCCGCTTTTCATTTATCGCAGGGGACCCTACCGCTGGTCAGGGAAGCACAACGGATAATCGCTGCACTGGCCGCAGTCGGGCGCCTTGCACAAGAGGGCGCCATGACGATTGCAGAGCTCTTTGAACAGGAAGCGCTTCCAGCGCATCCTCCGGCTGTTGGCCTTCGCCAGCGATGGAAGGTGGCTTTCGATGGCTGCACTGAGCTCCGGTCGCTCGAAAAGCCCCATGGCCCTCCACAGATGACCCGGGTGGGCTGAGCGCGCCGCCAGGATGTGCGCCAGCCAGCGTGAAAGGTGCGCGTCGGTCCCGCGTCGGTCGCGCGGGACGTGCTCCAAGAGGATCGCCAGGATCTGCTCGTTTCGCTGCGGCGGCGCCGTGTCCGCGCTGTTGCTGAGAGCGTTTCGATCGACGCCGGGAAAGCACGTCGCGAAGAGGGCGTCAAGATCGGCATGGGAGAGCCCGAGAGACTGTGCCGCGCCGTACGGTTCGTGCGCGGCGAGGGCGAGCAGGCAGGCGAACAGATGTCGATCCTCACGGCTCATCCCCGGCGGCGTCGGGCTCTGCATGAGATACCGATAGAGGGGATCGTTCGGGGCGATCGCGGCGGCTCCCTCTTGTGCGGCAACGGCGGCTCGCACGGGGTTCGATCGGCCGTCGGCGCTCTCGATGGCCGCGCGCAGGGCCGAGGCGGCCAGCTCGGCGCAGTAGCGGCGCTCGTCGGGGAGCCCCCCGAGGTGCCCCTCGATGCGGGCGGCGTCGAGGGCGCGCGCCTCGCCGAGGGGGCGCCCCGATGCCAGATCGGCCGCGGCGGCGCAGGCGGCGATGGTGAAGCCGCAGCCGAAGACCTGAAAACGCGCTTCGTCGAGACGACCGTCGCGCACGCGGACGGTAAAGCGCACCGCGAGCCTCCTCCCCTGCTCTTGCGCCCCCAGACCGACCTCCCCCGTTCCGTCGGGGTCGGCGAGCGCGCCGGCGCGGCTCGTCGCGGCGGCCCAGCGGCGGATCTCTTCGGTATAGCCGCTCATCGGTGCCTCATCGCCTCGGCGGCGTTCGCCGCCTCGCACAGGAAATACGCTCCACCCTCGTAGAGGACGTCGCTTCGCAACTGCCCGCCGACCCGCTCCCAGTCGGGAAATCCGCGCAGCACCAGCCCCTTGCGCCCCCGGTGCGCCGGCGCCTCCAGATGGGCGTTGCCCACGATCAGATCGTATTCGTCCCGAAGCTCCTCGGCGTCCTCCAGATCGCCGACCACGACCTCGGCGGCCTCGATCGCCTGCAGTTGCGGCGAGTCGACGGTGCTGACGACGAGCCGAACCCGTCCGCCCGCCTCGGCGAGGGCCGCGCAGAGCCCGGCGATGTGGTCGGGCTCTCCGGCGACGAGAAAGCGCGTTTGGCCGAGGGCGAAGTGGCAGTCGAGCATGGCATCCTGCAGGCGCTTGCGCCAGCGCGCGATCGCCGGGTGGGGCTGCGCGATTCTCCCCTCCGCGAGGAGGACCTCGACCAGGGCGTCCGTCGCCGCCAGGCCGTTCAGGTGGCCGAAATGATGGTGTCTCATCCGGGGGTTCTTCGCCAGCAGCGCCCGGGCGCACCCCGTCATCGAGGCGCCGACGCTCACGACAAACGCCGCATCGCCCAGCGCCCTGATTTTCTCGACGGCGATCCCCCCGCTGCTCAGCGCTCCCTGTTTCTCCCCAAGGTGTCCGTCGAGAGAGTCGGAGAGGTCCGGAAGGGCGTGGACGTCGAACCCGAAGCAGGCGATGAATTCCTTGATCTTCTCGACCTCGATGGGCGTCACCCCGACGTGCGGCACAAGGAGCACCTTCTCCGGGTCGACGGCGTCGCAGGGGGCGACGAGCTGCTCGACGAGGGCCGTGGCGGCGAGGGCCCATCCGCTCTCGAGCCCTCCTTCGTAGTCGGGGGTGTTGACGTGGACGAGGGGGAGCGCGATCCTCGAGGCGACGCCGCGGATGTCGTCCCCCTTGGTTTCGGTCAGCCCCGTGGTGTGCAGCCCGATGAGATCGGGGACGACCTTCTTGGTGATGTTCGCCGCCGCCTCGACGATGCCGGCGTCGCCGCCGTCGAGGATCGCCGTGACGTCGGTGACGGCGGTGGTCTGGATGGCGATCGGCTCGCTGAAGTGGCGCGTCAGAAAGACCTTGGTGAAGGAGGCGCACCCCATGGCGCCGTGCATGAGCGGCATGCAGCGCGCCACTCCCAAAAAGGCGAGGGCCGCCCCCATCGGCTGGGAGAGCTTGATGGGATCGACCTGCAGCGGTTTGGACGATCTTCGCCTCACTTCTGCCATGGCGCCCTCCTCGCGACGTTCCTGAAGACGGGGTTCTCCAGGGCGTTCTTCACATCCTCGGCCAGATTCAGCAGCCCCCCGTAGCCGCCGTAGCTCTTCTTTTTCTCCTGATTGACGTCGATGAAGGCGATGCGCTTTTTGATCGCCGTGTAGAGGCTGCGCCCCCCGGCCAGCAGCAGATCGGCGCCGCTCTCGTCGATGATCTTCGCCTGCTCGTTCCCCGGGTTCATCATCAAGGCCCCCTTCTCCCCCAGGTAGGTGCGCGCCCGTTGTCGATCGTCCTCCGTCGCCTTTTTGACCGCCGTCGCCACCACCTCGACGCCGAGGTCCTGAAGGGCCGACACGATGGACCACGTCTTGTTGCCGCCGGTGTTGAGGACCGCCTTCTTCCCCCGGAAGAGCGCCCGGTACGGCGCGAGCTTCTCGTCGAGGGCACGCTCTTCGCGCCGGATGACCTCTTCGGTGCGCGCGACAAGGGCGGCATCGCCGAACGCCCCGGCGATGGTTCGAAGGGCGTTGCCGGTGTCGCGTTGCCCGTAGAAGGAGACGCTGACGGAGGGGATGCCGTAGATCTCGTGCATCTTTCGGGTGAAGGAGATGAGCGATTTGGCGCAGACCAGCACGTTGAGCTTCGCGCGGTGGGCGGTGCGGATGTCGGCGATGCGCCCGTCGCCGCTCAGGGTCGACAGGACGCGGATCCCCACTTCTTCGAGCAAGGGGGTGTACTGCCACATGTCGCCGGTGACGTTGTATTCGCCGATGAGATTGACGTCGAAATCGGTGGTATGCTCGGGCTCGCGGGTGCCGACCAGATGCTTCAGGACGGCCTCGGCCCCCAGGCGGCTGCCGAGATTCTTGCTGCCGACGAAGCCGGGGGCGTGGACGGGGACGATGGGGATGCCGTGGGCCTCCTCGGCAGCGCGGCACAGGGCGTCGATGTCGTCGCCGATGAGCGCCGTGACGCAGGTGGCGTAGATGAAGAGCGCCTGCGGGGCGTAGCGCCCGACGATGTAGTCGATGGCCGCACGCAGCTTCTCTTCGCCGCCAAAGACGACGTCGCGGTTGGCGATGTCGGTGGTGAATCCCATGCGGGTGAAGTCGCGCCCGGGGTGGGTCGTGCCGGTGGCGCGGGTCTGCCACGAGGCACCGAGGCAGGTGATGGGGCCGTGGACGAGGTGGGCGGCGTCGGCGTAGGGGAAAAGAGAGATCTGCGCCCCCTCGAAGGCGCACCCGCCGGTGGTCGCGCCGGGGGTGGGGGCGTTGCAGGCCGAGGTGCGGCGGGTGTTGTGGGCGCAGGCGCTCTCGTCGAGGAGCTCTCGGATCTTCGGCTTGGGCGACACGGGCTGATCCTTTCCGAATAAGAGTTCAGAAACGGGTCCCGTCGCGTCGTCGAGAGGGGCTCCCCCCACGCACCGGCGCCTTCGGCGGGCATGAGGGTCCTTTGACTCCGATTTAGTAACTGTTCAGCATAGGGTCCCACCTCCCATGCCAAGGGGCGCTTTTCGCCGTCCATGGCCGCTTGACCGGCGCCGTCCATGGCGCCAGACACCCTTGTCATGGGAGCCGCGACCCCATAAGGTGAATAGACACCCGATTTATTGCAAAAGGCTCGCCAACCTCTGAAGCCCCGATTCCTCGGCACTTCAGGGGCACGCGATCCTCTCTGCGATGCAGCGCACGGCAACGCTGCCCAATTTAGAGGCAGCCGCCACGCAAAAGAGCCGCAAGGAGGTTCGTCCGTGCGGCTCTTTTGCGTGCAATATGGGCTGCCGGCCCGACGTTACTCGATCACATAGGTGAACTCGAACTGGCGCGTCTTGTCGTCGGGGAGGCGGCTGCCGACCTCGAAGGCGTATTCCCCCTTCTGGCTGAGGGTGATGTCGGCGCCGAAGTGTCCGTCCATCCCGATCAGGCGAACAGGGTTGCTCGTGTTGCCGTCGGGCGAGGTGACGCGCAGGGCCACGCGACCTTCGGTGATCGCCTGTTTGCTCCCCTCGTCCTCGAAGGCGATCATGAAGTGGTGAGTCATCGGCATCCCCGCCCTCTTCATCTCGGCCTCCACGTCATTGAGGTGTGCTTCGCCGCGCACGCCATCGACGACCTTCTCGCCGACCATGATCATCTCTTCATGCCCCGCCGCGCCGTGACCATGGCCGTGATCGTGCGCGGATCGTGCGAATGCCGGGGCGAAGGAGGTTGCGACGAACGCCGCCGTCAAAAGAAGTGCGATTGCCTTTTTCATCTCGATTCTCCTTGGGTTATGAGGGTCGGGGCTCTGCGCCCCGACAACGATTCCGGTTATCCCTCGACGGTCGGAACCATCGACTTGTCGACGCTTCTGGAACGCCAGATGTAGTAGAGGACCGGCGTGACGAGCATGATGACGAGCAGCGACGTCACGGCCCCACCGACCATGGGGGCGGCGATGCGCTTCATGACGTCGGAGCCCGCGCCGGTGCTCCACATGATGGGGAGCAGGCCGGCGATGATCGTCACCACCGTCATGACCTTGGGGCGGATGCGCTGCACCGCGCCGTACTGGATCGCCTGGTGCAGATCGCCCCGGGTGAGCATGCGCCCCTCATCCTTCCACCGCTGGTAAGCGATATCGAGGTAGAGGAGCATGACGACCCCCGTCTCGGCCGACAGCCCCGCCAGGGCGATGAGGCCGACCCACACCCCGATCGACATGTTGTAGCCGAGCAGATACATCAGCCAGTACGCCCCCACCAGCGAGAAGGGGACGGCCAGGAAGATGATCCCCGTCTTCACCGCCGAGCGGGTGCTCAGGTAGATCAGGACGAAGATGATGAGGATCGTCAGGGGGATGATCACCATCAGGCGCGCCCGGGTCGCCTCGATGTACTCGTACTGGCCGCTCCATACGATGCTGTATCCCGGCGGCAAGGTGATGTTCTCGGCCACCGCGCGGCGGGCGTTCTCGACGTAGGTGCCGACGTCGATGTCGCGGATGTCGACGTAGACCCAGGCGGTGCGCCGCGCGTTCTCGCTCTTGATGCTGTCGGGGTCGTTGCGCACGTTGATCTCGACCATCTGCCCCAGCGGAATCTGCCGCCCGCCGGGGGCCGGCACCAAGATGCGCTTGAGGGCCTCGGGGTCGCTGCGGAAGTCGCGCTCGTAGCGGATGTTGACCGGATAGCGCTCCAGCCCCTCGACCGTCTCGGTGACGCTCATCCCGCCGACGGCGGTCTGGATGACGTCCTGGATGTCGCCGATGTTGACCCCGTAGCGCGAGGCGGCCCGGCGGTCGATGTCGATGTCGAGGAAGTACCCCCCGACGGCGCGCTCGGCGATGGCCGACAGAGTCCCCGGCAGCACGCGCACCACCGCCTCGATCTCTTCGCCCAAACGAGCCAGCTCGTTGAGATCCTCCCCCATGACCTTGATGCCGACGGGGGTGCGGATGCCGGTGGAGAGCATGTCGATGCGGGTGCGGATCGGCATCGTCCAGGCATTGGTCAGCCCCGGGAAGTGAACGGCCGCGTTGAGCTCGTCGATGAGCTCCTCGGGCGTGATGGTGCGCTCCTCGGGCCAGATCCAGCGCCAGGGGTAGGAGAGCCAGGTGGGCCACTCCGAATAGAAGCGGTGGACGTGGAGCGTGCGCCACTCGTTCTCGGGCCTGAGCATGATCGTCGTCTCGATCATCATCATCGGCGCAGGGTCGGTGGCCGTCTCGGCGCGGCCGATCTTGCCGAAGGCGTGCTGAACCTCGGGGAACGAGGCGATGATGCGGTCGGTCTGCTGCAGCAGTTCGCGGGCCTTGGTGACCGAGACCCCCGGCAGCGTCGTCGGCATGTAGAGCAGGTCCCCCTCGTAGAGCGGCGGCATGAACTCCGACCCCATCTTGCTGATCGGCCAGGCGATGGAGACGGTCAGCAGCAGCGCCACCAGCAGCGTCGTCTTGCGCCAGTGCAGAACGAAGTCGACCACCGGCCGGTAGCCGTTGATCAGGACGCGGTTGACGGGGTTGTCCGTCTCCTTGCGCACCTTTCCACGGATGAACCAGACCATCAGCACCGGCACCAGGGTGATGGAGATGATGGAGGCCGCCGCCATGGCGTACGTCTTGGTGAAGGCCAGAGGCTTGAAGAGGCGACCGGCCTGCTCCTGCAGGGTGAAGACCGGCGCGAAGGAGACGGTGATCACCAGCAGGGCGAAGAAGATGGTGGGGCCGACCTCCTTGGCCGCGTCGATGATGACCTCGGTGCGCGGCCGGTCGGGCTCGCGCTCCAGGCGTTTGTGGGCGTTCTCCACCATGATGATCGCCGAGTCGACCATGGTGCCGATGGCGATGGCGATCCCCCCCAGGCTCATGATGTTGACGTTGATCCCCTGAATCTGCATGACGATGAACGACATCAGGATGCCGATGGGCAGCGCGAAGATGACGACGGCGGCGCTCGGCAGATGAAAGAGGAAGAGGATGATCACCAGGGCGACGACGATGCTCTCTTCGATGAGCTTTTGCTGCAGGTTCGACACCGCGCGGTCGATGAGCCCCGAGCGGTCGTACACGGTGACGATCTCCACCCCTTCGGGGAGGCCGGGCCTGAGCTCCTCGAGCTTCGCCTCGACGCGCTCGATGACGGCGCGGGCGTTCTCGCCGAAGCGCATGACGATGATGCCGCCGACGACCTCCCCTTCCCCGTCGAGCTCGGCCACGCCGCGGCGCATGTCGGGGCCGAGGGTCACCCGCGCCACGTCCCGCACGCGCACCGGCGTCCCCTCGGGGGTCGCCATGATGACGATGTCGGCGACGTCCTCCACCGACGCGATGTAGCCGCCGGTGGTACGCACCATGAACTCGGTCTCGGCCATCTCCACGGCGCCGCCGCCGACGTCGAGATTGGCGCGCTTGATCGCCATCTCGAGCATATTGATGGAGATGTTGTAGGCGCGCAGACGGTTCGGATCGACGACCACCTGGTACTGCTTGACGAAGCCGCCGAGGCTCGCCACTTCGGAGACCCCTTCGAGGGCCGCCAGCTCGTAGCGCAAAAACCAGTCCTGGATGGAGCGCAGCTGCTGCAGATCGTGCCGGTCGCTCTGAAGGACGTACTGGTAGACCCAGCCGACGCCGGTGGCGTCGGGGCCGAGGGTAGGGGTCACCCCGGCGGGGAGGCGCCCCGCGGCATAGTTGAGGTATTCGAGGACTCGGGAGCGCGCCCAGTAGATGTCGGTGCCATCCTCGAAGATGATGTAGACGAAGGAATAGCCGAAGAAGGAGTATCCGCGCACGTCCTTGGCGCCGGGGACGGCGAGCATCTGCGTCGTCAGCGGATAGGTGACCTGGTCCTCCACCACCTGCGGCGCCTGCCCCGGGTATTCGGTGAAGATGATCACCTGCACGTCCGAGAGGTCGGGGATGGCGTCGATGGGGATGTTGCGCAGCGCCCAGATCCCCCCGACGATGATGAAGACCGTCGCGAGGATGACCATGAAGCGGTTGCGGCTCGACCATTCAATTATATTTTCAAGCATGATTGAATCCAAAAGAAGGCACTAGGCACGAGGCGCTAGGCTCTGGGAAAATCAATAAATCCGTGGCGCTAGACTCTGGGCTCCAGGGAAAGACTCAGGCTTTGACCAGGGGTGTTTCTCCTCGCGCCTCGCGCCTCGTGCCTCGCGCCTGCCTCAATTGAACAGATCGTCCAGGTCGTCGTGATCGTCGTGGACCTGCGGCGGCTCGTGGACCCGCGGCTGCAGCATCTTCTGCACCGCCTCCTGCAGGCGGCTCTCGGAGTCGAGCATGAATTGGGCCGAGGTGACGACGATCTCCCCCTCGCGCACTCCCGAGACGATTTCGATCCAGCCGTCCTCGCTCTGCAGCCCGACCTGTACCGAGCGCGGCTCGAAGCGCCCATCGCCGAGGTGGACGAAGACGCGCTGCCCCGTCCCCGAGTAGAGGACGGCGTTGACCGGCACCGCGACGATCCCCTCCTTGCTGGCGGCCTCGAGCTGAACGTTGACGAACATCTCGGGGCGCAGCTCCTGCCGGGGGTTGTCGAGCTCGAGGCGGACCCGCTGGGTGCGCGTCTCGCCCTGCAGATAGGGATAGATGAAGTCGACCCGGGCGGGAAGCGACACCCCGCGGGCGTAGGGGAGCTCGACCGTCGCCTGCTGCCCTTCGCGCAACCAGGGGAGGTCGAACTCGTAGATCTCGGCGATCACCCAGACCCGGGAGAGGTCGGCCAGCCGGAAAAGCTCGGTGCCGGCCATGACCGCCATCCCCTCGAAGGCGGCCTTGTCGGTGACGACTCCGCCGGCCGGCGCGTGCAGCGTCATCGTCTTTTGCACCTGTCCGCTGCGCTCGATCTCGGCAATCTGCGCCTCGGAGATGTCCCAGAACTTGAGGCGGGTGCGGGCCGCTTCCATCAGACGGTCGGCTCCGGCGGCGAATCCGTTGCGGCTCTGGCCGCTGAGATTGTTGCGGTTGCGCACCGCCAGCAAAAACTCCTGCTGGGCCGCGACGAGCTCGGGGCTGTAGATTTCCAGAAGCGGTTCTCCCCGGCGCACCTGCCGCCCCGTCTCGCGAACGTGCAGCTTCTCGATCCACCCCTCGATCTTGCTGTTGACGGAATACTGGCGCGCCTCGTCGTAGTCGATGCGTCCCACGGTGCGCACGGTGCGGGTGATGTCGCGCACCTGGGCGATCTCGGTGCGCAGCCCCAGATTCTGAATGGTGACCGGATCGATGACGATCTGCCCGGGCGCGGCGCCGTCGACGTAGACCGGCACGAGATCGTGCCCCATGTAGTCCTGCCCCGGCTCGTCGCGCACATAGGTCGGATCCATCGGCGAGACCCAGTGGCGGATCTGCTGCTCGGCGGGAGCGCTCGGAGCGTCGGCGCGCATGGGAGTGAGGCGCATGCCGCAGATCGGACACGTCCCCGGACCGTCCTGAATGATGAAGGGGTGCATGCCGCAGGTGTACTGTACGACGGCATCCCCGGCGGCGTGGTCGTGTCCGGCATGGCGTCCCTGCCAGAAGACGACACCCCCCAGGACGAGCACCGCCAGTGCGAGAAGGACGATAATGATTTTGGTCCTGCCACTATTCATTGCCTCGATCCAATCTATTGAAATGGTTTCTCAGGTCGTCAGTTTTTTAACTGCTCACCAAGGGTTTCGGGGCGCCCACGCAGAGGGTGTCTGGCGCCCGGATGGCGCCAGTCAAGCCCCCAGGGATGGGTTCATGACGTCCCTCGGAGTGGGGGGCG
>JBJHBH010000054.1:0-24730 GCA_050485365.1 Desulfuromonadales bacterium | reverse complement strand
CGCTGCTGCTCTTCACCATCGGGCTGAAACTGCAGCTGGGCACCCTCTTCAAGCCTCAGATCTGGGCCGGGGCCTCCCTGCACATGCTCATCATCGTGGGCTTTTTCGGCGTCATCTTCGCCGGTTTCGCCCACATGGGGCTCGCCCACTTCACCGATCTCGACCCTGCAAGTCTCCTTCTCGTCGCCTTCGCCCTGAGCTTCTCCAGCACCGTCTTCGCCGTCAAGATCCTCGAAGAAAAAGGAGAGATGTCGTCGGTGCACGGAAGCGTCGCCATCGGCATCCTCATCATGCAAGACGTCCTCGCCGTCGTCTTTCTAACCGCCTCCACCGGAAAGCTCCCCTCGCCGTGGGCCATCGTCCTGATCGCGGGGCTCGTCCTCATCCGCCCCTATCTCTTTCGCGTCATGGACCGCTGCGATCACGGCGAGCTGACGATCCTCTTCGGCTTCTTCCTGGCTCTGGTCGTCGGAGCCGAGGGGTTCGAGGCCGTGGCGATGAAGTCCGACCTCGGAGCGCTGGTCATCGGGATGCTCGTCGCCAAGCATCCCAAGGCGAAGGAGCTCGCCAAAAGTCTTCTGGGCTTCAAGGAAATCTTCCTCGTCGGATTTTTCCTGAGCATCGGTCTGGCAGGGATCCCCACCCTCGAGACGCTGGCGATCGCCGCTCTGCTTGCGCTTTTGATCCCGCTCAAAGTGGCTCTCTTTTTCTTTCTTCTGTGCGGATTCAAGCTTCGGGCGAGGTCGTCTCTGCTGGCGTCCTTCAGTCTGGCCAACTACAGCGAGTTCGGCCTCATCGTCGGCGCCGTCGGCGCGGCCAACGGCTGGATCTCCCCCGACTGGCTCATTATCATCGCCATCGCTCTTTCCCTGACATTCGTTCTGGCATCGCCGCTCAACGGCATGGCCGATAGGATCTATCACAAATACCAGCGTCGCCTGACGAAGTACGAGCGGACCGGGCGCCACCCGGACGATCTCCTCGAGCCGTGGAGCGCCAACATCGCCGTCTTCGGCATGGGGCGAATCGGCATCGGCGCCTACGAGTTCCTGATGGAGAAGTGCGGCGCTTCGGTGCGCGGCGTCGACCTCAACCTGAAGGTGGCGCAGGAGCAAAAGGAGGCCGGCCGCGATGTGATCCTTGGCGACGCCACGGACCCCGATTTCTGGGAATATGTCAAAAAAAGCGAAGGTTTCAGGCACCTTGAGCTTGTTCTTCTCGCCATGCCCAAGCACCGCGCCAACATCTCCGCCGTGCAGCAGTTGCGCAACGCCGGCTACAGCGGCACCATCGCCGCCATCGCCATGTACGAGGACCAGATCCAGGAGCTCAAGGACGCCGGAGTCCACGCCGCCTTCAACTTCTACGCGGAAGCGGGCACCGGATTCGCCGAACACGTCTACGAGTCGGCCCTGGCCTCGGGGATTCTTCCGAAGGCGTGCCGGGTAAAAGCAGGTGTTTAGGCTTTTGGGCTATCCGCCCGAACACCCATAACCGAGAGAAAAACATGAATGTGCCCGATTTCGATGCCGTGACCGAGCCCGGGTGGATCCCCTTCGACGCCCCTTCGCTTGTCGGCAAGTCGCTTCGCTTCGTGAGCGGAGATCCCGAAGGGGAGCGCTTCCGGATGCGCTATTTTCGCGACGACAAGCAGGCCCTGACGGCGCTGGCCTGGTTCGGGCCGGAGACCGAGGGACCGCCCGGGCACGCCCACGGCGGCGCCATGGCGGCCGTCCTCGACGAGGTGCTGGGGCTGGCGGCCTGGGCGGCGGGGCATCCGGTCGTCGTCGGCAACCTCAACATCCACTTCCGCCGCCTTCTTCCGTTGCTGATGGTGGCGCGGGTCGAAACCGAGATCGTCTCGGCAAAGGGGAAGAAGATCCTGGTGCGGGGGCGCCTCACCGACGGCGGCGAGACGCTCTACGCCGAAGCCGATTGCCTCTGTATCACCATCCTTTCGGCATGAATCGTTGATGGCGTCGCAAAAATTCACCAACTGCTGCGTTGCTGCCATTGGTCTCGCTGCTTCAGCGTACATAAGTACGCCTCATTGCTCGACAATGGCGCGCCTTGCATTTGGCGTTTTTTGCTTAGCCATTGCCGATTTTGCTTTCTTGCGAAAGCATGAATCGTTGACAAGGCGAAGGAGACGTATAGAGTTTATTGTGTTTTGTTAATGGTTCGCAGCCCAAAGGAGGAACTGAAATGAGACGATCATTTGGTTTGCCCCTGCTGTGTTTCGTGCTTCTTGCCGCCTTCGCTCTCCCCCTGCATGCCGCCCCGCCCGTCTTCGAGGTCGATCACGAGCTCTACCCCTACTACCCGTCGCTGGTGAAATGGAACAAGTCCACTGCCGAGTTCACCGATCCGGCGACCTGCGGCGCCTGTCACCCCCGGCAGTACGAGGAGTGGACCGGCTCGGTGCATTTCTTCGCTTTCCAGGATCCGGTCTACCAGGGTGAATTGAACAAAGGGTTCAAGGAGATGGGAGCCGACCTCACCCGGCAGTGCGAGGGGTGCCACACCCCCATCGGGGTGGTGACCGGCGAGGTGAGCGGCCCCGGTCTGACGGGACTCAGCCCCGTCGCCCTGGCCGGCGTCTCGTGCGACGTGTGCCACTCCATCAGCGGCACCACCCACACACAGACCCCGTCGCGCAATCCGCAGAACGCCTCGATGATCCTCACCCCCGGCTACGAGACCCTCGACGGCACGGTTCTGACGAAGCGCGGCCCCTCCGCCCCCTTCGAGAACTGCGGCGGCGGCTTCCACGAGTGCGTCGAGTCCCCCCTGCATCTGCGGGCCGATCTGTGCGCCTCCTGCCATCAGGTCTATCACTACGATCGCCACTTTCCGCTGGAGGCGACCTACAACGAGTGGAAGGCCGGCCCCTACGCGCAGAATTCGATCCTGTGCCAGGACTGCCACATGGTCGACATCCCCACCTTCATGCGTTCTGCCGACGAGTTTCGCAGGCCCGAACGCGGCGAATACCGGCATTTCTTCAACGGGGCCAACTATCTCCTCTACTCTCTGGCGCACGGGGCGGCCCTGAGGGCAGGGGATGAGGCCCTCGCCGCCAACCTGCAGGAGAAGTACGACATGGCGGTGGCCCGTCTTCAGGCGGCCGCCGAGCTCGAGCTCGCCCCCATCTACCGCAACGGACGCCTCGCCGAGGTCAGGGTGCGGGTCATCAACGTGCGGGCGGGGCACAACCTCCCCACCTCCCTGACCAACGTGCGGCAACTGTGGCTGGAGTTGATCGCGCGGGACGAAAACGGCAACGTGCTGATGACCTCGGGGAGCCCCGACGAACGGGGGAAGCTGCCGGAAGACACCCGCATGTTCAACTCCGAGGGGATGGGCGACGACTTCCACTTCGCCATCGATCCCTGGGTGGTGACGGCCTTCTCCCGCCACGACACCATCCCGCCGCGAGGATACCGCGAGGTCTACTACGGTCTGGGCCTACCGGATGGGGTCGAGACGATCTCGGTGGAGGCAAGGCTGCGCTACCGGCAGGCCGACCAGGAAGTGGCCGAGTCGATCCTCGCCGAAGTCCCCGACGACATCGACCTGATGGCGATCTACGGGCTGGAGGAGGTCCCCCTACTCCCCATCCTCGATCTGGTGAGCCGCACCGAGCGCTTCAGCGCGCGCCACTAGAGACGCAAAACCGATCGAACAAAGATCCGATCATCGTGGCCCGAAGGGGAATCTCTCCCTTTCGGGTCTTTTCTATTGGGGGGCGGTTTCGCGCGATCAGAAAAGAACGAGCGCAGAGGCGGTCAGCCCAGCCACGAGGGCGCATCCGATGACGGTGGCGATTGCCTCGGTTCTGTGCATATTGCGCATCGCGCGGTGGCGGGGGAGGGTATAGCCGAAAAAGAAAAGGGCCATCGCCGGCAAGGCGGGCAAAAAGACGCCGAGGGCCTGCGCCGCCAGAAGGGCCGCGGCGAGACCGCAGGCCGCGGCGGAGAAATAGGGGAAGAAGCGCTTCGGTTCGATGGCCCGCCCGGCCACGTTGTCGTCGATGCCGAACTTTCTTGCCGCCGCGGTCAGAAAGGCGAGGATGATCACATCGGCGACGCCGAAGACCGGCACGAGGTGCTCCGCCCCCGGGACGGCGATCTTGATCAGCAGAAAATCGGACCACGGCGCCGCGCCGACCTGCCCCTCGCGGTAGTACGTCTCGATGCTCGCGGCCATGGTCTTGCTCGGCCCTGCGAAGACGCTGAACAGGTCGGCCGCCGACATCACCGCGCAGACGGGGATGAGCTCGGAGGGGCGCCTGAGCGCCGACACCAGAGCGTTGCCGAGCAAGAGGGCGAAGACGATCAGGTTGGCCGAGATCACGAGCGCTGCCGGACCTTCGGCGATCACGCCGCCCCTGACGCCTGCGGCGAGAGCGAGCGCCAGCGCGAGCGAGCCGAGGAGCATGGCGCGGCGCAGCGCAGGGAAACGAGCGAAACGAGGTTCCTGAAAGAGGGTAAAAAAGGCGCAGAGCGCCGCGAGAAGAACGATGAAAAAGAGCGAAAAGAGGGGGACGAGCGCGTGCTGGAGAGCCGAAAGATCGAGGGGCGCGGCGCCGAGGGCGAGAATCCCCGCGCAGACGAGAAGCCACAGCGCGAAAACGGCGGCGGCGGGCGCCAGGGTGTGCAGAGGGTTGGGTTGTCCGGGTGAAGGAGCCATGTTTTCCGAGTCTTTTTACAGGCGCTGAATCGATAAAAACAAAAGAATAACGCGTCCGATCTTCCGGAGGATAGCCCCTTGGGACATAGGTTGCGATTTTTCTCCTTTCATTGAGATAGGCTAATCTCGTGGTACGCTCCATCCACACCGCTCGGCATCTGCCGGAGCGGCGATATCACTCGACGGGGAGAAAAACGATGAGGAAGAGGCTGGGGCTGAAGTGGATGGGAATTCTGGCGCTATTGATGATGTTGATGTGGTCTCTTTACGGCTGCGGGGGCGGTGGCTCACCTTCCGGTGAGCCGAACACTCCTGGTGAACCGGCCACCTACATCGACCCGGCGACGGGGATGGAGTTCGTCCTTGTGCAGGGCGGCTGTTTCGAAATGGGCGACACCTTCGGGGACGGGTACGAAGACGAGCGCCCGGTGCACGAGGTCTGTCTCGATCCTTTCTACATGGCCAAGTTTCCCGTCACCCAAGGGGTGTGGCAGGCCGTTATGGGGGAAAACCCGTCCGAGGACCAGGAGTGCGGCCCTGAATGCCCTGTGGAGATGGTGTCGTGGAATGAAGTGCAGCTCTTCATCGAGGCGCTCAACGAGAGGGGCGAAAAGGTCTTCGGCCTCCCCACCGAGGCGCAGTGGGAATATGCCGCACGAAGCGAAGGGAAGAAGGAGAAGTACCCCGGCACCGACGATGTCGGAGCCTTGGGCGAATATGCCTGGTATTACTGGAATGCAGGGGAAAAGACCCATCCGGTGGGGCTGAAGAGGCCCAATGGTCTGGGACTTCATGACATGGCCGGAAACGTTCTGGAATGGGTGGGGGACTGGTTCGGACCCTACTCGCCCGAAGCCAAGACCAACCCCACCGGGCCTCTTGCCGGAGAGGAGCGGGTTATCCGCGGCAGCAGCTATATGTGCACCGAGCCCTTCGTCCGCAGCACGATGCGCGATTCGGGCGATTTCAACAGATTCGGACCCGACTTCCGATTGGCGAACCTCGGATTCCGCGTCGCCTTTCCCGTCGAACCGTAACGATCCTTCTTCAGTCGCCCCAAACGCCGACGGCCCTCCTTTGCAGGAGGGCCGTTTTTCCGCCCGGAAGGCTACTTCGGGCCGGGGGCACCGGCGGCGATCCACTCTTCCAGGGTCTTGATTTCCTCCTCCGGCAGATCGGGACCGCCCAGCGGCATGCGCGGGGTGCTCACGCCGCGCACCCGGTTGATCAGCTCGCTCTCCTGCGGTTTTCCTTTGACGACGACCTTGCCGAATTCGCTCCCCGCGAGGACGCCTTCGTGAGTATCGAGGCGAAGGCCGGCCGAGCGGTTGGCTGCCTGGTGGCACATGATGCAGCGGTTTTCGAAGATGGCGCCGGCCTTCTCCCACGTCTCGGCCGACGAGACCGCGGGCAGAGACAGACACAGAGAGGCAAAGGCGAGGGCGGCGGTGGTCGAGCGCATACGCATGGTCTCCTCCTTTTCGGCAGTGCCGCGCATCACGATCCGAAGAAGTCGCGGCGAATACGTTCATGCAGGTGTTTGGCCGAAGCCAGATCGGGGTCGATGGCCAGGGCTCTCTCGCAGTCGTTGAGCGCCTGGTCGGGAAAATCCATTCTCAGCCACGTCTGGGCGCGTCCGACCCAGGCGTCGCTGCACGAGGCGTTGATCTCCAGTGCCCGGTTGTAGTCGTCGAGGGCCCTCTGCAGACGATTTTGCGCCCGGTGAACGAGCCCCCGGTTGCAGTAGGCCCGCAGGTAGTCGGCGTCGTAATCGATGGCCCTGGAAAAGTCGCGCAGCGCCTCGCCGGTGCGTGACAGGGCGAAAAGGGCCATCCCCCGGTGATTGTAGATGAGGGCGCGGTTCTTCCGGCTCATGCGCATGCCCAGAATCTTCGAATAGAGGACGAGGGCCTTCTCGAACCGTTTGTGGCTGTGGGCCGAGAGGGCTTCGAGCATCGTCTTTTCGAGGGCGGTGCCGTGTACGGGCGACAGCGCAGAATCTTCGGAGAGATCGCTGGAGGAGGGTTCGCCCATGAGCTCGATCTCGGGCAGATGGATGGCCTCCTCCAGCGCCTTTCGCCGCTTGAGGTTCAGCGCCGCGAGTCCCTTCTGGTAATCGCGGATCTCCTGAAAGGTCAAATCCGAAAGGGTGAGAGTGGCGTTGAGAGCGGCCAGCTTGCGGCGGATCGACTCGTTGGGGAGCGACAGGCGCGATTTGTAGATCAGCTCGTGCTCCACCTCCGCCCAGGCGTCCTGAAGGGTGGTGCGCAGCTGAATTTCGCACACATTGCGGGTGTGCGGCAGCGTCGCCCCGCCTTCGGTCTTCTCCAGGCGCACCAGCAGGTGCACCGAGTCGTAGCCGAACTCGCGGAAGGAGTGGCCGGACGCCTTGCGCACCACCTCCACCACATCGAAGTGGCTCTTGACGAGGTGCTCGACCATGTCGACGTCTTCGAGAAAGGGGCAGATGATGCGCAGACCGAGCAGGTCGGTGATGTTCGGCAGCCCCTGTCTTTTTTGGGCGCTGCGCACCAGTTTCTCGTAATATTCGTCGAAGCGCTTGATGCGGTATTTGATGGTGGGGGTGAAGCCGTGCCGCTCGAGCATGGTGCGCACCAGGCGATAGATTCGCTGGAGTTGCTCCTCGTTGCGCGGCAGAAGGCTCTCGTAGAGCTCCTTCATGCGCAGGCGGTCGGGCGGCTGGAACGACTTTTCTTTGGAAGCTGTCTTCATCGATCTCTTCTGTGCGACGGCAAAGTGACGAAAGGCGAAGCGGTATTCTACCAGAATCCGCAAAACCGCGCCTATGCCTCAGATGCCGGGATGAAAAAACGCGATGCGATCAGTATACTTTATAAAACCGTTCGGACACAGGTTCGTTGAAATCTTTGGAGGATATTTCCCGGTACCCGATATGACCCGTTATGCCTACCTTCTGATGACGACCATCTGTTTTTGGCTGACGCTCCTTGGCGGCGGCGCCATGGCCGACGAGTTCCCGTCGCTGACCCAGGTGACCCCCCGGGCCGGGGAGATCGCCGCCGATGCGGTGCAGGCGCGCGCCCGCGCCGAAGCGCTCTCCGAAGTCGGCGATTTTCAAGAGCAGATCGCCGCGGTGCGCGAGCGCCTCGCGCTGACGCAGGGGCGCATCGAGCAGCACGGCGAACCGGGTACCTGGAGCATCGAGCGCCTCCTCGAGTCGCGCTCCGCGCTGCAGAGCGAACGCGCGCGACTGCAGCGCCTTCAGCACGAGCTGACCGAGCGCTACGAGGAGGCAGAACGAATCCGCCTGAGCTGGCAGGCGCGAAAAGAGTACTGGGCGAGTTGGGAGGAGTCGCTGAAAGGCCAGGACGTTCAGTACCCCCGCGAGACCTTCGCCCAGGTGCGCCAGCTTCACAGCGAAGTGCTCGGCATCCTGGAGCCCGTGGCCGGGGCCTACTCCTCGGTGCAGGAGGAGCTCTCGGCCCTGCTCCACGAAAACATCACCCTGCTGGGCGCCGTCGAGGGGGGGCTGAGGCATCTGCGCGCGCAGATCTTCCAGCGCACCGGGCACCCCCTGTTCCATTCCGATTTTATCGCCCCGTTCGGCGAACCGCTGCGGGACGAGTTTCGCCAGGGGATCGGCGAGGCGCTGCGCATCGATCTGCGGGTCTTTCAGGGGCAGGTCTGGATCCTCATTGCCCAGGTCCTCCTCGCCTTCGGGGCGGCCCTGTTCATCGAGCGGCACCGGCGCGCCGCGTCCGAAAAGTCGCACGAGTGGGACTTCATGCTGAGCCACCCGTGGGCGACGGGCATCTTCGTCGCCATGGCGTCCTTCGCCGGCTTTTTCGACGCGCTCCCCGCGCTGTGGAACCTGATCATCTGGCTTCTGCTCGCCATCTCGGCGGCGGTGCTCATCTCGGCCATGGTGCGCAATCCCCTCAAGCGCTTCACGGTCTATTTTCTCACAACCGTCCTTCTCGTCTCGATGGTGCTGCAGCTCATCGCTCTGCCGACCCCCATGTACCGCATCTTTATCGCCGGGGTCTCTGCGGCCGGCATCCCCGCCTTCGTGTACCTGGCGCGCTACAACTTCCGCCGGCACGCCGGCCAGGTCTAGGTCTTCACCCTCGGGCTCTACCTCGGCGCCCTTGTCTGTGTCGTCAGCCTCCTCGCCCAGGCGGCCGGCTACAGCACCCTGTCGGCGCACCTGGTCGACGCCGCCATCCGCTCGGTCTTCATCGGGCTTTTCGCCACCATGGCGGTGCGCCTCGGCCACGGCGCCATCGACTACGTCTTTGCGTACCCCCTGGTGGCTCAGCGCGCCTTTGTCCAGGGGGTCGGCCCGGAGCTCGCCTGGCGTCTCAAGGTCGTTCTGAAAGCCGTCATCTGGATTGGCGCCCTTTATCAGATTCTGGTCGTGATCGGGGTCTACCACAACTTCGGGCAGGCGTGGAGCGACATCACCGGCATCGGCTTCACCATCGGGCATCTGCACATCACCCTGGCCATGCTGTTGTTGTCTCTGCTGGTGATCTATTTGTCGATCCAGGTCTCGTGGCTGCTGCGCGCGGCCCTCGACACCCAGGTCTTCCCCCGCAGTCAGGTCGACCGTGGGGTGAGCGATTCGATCAAGAAACTTCTGCACTACTTCTTCATCCTGATCGGCTTTCTCCTCGCCGTGAGCGTGGCCGGCATCGAGATGCGCAACTTCGCCGTTCTGGCCGGCGCGCTCGGGATCGGTATCGGCTTCGGCCTGCAGAACATCGTCAACAACTTCGTGAGCGGTCTGATTCTGCTCTTCGAGAGGCCGATCAAGGTGGGGGACATGGTCGTGGTCGAGGAGGACTGGGGAAAGGTGCTCTCCATCGGACTGCGCTCCACCGTCATCGAGACCTTCGACGGCTCGGAGCTGATCGTGCCGAACTCGACCCTCATCGCGCAGAAGGTGACGAACTGGACCCTCTCCACCACCCGGGCGCGGGTGGTTCTGCCGGTGGGGGTCGCCTACGGCAGCGACGTCGAGAAGGTCCTGCGGATTCTGATGGAGGCGGCCGAGAGCCATTCTCTGGTCATGGAGGATCCGGCGCCGCGGGCGCTCTTCGTCGGTTTCGGCGACAGCTCTCTCGATTTCGAGCTGCGGGCGTGGATCGCCGACGTGAACGGACGCCTGGGGGTGCGCAGCGAGCTTGGCCAGTATATCGACCGGCGCTTCAGGGAGGAAGAGATCGAGATCCCCTTCCCGCAGCGCGATCTCCATCTGCGCTCGGTCGACGGAGCGATCTTCTCCGAGGCCGCATCGTCGGCCGGGAAGGCTTCCGCCAAGGAGCCCCCGGCGCAGGAGCCCTCCGCGTGATGCCGCTCAGGTGAAGTTGGTCAGCAGAATGCCGGCGATGTTGAAGTAGAAGATGAGGGTCGCGGTGTCGGTGAGGGCAAGGACGATGGGGCCGGCGGCGATCTTCGGATCGCCTTTGAAAGCGTGGATGACCGTCGGCAAAAGCACCCCCAGAAGGCAGGCGGTCACCATCGACAAGAAGATGCTCCCCCACACCGCCAGGCTCACCAGTGCTTCACCCTTCCACCCCCAGATGACCGCCGCGACGATGGCGCCGCTGAACAGGCCCAGCAGCGATGCGGTGAGAAATTCACGCCCCATCGCCTTTCCGAAGGTCGGCCAGTGGAACCGGTCCTGAAATCCCTGAAGGGTCAGCGTCATCGACTGGATGCTGACGCTCTCGGCCAGCGCCAGGACGATGGGGATGAAGAGGCTCAGGATGACGAGGACCTCCAGCAGCCCCTGATAAAAGCCTGCGACGGCGGCGCACAGAAGGCCCCCCGCGATGTTGGCCAGCAGCCAGGGGAAGCGGCGGCGAAAGCTCGTCCAGCTCGACTCGCGCCGCCCCCGGGCGGCGTGAACCCCGATCAGTTGGAAGATGGAGTCGAAAGAGTGGGTTTCGGCGACGTTGAAGACCCCCTCGGTGAAGAGATTGACGTCGATGATACCCAGGAGACGCTTGTGTTCATCGACCACCGGAAAGGCGAGAAAGCGATAGAGGATGAAAAACTCGCACGCGTCGGCGACGCTGGTCGAGCGGGGAATGGTGACGGTGTCGCGCACCATGATGGAGGAGATCGTTTCGTGCGGGGCGCTCATCAGAAGGCGCCGCGTCGGCACGATCCCCTGCAGATGCCCCTCCTCGTCGGTGACGTAGAAATAGAAGATCTTCTCGGCCAGCGTCTTGCAGCGCAGCGATTCGAGCGCCTCTTCCACGTTCTGCTCGGGGCTCAGGGTGGTGAAGTCGCGTCGGATGTGACGCTCGACGGGGTCGGCGAACTGGCTGGAGCGGATGGTATCGCTGGTCATCATGATTCTCGGGGGGGATGTGGATTCAGATCGTCAGCTGTGCAAAAAGGCGTCAAACTTTAGCACAATGAAAATAACGAGACAATCTCTGCTGTCGGGTCTCTGCTGTCGGTTGTCGGGGAAACGGTGTCAATTTCGGCGACAACCCTGTGTGCGTCGCAAGGCTAAAAGGTTTGACGCCAGGGGATCGTAAAGTATAAAAAGGATGAAATCGTTTCCTGAGAAAGGATGGGGGTTTGAATCGGGAACAAAGGACCGCGCTGAAAGTCGCCGGAGGCTACGCCGTTTTCGGCGCGCTGTGGATTGCGCTGAGCGATCGTCTCCTTGCGGCCGTCGTGACCGACCCCGTCGACCTGATCTATCTTCAGACCTACAAAGGGTGGTTCTTCATCGCGGTGACGGCCGTTCTCGTCTTTTTCCTGAGCCGTCGCGCCCTGACGGATCTCGCCGGGAAGGATCGGGCCGAGGAGAAGCTTCGGCATCTCGCCCACCACGACAGTCTGACCTCTTTGCCCAACCGCCGCCTCCTCGAAGAGCGCCTTGACAAGGCTCTGGCGCAGGCGCCCGCCATGGGCGGCCGCATCGGCGTCCTGCTGCTCGATATCGACCGCTTCAAGCTCATCAACGACACGCTCGGCCACGGCGCCGGCGACGAGCTCCTTCTCGCCGTGGCGCAGCGCCTGGAGTGCAGACTGCGCCCCGGCGACACCCTGTCGCGCATCGCCGGAAACCAGTTCGTCATTCTCTACGAAACGCTGCGCGACGGCGTCGAGCTCGAAGATGCGGCCCGCGACCTGAACGGCGCCCTCGAGCCCCCCTTCATCCTGGGCGGCGACGCGCTTTACGTGCAGGCGAGCATCGGCCTCAGCTTCTTCCCCGAGGACGGCGCCACGGCCCACGATCTGCTTCGGGGCGCCGCCGCAGCCGTCCATCAGGCCAAGGAGGCCGGAGGGGGGCAGTACCGCTTCTGCACCGCGCAGCTCAACGCCCAGGCGCGCGAGGTGCTGCAGATGGAGGGGGCGCTGCGCCAGGCGCTGGAGCAGCAGGAGTTTGTCCTGCACTATCAGCCCAAGATCGATCTGCCCAGCGGCCGGATCATCGGGGCCGAAGCGCTGCTGCGATGGGATCGGCCGGGGCGCGGGCTCGTCGCGCCGGGCGAATTCATCCCCCTGGCCGAGAAGAGCGGGCTCATCGTCCCCATCGGCGCCGAAGTCATCGCCGCGGTCTGCCGTCAGCTCAGCCGGTGGCGCGCGGAAGGGGTCGGGCCGATCCAGGTGTCGCTGAACGTATCGGCGCGGCAGTTTCGCAGCGGCGATCTCGAAGGGACCATCGCCGCCTGCCTGGAGCGCTGCGCCATCGCCCCCAGCGCGCTGACCGTGGAGCTCACCGAGAGCATGCTCATGAGCGATCCGCACGAGGCGGCGGCGCGGCTCGGCCGCCTGAAGGGGACGGGGATACGGATCTCGCTGGACGATTTCGGCACCGGGTATTCGAGCCTGGCGTATCTGAGCCGCTTCCCCATCGACGAGCTCAAAATCGACCAGACCTTCGTCAGAGACATCGACACCGACCCGAGCGCCGCGACCATTGCAGCCTCCATCATCGCCCTGGCGCACCGCATGCGGCTCAAGGTGGTGGCCGAAGGGGTCGAAACCGAAGGCCAGCTCGCCTACCTGCGGCGAAACGGATGCGACGAGGTGCAGGGGTATTATTTCAGCAGGCCCCTGCCGCCCGAAGAGTTCGCGGAGCTCGTCGTGCAGGGGGGTAAGTCGCTCGCCTCGCCCCCCGAGAAACACCTCTCGGCCTCCTGATGCAAAACGGATCGTCCCCGGAACCTTACGATTTTCATCGCTGCAAACTCTGCGGAAAGATGACGGCGGCTCCGCTGTTCCGACTGGCCGAGGCGACGCTCTACGCCTGCGGCGCGTGCGACTTTCACTGCATCGATGTTCTGGACGATATGCGCGGCGGGCTAGACGACGGCGCGCAGGAGATCGATGGGCGGGCGTGGGACTACATCGAGGCGCGGCTTCGGGGAAACGCGCCTATCGCGCAGCGGCGCCTGCAGCTTATCGGCCGCTACGGCGCCCTGCAGGGGATGACGTGTCTGGACATCGGGGCGGGTGCGGGGGATTTCGCCGCGCTGCTCGGCGCGGCCGGAGCACGGGTGCGCGGCATAGAGCCGAGCCGGATCCGGCGCATCTTCGCCCGGCGCCGCTTCGGCCTCGAGGTGCACGCCGAGACGATCGAGGAGCTTTGCCGCCGCGACGATTTCGCGGGCCGCTTCGATATCGTCACCCTGTGGGACGTGATCGAGCACGTCAACTTCCCCGCCGAGACGCTTCGCGGCGCCGCGAAGGTGCTCAAGCCCGGCGGACTCCTCTTTCTCGACACCCCTTCGCGCGACGCCCTCTCCTATCGGCTGAGCGAAACGGCCTGCCGCCTCTCGGGCGGGAAAATCCCCCTCTTTTTCGGCGCCTTCTACAGCACGGCTCCCTTCGGCCACAAGCAGATCTTTCGCCCACCGCAGATCGAACAGCTTGCACGGGATTGCGGGCTCGATGTGCTGAGCCGGGGGAGCGGGTTCGGGCCGCACGAGGAGTCCTCCTCCGTCCTGCGTCCCCGAAACAGGATCGTCCTGGTCTGCCGCCGCCTCTGAGGAACCCTCCTCGCTTTCAGTGAGTAACCTTTCTCTGACGCCCCGATTTGCGTCGCCGCGACTCCTCTTCCTGCCGCTCCTTCGGGCGGGCCTCGGTGACGGCGATGACGCATTGGCGCAGCCGGGCGCCGTTCAGCGAGGCGAGGGCCGCCTTGGCCTCGGTTTCGCTTTGCATTTCGACATATCCGCTCCCCGTGAAGGCGCCCGTTCTGGTGTCGGTGAGAAGCCGCACGTCGGAGACGGCGCCGATCACCGAAAAAAGACGGCGAAGATCGTCTTCGGTCGCCTCGGGGGAGATGTTGCGCACATAGAGCTCTTTGTTCATGGTCATTTCCTCCTCTTGCGTGCGAGGGGTCGGCGATGCGTGCGGGGCGGCGCGACGTGCCGCGGCGCCCCGAAGTCGATGAAGGCTGAGACTCAGCTTTTGCGGTGTACGGCCAGAGGCGCCCAGGACTGGTCGATGGACATGAGCTCCAGGGCGTTGACGTTGACGTGGGGGGGGAGGTTCGCGACGAAGTAGACGATGTCGGCGATGTCCTCGGGCTTGAGCGGTTCGGTCCCCTCGTAGACCCGTGCGGCGAGGTGGTCGTCCCCTTTGAAGCGGACGCGGGAGAATTCGCTTTCGGCCATTCCCGGCTCGACGGTGGTGACCCGAACACGGGAGCCGAGCAGGTCGGCCCGCAGGTTGCGGGAAAACTGCTGGATGAAGGCCTTGGTCGCGCCGTACACGTTGCCCCCGGGATAGGGCCAGGAGGCCGCCGTCGAGCCGATGTTGATGATGTGGCCGCTGTTGCGCGCCACCATGGCGGGGAGGAGCGCGCGGGTGAAGTAGACGACGCCCTTGATGTTGGTGTCGATCATCGTCTCCCAGTCGTCCAGATGGGCTTCCCACGCCGGCTCCAGCCCGAGGGCGAGGCCGGCGTTGTTGAGCAGCACGTCGATGTCGGGCAGATCCTGAAGGGCGGCCTGAACCTTCTGGCGCTCGCGCACATCCAGCATGAGCACCAGCGACACTGCGTCGCCCAGCTCGGCCTGCATCGACTCCAGGCGGGCGCTTCTTCGCCCGGTGAGGACGAGCTTCCACCCCTCCTGGGCGAAACGCCGGGCGCACGCTGCTCCGAAGCCAGAGGTCGCACCGGTGATGAGGATCGTTTTCGACATGACGTCACTCCCAAGTGCGCCGGCCGATCCCTGCGGGGCGGCGCGCCGATGAAAAAGAGGGGCATCGCTTCGAAGTGCCCCTGTTATTAAAGGATAGCCGCAGATGCCGATTTGTCATCGCGGAGGCTTGCGTCTTTTCCCCGGAGAACCTCCGTCCGGCCGCCCCCGGTGCTTTGCCTCTTGTGCCCGAGGCGCCTCGCGCGGCGCAGCCCCGGGGCGGGGGGGGAGCTTCGGTGCGCCCGTTTTCGGTTTCTGCGGCAGCGCCTCGCGTACCGAGATCGTGCGGTTGAGCAGATGGGTGCCGTCGAGGGTCGGAATCGCCTCCTTCGCCTCGGCCTCCGTCGACATCTTTACGTAGGCGCACCCCTTGAACTGTCCGGTACGGGGGTTGGTGACCAGGTGGATGTAGGAGACTTTTCCGACCACCGAGAAGAGCTTGCGCAGATCGTCTTCGGTGGCCTGAAGCGAAATGTTGCGCACATACAGGTCTTTCGACATTTTCAGGCGTTCCTTTCCGGGCCGATCCCTGCGGTCGGCCTTCAGCCATTGGTATGAACGATGAGTATAGATCGAAACCGGCCCCTTTCCAACGGAATGATGTGACGGGTCGGCCGCGGGCGGTATTTTCTTTTGCGTCGGGCCGCATTTGGACGTAAACTGTCCCGGATTTAATCCGATCGCACCGACTCTTCGCCTCTGCTGTTTCCGGGGTCATCCATCCTATGAACGAATCGGCACTTTCCTCCGATCTCCAGAGTACGCCCGCCCCCGCCAAACACAAGGGGAGCGGCGAGGTGCTCGCCGCCTTTCTCCAGAAACACCGCCTCGTCACCCCAGAGCAGCTCAGCTATGCCCTTCGGGTGCAGGGCAAGCTCGCCTCGTCGAAGACGCTGCTGCAGGTGCTTCAGGATCTGGGCTACGTCGACGAGGCGGCGATGCGCGTCGCGCTGCAGTCGGACCGCATCGGCATCCGCATCGGCGATCTTCTCGTCGAGCTCGGTTTTTTGCGCGAGCGCGACCTGCACTCGGCCCTGGGGCTGCAAAAAGCGAGCGGGGGCGGGCGCAAGCTCGGCGAGATCCTCATCGAGGGGCACTTCATCGACGAACATAAATTCGTCGAGGTCCTGTCGTGTCAGATGGGGATTCCGACGGTCGACCTCGACGCGGCCGAGCTCGACCGGGAGCTCTTCGCCCGGGGGGCGGTCAAGTGGTACGAGAAGCACAAGATGGTGCCGGTGCGCCGGGAGGGGGACGGGTCGATCCTGATCGCCTTCGCCGACCCGATGGATAACCGCGATCTCGAAGCGGCGAAAAAGATCTTCGGGCACCAGATCGTCGCCGGTATCGCCAACGCGCGCTCCATCGCCGATTTCATCGACAAGCACGAGCGCATCAACCAGGCCTCACAGAACCGCTACGACGAGAACACCATCGTCGGCGTCATCAACGCCATTCTCGACGCGGCGCAGCTCGAAAACGCCAGCGACATCCACATCGAGCCCCTCAAGGACCGGGTGCGCGTGCGTTTTCGCTGCGACGGCGTGCTGCTGCAGCACAAGGTCTTCGCCACCGAGCTGATCGCGCCGATCTCCAGCCGCCTGAAGGTCATGGCCAAGGCGAACATCGCCGAGAAGCGCCGCCACCAGGACGGCCGCATCCTCTACGAGAGCCCCACCACCGGCAACACCCTCGATCTTCGCGTCTCGTTCTACGTCACCATCTACGGCGAGAAGATCGTGCTGCGCCTTTTGAACCGCAAGGGGGAGATGCTCGAGCTCAAGGACGTCGGCATGGCGCCCAAGATGCTCGAGCGCTTCACCGAGGACGCCCTCGATCTGCCCAGCGGCGTGCTGATCATCACCGGGCCGACCGGTTCGGGCAAGACGACGACCCTGTACGGCTGCGTCAATCACCTCAACGACCACGAGACGAGCATCGTCACCGCCGAAGACCCGGTGGAGTACGTTATCGACGGCATCGCCCAGTGCTCCATCAACCCGCGCATCGGGGTGACCTTCGAAGAGACGCTGCGCCACATCGTGCGCCAGGACCCCGACGTCATCGTGCTGGGAGAGATCCGCGACAACTTCTCGGCCGAGACGGCGATCCAGGCGGCTCTCACCGGACACAAGGTCCTCACCACCTTCCACACCGAGGACAGCATCGGCGGGCTGCTGCGCCTGATGAACATGGACATCGAGGCCTTTCTCATCTCCAGCACCGTCGTGTGCGTCGTCGCCCAGCGCCTGCTGCGCAAGGTCTGCTCCCACTGCGCCGAGCCGCAGAGCCTCACCCCGACGGAGCTGCGCCGCCTGGGGTACCGCATCGAGGATCTGGCCGGAGCGAACTTCCGGGTCGGGCGCGGCTGCCCTAAATGCCGATTCACCGGCGGCAAGGGGAGGGTGGGGGTCTTCGAGCTGCTGGTGCTCAACGAGCAGGTCAAGGACGCGATCCTGCAGCGCAAGACCTCCTACGAGATCCGGCGCATCAGCATGGAGACGAGCGGCCTCGTCACCCTCTTTGAGGACGGCCTCGCCAAATCGGCCATGGGGCTGATCGCCCTGAAGGACGTCATGCACCATCTGCCGCGGCTCGACAAACCGCGCCCCCTTCACGACCTACGCCGACTGCTGGGATTGGGATCATGAGCACGCAAGGAACTTTGATGGACATCGTCCAGGCGCATCTCGCCGGCGACGATCTGCAACTGCCCGTCTTCAACCGCACCGCGCTGCAGCTGCAAAAAGCGATGTCGCAGCCGGACTTCAGCATGGAGAAGTGCGCCGCCCTCATCTCCCACGACCAGGCCCTGGCGAGCCAGGTGCTCAAAGAGGCGAACTCGTCTTTTTACAGCGGGCTGAAGAAGGTGACGACGATCCGCGACGCGATGATCCGCCTCGGGGCCAAAGAGGTGCTGAACCTCACCATGACCGTCACCCAGCGCAATCAGTATCAGTGTCGCCACCCCGGATTGCGAAGGCTGGTGGAGAAACTCTGGAGGCACTCGCTCGGCGTGGCCGTCGCGTCGCAGTGGCTGGCCAGGCAGGCGGGCTACCAGGCGCAGGCGCAGGAGGCCTTTCTGGCCGGGCTGCTGCACGATATCGGGCGCCTCTTTTTGCTGCGGGTGCTCGACGAGATGGCGGCGAAGAACCTGATGCGCATGACCGAGCCGCTGGTGATGGAGGTGCTCGACGCCATGCACGTGGAGCAGGGGCACAAGCTCATGACCAAGTGGGGGCTCCCCGAGCTGTACTGCGAGATCGTACGTCTGCACCACAGCAACGCCGCCGAGGGGGAGACGACCGTCCTGCTTCTGGTGCAGCTCGCCAACCAGGCCTGCCACAAGCTCGGCCTCAGCCTGCGCCCCGACCCCGACCTCGTCCTGGCGACCACCCGCGAAGCCCAGGCCTTAGACATCCGCGAGATCGCCCTGGCCGAGCTCGAAATCATGCTTGAGGACAAGTTCATGCCCAAAGCGGCGGCGACGAGCTGAAAGGAACACCGCTTCGACTGGAAAGAGAACGGCCCACACCCTGTCAAAGGATGTGGGCCGTTCTCTTTTGTCGGATGGAGCGCCCCGTTGGGAGCTACGGTTTGTTCAGCATCGCCTCGTTGAGGCGCTGCGCCTGGAGGCAGAAGGCTTCGAGGCGCGCTTCGATGAGCTGGGGGAAGGGGTTGCCGTCGGTCTCGATGGCGAGAAAGGGGAGCTTGCCCTCCTTTTCAAGGATGTGCGCCCAGCCCGTCTCCCCGTGGCTCTCCATCAATGCCTTTTTCTCCGAGGTGGTGAACTTTTCGTTGAGGATCGATTCGGACAGGCGCGTCGGCATGCAGCCGAAGGGGCCGATGGAGATGATGCCGCACGACGGATCGAGGATCTCGTGCAGCGCCGAGCCGACGGTGAGGATCGCCTCGCCGGCGAGGTTCGGCGAGATGTGGCGCCGCCCGGCGTCGACCACGGGCTCGACGTCGCTGTTGCCGACGTGAAAGAGGCCGCTCGGGGCGAGAAGTCGGCGGATCTTGCGATCGAAGTGTCTCTTCACCCAGTATTTGCTCCAGAAGACGAGATCCGGCTTCCCGGAGATCCGGTTCTTGATCGCCCAGTCGGTGTATTTGATCCACTCGGAGGTCGGCGCCTTGCGCAGGATGAACCCCCGGTCGGCCAGACGCTCGATGAGCCCCTGCAGCGAGATGGGGTCGTGGCGGACGTAGATCTCGCCGATGAGGGAAATCTTGGGGATCTGCGCATACGGCGTGTCGAGCTCGATGCGCCCTAGGGCGGCCGCCGTCTCGCGCAGGGTCCTGGCGATCAGCGGCCAATCCTCGGCGATGACGTTCATCACCGCCCGGTACTGGCGATCGAGGACGGCGAGCCCTTTTTCCCGGTCCTTCGCACCGGCGAGGACGGCGGGCCACATTTCGTCGAAAATGTCGCCGATGACGACCGCGCGCCAGGCCGCCAGGGTGAACTTGCTGCCGAGCCCGCCGTAACCGTTGGAGGGGTTGAGGGTCAGCACGGCGGCATCGGCGATGCGGTGCTTGTCGATGGTGCGTTTCGAGAAGACGTGATACTGCCCGAAACGGCAGGGGCCGACGTCGGCGGGCATGAAGTAGACGCTCACCTCGCCTTCGGGGCGCGACTCCAGATAGTTGAGCATGGAGCCGATGGTCGTCTGCAGCGGCAGACACTCTTTGCACGAGGAGTTGCCCCGGCCGATCTTGAGGACCTCCTCGTCCGCCGGCGGCAGCGCCACCGCCTTGATGCCGCAGCGCTCGAAGGCCTTGGCGAAGAGGGGGGTGCCGAATTTGCCCATGGTCGGCACGACGATCCTGACCCGCGGATCGGTCAGGGGGAGCCACTCGCCGCCGGAGGTGCGCACGCCGGTGCGCTTGCCCTGCATCTCGATCTGGGCCGCCTGAAAGGCTTTAGACTGTACGGCGGGTTTCGCGGCGCCGTTGAGCTGACGGTGATAGCGCACGATGTCGAGGAAGGCTTCGATGCGCGTCTCGACCCCGGCGTCGGCGGTGTGACTGTCGAGCTCCAGCGTCAGCGACGGCTTTCGCCCCATGATGTCGCGGAAGTAGGTGAGCAGGAACGAGTCCGGCCCGCAGGAGAAGTTGGTGATGTAGGTGCCGAAGAGCTGCGGGTGGCGCTCGACGAGGCGGGCGCCGCGTAAAATCATCTGCCCCGACGCCCAGAACATGTTCGTCTCGGCGGACAGGGGCTCGCTCTGGTACGGCACCATGTCGACGGGAATGATGCGGATGCCGCGGGAGGCGAACTTGGCGGGGATCCCCTTGTTGGCCACCTGGACGAAGCTGTTGTACGAGCGGCCGAATAAAACGACGCCGATCTTCTTCGGATCTTTTTCGAGCTCGGCGATGGCCTCGCGCCCCATCTGCTGGATGTCGGCGAAGAACGCCTCCTGCTCGGCGACGGCTGCCTGCAGCGCCCCCTTCGCCGCGGCGGAGGGATGGCCGAGCGAGCGGGCGAGCTCTTCGAAGACGCCGAGGCACTCCATGACCGGTTTGCTGAAGTCGAGGGTCGGGGCGAGGAACGTCTTTTCGTCGAAGGCGAAGGCGGCCTTCAGGTAGAAGGGCTCCCCCTGCACCAGAGGGCAGGTGCAGGAGTTGCTCGCGTCCTCCCCCCCGGGCATCCCCATCAGATGGGGGACGAAGAGATAGTCGGGGTTTTTCGCCAGCAGATCAGCGAAATAACCGTGCGCTAGCTCCACCGGGTAGCAAAACGGGGCGCCGCGATGATCGACGCCGTCGGGATCGACGCGCTCCGGCACCACCAGACGATAGCCGAGCTCGGCGAAGAAACGGTTGAACAGGGGGAAGTAGGTGTTGACCTGGAACGAACGGTTCATCCCGACGGTTGGGCGGGTGTCGTCGGCGCCTTGGGCCAGATCGCGAAAGGCACGTTTTTCGCGCCGCAGCACCAGATCGAATTCCCCCCGGGAGCGCTGACGGCTCTGCACCAGAGTGTCGAAGCGGTTGCAGATTCCGCCGAAGGGGTAGGTTTTACCGGCGACCTCAATGCGCGAGATCTCGCAGGTGCGGTCGCAGAGCTCGTCCCCCTTGCAGACGAAGGGGTCTTTGTAGGTCACGCCCCGTTCGGCCAGATCGTGCAGATCGAAGCTCCCCGCGGCCAAAAGACCCTTCGTCATGCGGCGCTCGATCTCCAACGCCACCCCGAAGGCTCCCATGAGTCCCGGCTCCGGTGGGACGACCATCTCCTTGCCGGTGAGCGCCGCCATCGCCGCGGGCACAGCACGGTTGTAGCAGACCCCTCCCTGGATGAAGACCTTCTTGCCGACCGGCCGGTTCCCCTTCACGCGGTTGATGTAGTTCATGCAGATCGAATAGACGAGCCCCGCCACGATGTCCTCCAGCGGCAGCCCCTCCTGCGCGGCGCTCTTGATGTCCGAACCGATGAAGGCGGCGCACTGGTCGTTGAAGTTGGGGGGGCTTTTGGCCAGGTAGGCGGTGTCGCCGATGGCGGTGACGTCGAGCCCCAGGCTCTCTTTGGCCGACTCTTCGAGAAACGAGCCGGTGCCGGCGCTGCACGCCTCGTTCATGGCGTAGTCGCTCGGCACGCCGTTGGTGATGCTGGTGTATTTGGCGTCCTGCCCGCCGATCTCGAAGATGGTGTCGACCTCGGGGTCGAAGTGGACGGCGGCCGCGGCGTGGGCGATGATCTCGTTGACGATCCCCTCGGTTCCGGCGTGCAGGCCGGCGATCTGCCGCCCCGAGCCCGTTACCCCGAGCCCCTCGACGACGATGGGGACGTCGATCTGGTCGGCCAGGCTGCGGTAGAGCCGACGGGCGGCGCCCACCGGATCGCCGTTGGTGCGCAGGTACTCGGCGGCGAGGATCGCCTTGTCCGAGCGGCGCATGATCACCCCCTTGGTCGTCGTCGAGCCGACGTCGAGCCCAAGGATCGTTCTGTCGCCGCTTTGGGGCGTCCCCCGGGGGTGCTCCTTGAAATCGACCATCTGCCTGAAGGCGTCGAGCGGCTTGAGGTAGGAGATGTTGAGCCGCTGGCTGCCGAAGACCTGATCGAGGTCGCTCACCGCCTGCGTGGAGTGGTCGAGAGCCCACAGGGCGGCGCCCATCGCCTCGAAGACCGAAGCCTGCTCGGGGATGTGGAGATTGTCGAGTTCCTTGCGCAGATGGTGGATCATGGCGGTGTTGGCGGTGCAGCCGCCGATGAGCATCACCCCGTCCTTGGGGAGCTTCTTGATCAGCTCGAGGACCTTGCCGGCCATCATGCGCGAGAGCCCCCCGACCACCTGCGGCTTCGGGATCCCCTTGTTCAGGGCGTGGGTGCAGTCGCTCTTGCAGAAGACCGAGCAGCGCCCCGACACCTGGTACTGCTTCTCGGCCATCTCCATGGTGTCGAGCTCTTCGAGCGACAGGGACATCCGTCCGATCTGCTGCAGGAAGAACTCCCCCGTCCCCGAGGCGCACTTGTTGCCTGTGTGGATGTTCTGGATGCGGCCGTCCTCATCGAGGTGGTAGACCATGAACGTCTCTCCCCCAACGCTGACGACCACCCGATAGGGGTGGGCTTCGGGGAGCAGATGGCGGCAGGCGAGCTCCACCGCCTCGGGCTCGGAGATGGTCGAGAGATTCAACGAGGTGCGGAATTTGCGGCCGGTGGCGGCCACCCGAAGCGAGGGGAGGTCTTCGACCTCGCTCAGCATGGCACGCAGGATGCGTCGGGGATTCCCCTCGTGGGGGCGGCTGCGGGTCCAGAGAGTCTCGATCTTAGCGTTGTCAGTGTTCAACCGCGCCAGCGTGATGGTGGAGGCGCCAAGGCAGATGCCGAGAGAATCCATGTGAATCAGTCCTTGAAAGGCTCGAAGAGACGACCGTGCGGGCAGAGGAAAAGGGGCCGGAACCGCACCCCTTTTCGTCAAGTTCAATAGATTACCATTTTTCTTTCCAAATCAAACTCCTTTTCGTTAGAGGAGGCCGATTTTGTGGGTTTTTTCCTCGACGCCCTCCACAGTTGTCCCCCCCGGCGATCGGGGTACACTGAAAGAAACCGCAGCGATACCCTCTGATCGGAGGTCTCCAGATGAAGAATGCTGCCGATGCCATCGTTTTGATCACCGGCGCCACCGACGGCCTCGGAAAGCGCGTCGCCCTCGATCTGGCCGCCGCCGGGGCCACGCTCCTTGTGCACGGACGCAGCCCGGAAAAAGGACGGGAGGTGCTGGAGGAGCTGCGCCTCGCGACGGGGAACGAACGGTTGCGGTACTGCAACGCCGATTTCGCCTCGCAAAAGGAGATCAGGCGCCTCGCCCACGCCCTCGGCGCCGAATACGACGCCCTCGACATCGTCATCAACAACGCCGGGATCGGCGGCGCGGATCGTGCCGGGCCGAGGCGCGAGACGAGCGTCGACGGGTACGAGCTGCGCTTCGCCGTCAACTATCTCGCCCCGTTTCTGCTGACGCGCCTGCTGCTGCCGCAGCTGCGCCGCGCGGCCGCCTCCGGCGGCGAGGCGCGCGTGGTGAACGTCGCCTCGGCGGCACAGCACCCCATCGATTTCGACGATCCGCTGCTGCAGGGGCACTACGACGGGATGCGGGCCTACGCGCAGAGCAAGCTCGCGCTGGTGATGTTCAGCTTCGATCTGGCGCAGGAGCTTCACGGGAGCGGCGTCACCGTCAACGCCCTGCACCCCGCCTCCCTCATGGACACCCGGATGGTGCGCGAGTGGTTCGGTTCGCCGAGGGCGTCGGTGGAGACGGGCGCGCGAGCCGTCGAGCATCTCGCCCTGTCGCCCGACCTGGACGGCGTCACCGGAGAGTATTTCGACGGGATGAGCAGAGCCCGCGCCGACGCGCAGGCCTACGACGGCGAGGCGAGACGCAGACTGCGGGAGCTGAGCCGGCACTGGACCGGCTGCGAGGACTGAATCCGCCTTTAGCGCCCGTTTCAAAGCGACAGAAGAAGGACCAGGATCTTGACGGCGAGAATCTTTCCGATGAGGGCCGCCGGGTAGACCGTCGCGTAGGACGACTGCGCATAGGGGGTCGACGAAAGAGCGCCCGCGCTCTCGATGCCCGAAACGCTCGTCATCCCCCCCGACAGCATGCCGAGCAGGCGAAGAAACGGCACGCGCAGCAGCCAGTACCCGGCCGCCGCCCCGAGCGCCACCGGCACCAGGGTGACGGCGACTCCCGACAGGAGCAGGGGGATCCCTTCGCTGCGCACGGTGGCGACGAAATCGGTCCCCGCCGAGGTTCCCACCGCCGCCATGAAGAGGGCGAGCCCCAGGTCGCGGATCAGCCGATTGCCGCTCGCGGGCAGATCCCAGATCAGGCGACCGGTCTGGTAGCGGGCGCCGAGCACCAGACCGACCAGCAGCGTGCCCGCCGCCGTCCCGAGGGTGAAGGGGCCGAGGAAGGGGAGGGGGAGCGTGAGCTGCCCGAGCAAAAGCCCCAGCAGCAGCCCCAGCACGATCGGCAGCAGGGCGATGTCGTAGGTCTCCTTGAGGTTGTCGCCCAGAATCCGGCTGATGTTGCGCAGCGAACGCTCGTCGCCCACGGCGTGCAGGACATCGCCCAGGTGCAGGCGTGTGTGGGCGCTGGCGGGCAGATCGACCCCGTTGCGGGTGATGCGCGCCACCTGCACGTTGAAGACCTCGCGGAAGTTGAAGAAACCGAGGGTCGTGCCCGCGAACTGGCGCTTCGACACGACGATGCTCTTTTTGGTCAGGACCCGGTCGAAGTCGATCTCCCCCTCGACGGGGCGGCCGATGTAGAGCTGCACCTTCTCCAGATCGGCCGGCCGACCCACCACCCGAAGCCTGTCCCCCTCCTGCAGCACCGTCTCGGCCCCCACCAGCACCGGTTCCT